>CAYOBX010000725.1:0-2484 GCA_964402245.1 uncultured Saprospiraceae bacterium | reverse complement strand
GTTTGGATAAGTATCAGGGGTTGATAAGTGTAGATAAAAATACGGTTCAAGCTACTGTAAAAGGCGGAACAAAGTTGAATCTGCTAGGCGATTTACTTTATAAAGAAGGTATGGCTATGGAGAATCTTGGTGATATTGATGTCCAGTCAATTGCAGGAACAATTAGCACGGGTACACATGGAACAGGAGTTAGTTTTGGGACAATAAGTACCCAAGTTATTGCCTTGCGATTTATCAATGGAAAAGGAGAAACAGTTAGTTGTTCAGAAACAGAAAATCGAGAATTATTCAAAGCTGCCCAAGTATCTATGGGGGTGCTTGGGATTATTACGGAAATAACATTGCAATGTGTTCCTCTTTATAAATTAAGTGTAGAAACAAAAGCTGCTCCATTAGATGCCGTGTTATCTAACCTACCAACTTATCTAAATAACAATCGAAATTTTGAATTTTTCTGGCTACCTTATACCAATAGAGTCGCCACAAAAACTTCTAATATAGAAGTTGCTTCAGAGATAGATAAGATTGGTTTTTTCAATTATTGGTCTGAATATGTTATAGAAAATTATCTATTCATGGGCATTTGCGAATTTGCTCGATGGTTTCCTTCTAAAAATCAAGCCATCTCCAAACTGACTGCCAATCTAATTTCTGATACAAAAAAAACAAATTATAGTCATAAGGTATACGCCACACCTAGATTGGTTAAGTTTAGAGAGATGGAATATAATGTTCCCGCCGATGCCTACCAAGAGGTGAAGAAAGAGGTAGTTAAAACGGTAAACTCTGGAAAATTTAATGTGCATTTTCCTATTGAGAATCGTTGGGTTAAAGGGGATGATATTATGATGAGTCCTGCTAATGGGAGAGATTCGGCTTACATTGCTTGTCATGTATATAGTAGTAAAGATTGTGAACTATATTTCAATGCCTTAGAGGAAATTTTCATCGCACATAATGGACGACCCCATTGGGGAAAGATGAATCAGTTATCTCCTTCTATTATTTCAGATATGTATCCAGCCTATAATACCTTTTTGAAGCATAGAGCACAACAAGATCCTGATAATTTATTTGTTTCTCCATATATAAGGGAACTGTTAGGGCTTAGCTCTTAATGAGAAAATGAGTATATGAATAAATAGGCAGCAGATATTTATTTAGGGATACCACTTGAAGTTAGGACACTACCCACATGTACGCATTTAAACATCTATTCATTTAATCATTAATAATTACATGGATTCCTATTTTAAAAACCTTAATCAAGCACTTAAAAATCATACAAGGGCTATTCCTTGTTTATTAATTGATTTAAATCGATTAGATAAAAATTTAGTGGCATTAAAAAGGAATTGGCCGCCTACTGCTCAATTTAGAATAGTCGTTAAATCTTTACCTTCTTGGGAATTGATTGAGTATATTATGCAACAAGCATCTACTAAAAAATTAATGGTTTTTCACCAACCTTTTTTAACAGAAATAATAGGCAAATTAGATGCAGAGGCAGATGTATTATTAGGTAAGCCAATGCCCATTAAAACCACCTCTTATTTTTACAATAACTTGACAGATACTAACAAAGGATTTAATTCCTATCTACAGATACAATGGTTAGTGGATACCGAAAAACGGATTCAAGAATATATTGATTTAGCCAAAAAATTAAATCAAAAATTACGATTAAATATAGAAATTGATGTAGGCTTACATCGAGGTGGATTTACTACTACCGACTCCTTAAAAAAAGGCTTGCAATTAATCGACAATAATAAGGAGTGGATTTCTTTTAGTGGCTTAATGGGTTATGATCCTCATGTGGTTAAGATACCGAGTATTTTACGTTCTCAGGAAAAATCGTTACGGCTTGCTAATACCTTTTATGAAGAATGTAAAACACTTATTCGTCAAGAATTTCCAGCTTTATGGTCAGATACACTAACATTCAATGGTGCTGGTAGTCCAACCTTACAATTGCATGAAGAATCGTCGCCTCTAAACGATATTTCTGCAGGCTCTTGTCTTGTAAAGCCAACAACTTTTGACTTACCAACTTTAGCAACATATGAACCTGCAAGCTATATCGCTAGTCCAGTTTTAAAAGCTTTGAAAGGAACAACTTTACCTGGGTTAGAGCGGATGAAGTCTTTTATGAATCTCATCAGTTCTAGTAATCAACAATCCTTTTATATCTATGGTGGATTTTGGAAAGCAGACTACTGCTATCCAGAAGGTATAAAACAAAATGGAATGTTTATTTCTACCAATCAAACTATGGTAAATGGACCATCCTCTATTAAATTAGCTATAGATGACTTTGTGTTTTTACGACCCCATCAGAGCGAGTTTGTGTTTTTACAGTTTGGAGAAATCTTACCAATTAGAAATGGAAAAATAGAGACTGCTTGGGGTATATTAAAAAATTATTGAAAAGATATTACCGATCAAAAGGGTAAACATTAGGATCGAAATCCCATAACGAAG
>CAYOBX010000724.1:0-2489 GCA_964402245.1 uncultured Saprospiraceae bacterium | reverse complement strand
TTTAACGTTTTTAGCCTAATTTTTAGCGAATACTTTTTTATAAGAAAACCCTTCTCTAACTATCAATTACTTAGGGTTTCGACCACTAGTGCTACATTTCTAATTTTTTGATTAATCTATTCTTCCTAATAAAATATATTTGCCTGCCCTATCCAATAAGGCCTTCTTTTGCATCAAAGTCAAACTCAAAGGCAATTGAGCAATTCCAATCAGTCGACGAAGGATTTCTACCCCAGTAAAACGAGCTAATAAAGATAGATTAAAGTCGGTAGGCTGTTTGTAGGTAGATAAAAATAACTGTACTATCTCCTTTGGTTGTTGAGCCATAATTAGATGAGCTATCAATACCCCTACATCAAACTCAGCAGGACCGACGAAGCCAAATTCTGGATCAATCACTTTCAAACCTTCCTCTGTTTTTAACCAACTTCCAGGATAAGAATCACCATGTAATAAGTGCTTTCCTTGCGCCAAATAAATCGCCCCTGTTGATTCAATGATTGATTTTAATTCAGTATCCTTTTTATATGGAAGGGCAATTGCTTGTAATCCTTTTTGTACCTCATCAAGATCAAACCCATTATCCATTGAAAACGGGAAATTAAAGATATGTTCATGATTTAATAAGCGCATAGCCTTATTCTCAGGGAAGTCGGAAGGAGGTTTTAATTGATGTAAGGCAGTAAGATAATGGGCAATAGCTTGAATCTCTTCTGAAGTTAACTGGTTATTTTCTTGATACAGAAAACTATAATCTGCCCCTTTTCCTAAGTCCTCCATCGCAATTATAAAACTATTTTCATCATACCCTAAAAATTTCGGATTAAAAGAAGAAAAAATAGGATTTGCTGCTAATGTCAGAAGAAAACGTGCTTCCACCCCTACCCGCTCTACAGGAGCTGGTATTTGAGGAAATTTTTCTACCCAAAGTCTTGCTTGTTTAATAATAAAACTGCGTCGATTGGTCTTTACCCGCAAAACAAGATTCATATTCCCTTCTCCAGGTTTTTCTAATTCCAATACTGTTTCCGTGGATTCAATCCATCCTTGCTTTCTTAGATATTGTTCTACTAGACTAGTATTATTTTCTAAGAAAAAAGAATTGGGAAAAGTAATTAGAAATTGTTGTTTAAGTTCCATGCAGGCAAATTATAAAATTTCTGAAATTTAAAGTACTTTGACCAGTATAAATTAAATTAAAATCAAATAGTATCTACCTAATGAATGTAATACCTAGAAGACAATTTATAGATAATATAGCAAAATATGTTTTAGTAAGTAGTTTATATCCATTTGCTAATCATTGGACATCGAAACAGGATTCTCCTATACGTATTATAATAGATGCAGATACTGCCAATGAAGTCGATGATTTATATGCGATTGCTCGGGCTTTATTGGAGCCTAGACTGAATGTAATAGGCATCACTTCTGCCCAATGGCATACCAATCCACGGACACCTAATGACTCCGTAGGGGAAAGTCAACGCCTGAATAAAGAGATCTTGGAATTAATGGGTAAAACACATATTCCAATTCCTCAAGGCTCTAATTTTCCGATGGTCAATACATTGCGTCCACAATCTTCTGAGGCAGCCAAGTTTATCATTGAACAAGCCTTAGCAACACCCGATGGTGAAAAATTGTCCATTGCTATCTTAGGCCCTTGTACTAATATTGCATCGGCTGTTTTAATCGAACCTGCGATTATCCCCAAATTGTCAGTCAACTACTTAGGGTTTTGGTATGATGTTGTAACGAATACTTGGAGCAAAAGAGAATTTAATACTAATAATGATCCAAATGCAGTAGATGTTCTGTTAAATACCGCTAATTTAGAATTTAGGGTAATGACCGCAACTACTAGCGAACACTTAGAATTTGAAAAAACAGTAATGGATGAATTACTAAAAGGAAAAGGGGGTATTGGAGATTATTTGATTGACCGTTGGGAAAGCTATGACCGCTTCTGGAAAACTACTGATCTAGAAAAAACGAAATGGACCATGTGGGACGTGGCCATCCTAGAAGCAATTGCTTATCCAGAATTGTGTGAACAAAAAATGGTGATGACCCCACATGATAATCTTGCTCGACAAATTGGCGTATATACTAAAATTGATGTACCTGCTATGAAAGCAAATTTTGATCGTGCGCTTCGCGCGCATTTAAAGTGAAAATATCTATCCGTTAGACTAAGGCAAATTAAAATAATAACTTGAGCATCTTCTTCTATTCTTGAGACCTGTCTAGCTAGTCAGATAGACTCGGCAACAAGTAAGTTTACTATAGTACTTTAGAGGTAGCGATTTTGCTAGGTTTTTTTTAAAAAATCTAGCAAAATCGCTACCTCTAAAAGAATACGAAAGCTACTGGTTCTTCTCCTAGCTACTTTCACAAATAACTCATTATCAATGAGTTATTTTTTAGCTAGACGGCTATGGTTACAAACTTCGACTATCGACACTACTTTTAGTTATATGGATAAT
>CAYOBX010000723.1:0-2522 GCA_964402245.1 uncultured Saprospiraceae bacterium | reverse complement strand
GTAGAAAACCTATGGCAGTACATAGGGTTAAGTCTAATCCTGAATAACTCATTGTAAGCTATTGCCATTCGTTAGCTTAACAGTATTATAAAGCGACTTTCTTGTCGCAGCGCTGATGCATTGTTGGGCACTGCCTTCTTTTCTCTGAATTTAATTTACTAATTTGTTATTTACGGAACTATCAATCTTAGATTAATAATCTAATTTTTCGATAGCATATTAATTCTTTGAGTATCGGCAATTGATCACTTATTTGTTTTTCTCTTGTATTTTTGAACATCCAAATTTAGTGCTAGTTTTGGAACATCTCCTATATACCAATCACTCATACTTGTATCCTTCAAATATACTTTTGATGAATATAATATTCTTTTCTTAAAAAACATTGTATATCCTTTCTTCCTAGAATTCCATACCTTAATAGTCTCTATACTTACAATTATGTCTTCATCAAAAAAAATATTTTCATCTTCAAGAAATCCTGAAACCCACTCTTCACCATAGTATCCTTTAAGAAATATCTCTTTAGTTAAAATTGATTCTGATGGCATATCACCATCCACTTTATAAAAATTTACTCTAAAAAGTATGCTATCATGGGTAATTTCGTTTAACCTGAAATTTAATCGATTCACTTTATATAGATTCCCTCCATTCCGAATTTTTATTCCTATTTCTCCTCCCCAACCAGTACCCCCTCCCCCAGTCATTGTCGATATAAATCTTTTTGCACCAATTTTTTTCTTTCTAAGGGACTTTCTTACTAGTCGTGATTCTTCTATCGTAATTAATGATAGATTATATTTTGTTGGTTTAAGTTTTATTATTAGATATTCTTGATTTAATTCATTTAATGACATCTTTTTTGTTTCGTAACCTATCATCGAAAATCCTAATGTATCTGTCGACTTTCCTTTCTCAATTGACATTTCAAAAGTTCCATCCTCTTTTGAAATAGTTCCCATATTTTTTCCAATTACACCAATATGAACATATGACAATAGTTCTGATGTTTGGTTATCTTGAACTTCTCCTTTTATGGTTTGACAATCTGAATTTACTTCCAAGCAAATGATAAATAGGATTAGTAAATTAAATTTCGTAATAGCTTTCATTATTTAATTTTTTGTGAATAATAATTATAAAACTCTTCACAAAAAAAACTATTCTGTTAAGATGGAATTTAATTTAATTTATGTCTTTTTCTTGTCGTATATTTTGTTTCTTTTTTGGTGGTGCCCAACGGTCTGGCTAAATGGCGTAGCCCCGCATAGGGGCTATGAACATTTTAGCCTTTGTTGGCAGCAGGCTTCTTTATTCTTCTTCATTCGATTTATCAATTTCAAGTTCTATGTCTTCATCTTGAAATGTTTTTATTGAAATTTTTCGATTATTTCGGTAATATTCGTCGTATTCATTAACAACCATTTTTTTGGCTATTTTTTTTGCCTTTGGATATTCTTTAATATTTGGTTTCGTCGCTGTTCCAATGATGAATTCAATTTCGCCTAATTCATCTTGCCAATCTATTTTCAAATGACCTTCCTTTGAAACAATTGGTTCTTCTTCTCCAATTTTGTATTGATTGGGATTAAAACCAGTACTATATTTTTCGCTCCATTTAGAGTCAAACTCTTTTGATTTATCTTCCGAAATTTCCGGATTAAGAGTTACTCCTAAACATCCCCAACTCCAATTAAACCTTGCTAAATCTGTTACTCTATTATGTTCAGCGTCAATCATTAATTTACCCTGTTCTAATATTTGTCCAATTGTCATTTCTTCTTTGAATGGAATAAAATATCCTTTTCCGATTTTTTCAGCTGATTTACAATCGGACGAAAATATCATTGAATGAGTGCAATTTCTGCTTTGCGAAATTCTTCCATATCTTATTGGCAAATTTATCAAGGTCTTTTTTTTCATATCTAAGTTATCCGTCCGCCATTTTTCACGAATTTTAGCTTTATCCCAAATGAGTGAGCCAATAATTAAGACTCCTCCTTTAAACTTGATTTCTTCGTTATCTTTTTTCATTTTTTTCTGCTTGCTGCCAACGGCCAAGGGTCATGCAGCGTTCCAAAGCGGAGAGGGTGGAAAAAACGGCGAAGCCGAAATTTTTTTTTTTCTGCCCTCGGAGTCTTTGGAATGAGTGTATACCCCTTGTTCTGTGGAGTCCTCGCTTTCGACCGAATGGGAGAAAGGGAGGGCGGAGCAGGACAAGGGGGATGCGCGCATAGCGGTATGACCCTTGGCCGTTCCTGTGGAGTCCGACCGCAGGGAGGATTCCACAGGAACGTCCCAGCATAGCTGCAGGTGGGGCGCTTAGCCCCACTTGAGTCGGGTAGGTCGGGGGCTCACGCCCCTCTCCCCCCTCAGAACGGTACGGGACACTTTCGCTTCATACCGCTCAAGCATTCTTAACGCTTCGTTAAAAGCGCACCAAATAGTTGTAAGGCTATTTGATTTTACGATACTACTACATCGGATAGGTACAAGTCCCTTGAAGGTTCTTCAGCTAG
>CAYOBX010000722.1:0-2531 GCA_964402245.1 uncultured Saprospiraceae bacterium | reverse complement strand
TATTAAACGCAGAGGTGCGGAGATGCGCGTTACATGTAATGCTCCGCGGCTCTGCGTTCAATTATACCCTTATTTCAAATTAGCGATTTTCTTATCTAATTCCGCTAACTGTTTTTTCAAGAAAGGGCTCTTCTCTACATTCCAAAAAAAGTAAATTAGAACATTTAATACTAAAGCCGCAAGCAAAAAATAAGCTAACTTAGAAGTAGCCATACCTGTTCCTATAAACAAAAGTACTATGTAGAGCATATTCCCTTTTTTTGATTGATGCGCTCGAGCAATCAATCTCTCTTTTGCCTGTACTAAATAATTGGTCGTATTTTGATCTATTGATTGCATAGGTTCCCTTTTAAGCGCATTATAGGCAGTATAACAGATGCTAAACAACATTAATGCAATACCTCCAATTATGGTAGGCGTAATAGTTCCTCCATCTTCAATCATCTCATTTATCCCAAACCATAGTCCAGAAACGATCCCTATAAATGCACATGCTAATCCTAGTTTGGTATATTTAGTTTCAGTTTTTTCATATTGAATTAATTGATCCATAATTTCTTTGTTTTTAAGATTTGATAATGGATTAGATTCTTGGTTAGCTTTACCTTTCTTCCAATCTTTTTGATATTGTTCGAATAGATCCATTTGACTAAATTTGACTTAAGTTTCACAATGAGAAAATGAATAGATGAAAAAATGAGTGAATAAGAAGCATAGTGTTAAAATTTAGAGATTTCTGTTTTCAAAATCGGTCTATTTACTTATTTATTTCTATTATAATTTACCCATAGTAAATTTAAAATTTGTGGTTCTTAGACAAATTGCGTGTAGGGAATAATAATGCCACTAATGCACGAATCAAGATTCTAATGAATACACTTACTTTAGTATTCGTGCATTCGTGACTAACCAGTATATCACGGGATTTTTTAAAGAACCAAATTTGTTAAAGAATGACTTCTTCTACACTCCAACGCCTTCTAAAATTTCTTTAATCCGCTTCTTAATTCTTGAAATCTTTACCCCCACATTACTAGTCGTCAAACCAGTAATTTCCGCAATTTCCTTATAAGAAACAGACTCTAATAATAGCAAGGCAATAGTACGATCCACTTCATTCAACTGTTGAATCGCCTTTCTAAGCTGATCCATGTTATCATCATAAACCATCTGTTCCTCCGCATTCTTAGCACCACTTTTTAAATCAGTATGTTGTAATGCATCCAATGGCATTCTCTTATTTTTCTTTTTCCAATACAGACAGGTATTTACTGTGATCCGATATACCCAAGTGGATATCGCAGACTTGCCTTGATACCCATCTAAACCTTTCCATATCAACAATAAGACTTCCTGAAAAAGATCTTCCACCTCTTCTGAATGCTTACTAAAGCCCCAGCAAATCCGATAGATTTGGGCTTTATTAGCTTCCAAAAGCCTTAGGAAAAATTGTTCTTTTTCTTTTGCCGTCATCGTTTGGTTGTATCTTTTATTGGTTCACTATTAGGTTAGAGCACACTATTTCAAATTTATTACAAAAGGTAGGTCTTTTTTTTAAAATACTTTTAAAATACATAATCTCTCAAACTAGAAGCTGGAGCTACGGTAAATTATTTATAGCTTTACCACATGGACATACACTTACCTTTTTCCGTCTTGTATGAAGAGGAACACTATATAGCGATCAATAAGCCTCCAGGCATTATGGTCCATAGAACGAGTATCACAGAAGACAAACAATTTGTACTACAATTACTACGAGATCAGATTCAAAAAAAGCTATATCCCATACATCGATTAGATAGAGGTACTTCTGGCGTATTAATATTTGCTAAGAGTAAAGAATCAGCTAGTCAATTAGGACAGTTATTTCAAAAACATATCGTAGGTAAACGGTATTTGGCAGTGACTAGAGGACATATAGAAGAACCCTCTTGGACGGTAGATTATCCCTTGGCCAAGGAAAAATGGTTAGGGAAAAAAGAAGCCATTACTCATTTTGAACAATTGGCAAAAGTAGAAATACCCGTAGCGATTGGGCGATATGCTACTGCTCGATATACTTTAGTAAAAGCTATGCCTGAAACAGGAAGACGGCATCAAATACGAAGGCATTTATCTCATCTTAGGCATCCTGTAATCGGGGATAAAAGGCATGGGGACGTGAAGCACAATACGCATTGGAGAGAACAATTTGGAATCGGTCGAATGTTATTGCATGCCCGAAGTTTACAATTTACTCATCCATTTGAACAACAACGAATAACAATTGATGCTCCTTTAGATGCTAAATTTCAAAAGGCATTAGGCTTATTAAAAATGGAGTTATAACTTGGTTTTCCTTGAAAAAAAATTCAAAAAACAAAAAATATTTATTTAAAAATCAATAAGTTATAGTAGCCTTAGCTTAAGAACCGGCAACAAGTATGTTTAATATTATTCTTTAGAGGGAGCAAATTCATTTTGTTTTTTTATAAAAAAACAAAATGAATTTGCTCCCTCTAAAAACTATATAGAAGCTACCGCTTGCC
>CAYOBX010000721.1:0-2570 GCA_964402245.1 uncultured Saprospiraceae bacterium | reverse complement strand
CACAGAATTTATTCTGTAAACTTACGGAATAAATTCCGTGTTACGGGTACGGAATGAATTCCGTGCTACCGTCTATCATACCGCTTCGTCTCCAAGCTCTCCAAAATAAATTCCCATAAATCTTCATAGGGGATGATTTCTATTTCTTCGGCTTGCCCAGATACATCCAAAGGTGTGGCGAGTAAGGTATCATAATACTTTTGTGCTTTACGGATTACCCCTGCTTTATGAAAGCTAGCATTAGGAATTTGTAAGAGCATATTGATAAAACAATTGCTACGGAGATTACTTTCTTTACTAACATACCGAGAGACATATTTTTTGATGGCTTCAAATCTATCTATGGATTGATCGTAGTCTTTTTTTACAATCATAAAAAGAAGCTGGGCGATCAAGATGGGAATGTTCAGTCCTCGCTTGTCTTTAGAGTAGGTAGGAACACTATTCAAGAATTTGCCAATTCTAAATTTTTGTTGTTCAATGACAGTTATTTTTTTTATATAAACCAGAAAGTCAATGTATACTTTATGAATTTCCCATCGCTCTTTGTTGAATTGGATTCGGGAAAAGTTTTTACTTTTTATAACACTATATAATATATGGTATGCTTCATTATACTCTTTTGAATGAAGGGCGAGCATTAGGTGTAATTCTTGATGAATGTACCAACTATATATACCTTTTTTTGTAGATTTCAAGCCTATCTCTAAGGCTTCTTTGCCTTGTACATAATTCTTTAATTGAATACAACTAATTAATTCTTGATGAGCAAACATTCTTATAGGAGCATTATGAATATATGCCTTTTTTTCAAACATTATGCGAGCCTCTCTGCATATCTTAACTGCTGTCTGGTAATCATTAATAGCTAAGTAACTTATTACCTCAATATTTCTACCAAGCATATGTAGACGAGGTGAGGTATAGTTTTTTAATAATGGAGAAAGCTCTTGATAATATTTTTTTGCTAATGGATGAGTATCTTCTCTTTTTTCTTTGCTCTTGATATATGGTAATGCAATTAAACAGTAATATTCTTCCGCTAAACTTTCAGCATCCAAAAATTTTTTATGCTTTTTATAAATATCATTATAATAATGGAATTTTTTTGAATCTCCAATATTGGTCCCCATAACCACTCTTAAATGCTTACTTGCTGCTACTATATATTCTGTATGTTCTATTTCTAAAGCTCTTTTTAAAGCTTTCTGAAATAATTCAATCCCTACATTTTTTATAGATAATCCTAAAAGCAGTCTACCTACTAATATATTTTTTGAACAATAAAATACAGCACTTGTATAGTCATTTGATTTGTCCTCTGGGTCATAAAAGAAAATCGTGTTTATTAATACATTACGTAAATTATATTTTAATTTTTTATAACGAGAATGACTAGGAGTCTTTTTATAAAAAAAGTCCGCAGCTTCAGCATCTGTCTGGAAATCGCCAGACAGTATCTTTCTATAGTATTGCTGAATCTTTGAATTACTCTTGTTGTCAGTTGTTAGAAAATCTTTTGAAGAGAGGTTTATATCCTTTACTACATCAATGAGTTCGATCAGTGTTTTCATGTTATTAGAAACCTTGTTTAGATTTAAAAAATTCACCAATTTAAGGCTAAGTAGTTAATGCATTCGTGGTTTTCATTCCTTGTATACATCACCCTACAATAGTATCAATCAGCGTTGAGCAAAAACATAATAAATTGATTATCAATCATTTATGGTTTTTATTCGTTCTTAAAGATATAAAAATAGTAATCCAAAATCAAAAATTCTGTCCTTTCTTAAACGCTTTTTCGCTCGTATCTTTGTAGTGTACTAATTATCGTATGTAAAAAATGAGCTTAGTAGTATAAGATGACGGGGTTGTTTTTTACGCCCCCGTCATTTAAAGACTTAATTACCAAGAGTTTAATTTTCTGGGGCGTAGAAAACGACCCCGAAAAAACGATACCTTAATCATTTCTACACTTACTTAAATAATCAAAGAAATACGTTTGATGTAAATGGTATTGTATACTATTTGCCCTGGCAATTCTTTGTCAATTTCATTAACTAAAAACTAAATCATGAAAACGATTTTAGATAAAAACTGCATGCTCTATATGTGCCTAATGATACTCTTATTAAGTGCCTGTCAAAAAGAAACGACAGAATCGAGTAAGCAATTATTAAAGCCCTTAACCTCAGCAACCTTGACCAATGAATTGCAAAAGAAGCTACCTAATAATGTTTCTATTAATGCTATTCCAAATGCATCTAATAAGCATACAAACGAAGTAGCTCCTTCTTTTCCAACTGATACGCCTGTCAATTGTCAATATAGTAATTGTTTCCAATTGACAGATGCGTACTTGGAGTTGCAAGGGATAGCGAATCAAAAGTGTAGCCTTATTCAAAAAAGAATATGCTGTTGTTTTGAAGGACAACATAGTTGTTTCACAATAAGAGTTCTCCCTAATCAAGTTTGTCAGGATACGACTAAAATAGAATCTCTTGATGCAATAATGATTGATAAAATAGAAGCTACCAGTCTAGAAAGTCGTCAGATCGCATGGAGCAACC
>CAYOBX010000720.1:0-2578 GCA_964402245.1 uncultured Saprospiraceae bacterium | reverse complement strand
GGTGTCTCTATTCTCGCTGCTCTGCTCTCTGTTCTAAAAAGTGTATGGTTTTAAATGGAGGAGGAGTATTGATTAAAGAGTAACAAGTCTAATGTCTAAAAAGAAATTTTACAAAATTCGCGACGATATAATTGAATGCAAAGACGCACTGATGTAGAATTATATTTGTTCTCAGCATCTCTGCGCCTCTGCGTTCAATACCTTATTTTGCGCACAAAATTTATTAGCATCTTTTTAAAAAACCTCATTAATTACTATCGAGCTGCACCCCCATCAATATTTAAACAAACGCCTGACACGAATCGAGCTTCAGGAGAGGCTAAAAATAAATAGCCTTGTGCGATGTCCATTGGTTCACCTAGGAAGCGAACTGGAATTTGTTTTGCAAAACCAGCGGATATTTCTGTTGGTATAGTAGCGGTCATATCTGTTACCGTATAGCCAGGTGCAATAGCATTAGCTGTAATACCATATTTACCTAACTCAATGGTCCATGTTTTGGTCATTCCAATAACCCCAGCTTTGGTAGCAGAATAATTAGCTTGTCCAAAATTACCTCTCATACCAGAAGTAGAAGAAGCGGTGATAATTCGACCGTATTTATTTTCAATCATATAAGGTACACATATTTGTGTACATAGGAATACCCCTTTAAGATTTACATTGATAACGGCATCCCATTCATCTTCACTCATTTTTAGGAAAGACTTATCTTTTACAATACCTGCATTGTTAGCCAAAATATCTAAGCGACCATGCGTATCAAATATTCTTTTTGCCTCCACTTGTAAAGCTTCTTTATCCGTTACAGATATTTTAGTAAAAGTAGCTTTACCTCCTCTTTTTCGGATACCTGCTGCTGTCTCTTCTCCTACATCTAATAAATCCCAAATAACTACTGTTGCACCTTCTTGTGCGTATAGTTCAGAAATGGCTTTGCCGATTCCTCTTGCGCCGCCAGTTACTACGGCTACTTTATTGGCTAATCTCATGTTTTTTTTTGAGTAACTGTTAGCTATTAGCTATTAGCCTTTAGCTTCAAATTAGGTGCTAATGGCTGAAAACTAATAGCTAATAGCTTTAAGGTTCAATAATAATTTTTCCCATTACCTTTCGATCCATCATATCTATTAAGGCTTGACGGGAATTTTCTAAAGTGTATGTTCCATGTATATGTGGCTTTAGTTTACCTTTTCCAAAATAGGTAATTAAATCCATCGTATTTTTCATATTTGCATTTGGGTTTTTTGAAGCAAAGGATCCCCAAAATACACCTACAATTTGACAACCTTTTAGTAAAGGTAGATTCATAGGAATTTTTGCAATACCCGCAGGGAAACCTACAATTAGAAAACGACCTTCCCATGCGGTAGCCCGTAAGGCTGCCTCCGTATGATCCCCTCCTACAGGATCATAAACAACATTTGCTCCTTTTCCACCCGTCAATTCTTTTACCCTCTTTTTTAAGTCTTCTTCTTTATAATTGATTAGCTCATCTGCTCCGTATTGTTTACAGACCTCTAATTTTTCTTGAGTAGAGGCGGCAGCTATTACTTTAGCCCCCATTAATTTGCCTAATTCAACTGCAGCTAATCCAACCCCACCAGAGGCGCCTAAAACCAGCAAAGTTTCTCCTTCTTTTAAGTTAGCTCTGTCTTTCAATGCATAATAAGAGGTACCGTAGGCCATCATAAAAGAGGCAGCTATCTTATAATCCATCATCGGTGGCTTCGGAAATATAGTATTTGCCGGAACGACCACTTCTTCTGCAAATCCTCCATTAGCTACTAATCCGAATACATCATCTCCCACTTTTACATGCTTAACCCCTTCTCCTATGGCTTTGACTACCCCTGCTATATCACTCCCTGGAGCAAATGGTAATTCAGGTTTGTACTGGTATAAGCCTTGAACCAACAAGGTATCTGGAAAATTGACACTACAAGCTTTAATACTGACTAATACTTCTTTTTCGCCTGGAACAGGAGAAGGAACTTCCTCTAAAACTAATTTGGAGGGATGCCCTAATTCTTTGCACAGCATGGCTTTCATAAGTAATATTTTATGTTTGTAAATTCACAAGGAATGAGGTAGAAATAAATTGTAAGTTTATTTTTTCATCGTTCCAAGGGTACAAAGGTAAAAGGAAATTCTAATTATTTTAATATTTAGTAACGACGAAAGAATAAATCCGTCATTTGGGCGAGATTATTTTGGTCTCAGTTTTTCTTAAAAAATCCTTGCATAGCAGGGCTACGGAAGTATTTTTTAAGGAAAAATGAGGGCAAAAGAAGCCGTCCAAATGGTGGAGTTATTTTTTTGTCGTTACTTAAAATAAGAATTTTAGGATTTCTATACTACATGTGGGTGTTGAACGATGAGGTGCAGAGTAACTACACCATAGCCTAGAGAATGTGTCTCACTAGGATCGGTCGATAAGCGATATTAGAAATTGTTCCGTATTATACTCGAAACAGGATAAATTACCGAAAATGAAACTTCCCAAGTCTCGAAGACTTTGTCAGTTCGATCCCGACAGACTTACAAAATCTTCAAGATTTGGGAAGTCTACTTCAAA
>CAYOBX010000719.1:0-2587 GCA_964402245.1 uncultured Saprospiraceae bacterium | reverse complement strand
TATATCTAATATTAATAAATATATTTCTGTTACTAGGAACACTTGCTGCCCAGCAAGACAGTTTCTACGTCTTCCTACCCGATGCTTCAGGCATTGACAGAACGGAAAGACTGCCCCGACTAGAAGCAGCCGCCAAAGCCATCGCCGAAACATTTCCAACAACGGACCTCCAAAACAAATTTAAGGTGTTTGATGCGGGGATGTATTTATTGAACGAGAAGATGGAGGGGGGAATAGCAGCCAGTTTTGAAAAATTAAAAATGGAAGCGGCGGCAGCCAGCCCCTATTATCTATTATTCGCAAAATCTAGCAATCCCTTTGCGCTTTACGATGAATTTTGGGTAGATATAAAATTGCCAGGTTTAGAGGGGTATCCTTGTTTAGGAGATACCATTAAGTCAGAATTAACCAAATTAATTCAACTAGAAACGAGGAAGGTCTATGCCGAAGAGGATAAACTACCCTTTAAATTCTATGTGGCGGAACTAGCGGCTATGGAAAAATTACAACATTATTTGTATCAATACATTCATTGTTGTGGGAATACGGATCCCAATCGGACGGATTGTAGCCCTTGCCCCATAGCTGCCGCAGACGAGGTTGCTATTTTGGAAGGTAGAGGCATGTTGGAGTTTACAGGAGAGAACCTCCACTTTACTATTGGTAGAAAGGCATACGAACATCCCAATATGTCTGCTGAATTTGCCATTGACATTACCAATACCTACGGAGAAGATACCTACGAATGGGCCTTTACAGACGAACTGGAACAACTACTAAATCAAATAGAAGGGGCTAAAGCCAGAGTCCTTTATTTCAATGAAACCAACTGTGATAAATTTGATGATTATCTCAATGGGGCTTACCCTGCTCCACAAAGTGCTAGTAGAAATAACAGCGATACTACGTTTTTTGAGGAGGTGATTGTTTTGGAGCGAGAGGGGGAGACACGGGTGTTTTTTAGGTTTAGTGGGATAGATCAATCTGAAGCAAGTATTTTATGGGCAATGCAGCATTTAGCAATTGGGAAACGTGGAGGATTAATGCATATGGGGGCTTGTTTAGAAGTAGAGCAATGTTTTTCTGGTAATTCAGACTATCTAAGTACTTGGCAAACTTCTAAAATATTTGATAATAATTGGGATTTTTTCAAAGCTTCTTGGGAAGCAGAAACAGGGATATTAGGTCAGTATGGTTGGTCTTATCCTTTTAGTAAAGCGTGGGCAGATTTGCTATTGAGAGGAAGGGAAGGTCGTTCTCGTTCTACTACTGATATTCAAGTTTTACAAAATACAGCAGAAACTGAAAAGGTTAAAGAGTTCACCTTATATACGGATTTACCTCCAAAAATTATAGTAGAATATGATGACTCCCCAAATGCAGTAAATATTGGCCGAGAAGTTTTTGAAGGTTGTGTTGCTGTTGCGGGTACATCTGTAGAAGAAGATGATAAATATGACATCAATTCTTCTGATGATTGGGTTAAAAAAGAGGCTATTTCTTGTTTGGATGATGATAATACTTTTTTTCTGACGACTAGAGGAAGATTAATCCAACCTAAAAGTTATGATAATATCAGCGAATTTCATATAAAAAATGATTATTTGATTGGATTAAAATCAAATTCAGGAAGAATTTATAAAGTAAATTACTATTTAACCACGCATAAAGAAGGAGAAAAAAAGGATACAGATTTACCTAGAATATCTAATTTAGAACATGCTCTTGCTCAAGAGGATTCAATAAGTGGAAAAATCTATTATCAAGTTTTATTAGATGATATTATTCCTGCTAATTATAGAAAATGTAATAATGGCGCAGAAAAAGTAGTCTATAAATTAGGAAATACTTTTACCTGCGGAAATTGTTCTATTCATTGTGATAATGAAGCCATTCAAAAATTTGTGGATGAAGAGTTAACAGATTCCAAAGCAAAGAGATTTATTTGGGATAGATGTCAATCATTAGATAAATATCCAGACTTACAAGCTATTTATTTCCAAATTGCCAAATCAATTGATGAAGCCATTAGGTTAAATATTGATTTAACTGATCAACAGGTGGACGACTATTTGATTGGCTATATTGGTCAAGAGGATTTTGAGAGATATGATAGTGAACTAAAAGCAGAAATTGTATTCCAAGAAAGAGTATTGGAAGTTTTAGATGAATTGATCGAACTAGGAGATAGAGATAAATTATATGCTTTTCTTTTCAAACGCTATTTTGATGATAATTGCTCTTTGTTTAAAAATATGTCTGCTGCTCAAAGAGTAGATGTTTTAAGCCTATTGGCAAATGGTGAATTAAGGAGTGCAACTATTTTTAATAATGCGCCAAAAGAAGAAGAGATTCTTTTAAAAGTACTAAAAACAGCAGAAGATAAAGATAAGGAACATATTATTGCTTTATTAGATGGGATGAAAACCAAACCCAATCTAATAAAAAATATATTCTTTGGTGTCAAAGATTGGATTGAAGATAATAATTTTACGGAATTGATGATTGTGCTAAATAAATTAGCAATTATTAAGGAAGACATCAATACCAGTATTAATATTGATGATACAGATAGAATACAAGATGG
>CAYOBX010000718.1:0-2631 GCA_964402245.1 uncultured Saprospiraceae bacterium | reverse complement strand
TTTTTTTATAAAAAAACAAAATGAATTTGCTCCCTCTAAATATAATATTAAACATACTTGTTGCCGAGTCTCAAGATAAAGAACCATAGCTGTCAGGCTATTGTTTGTATCTTTGACGATCCTACTCTTCTTTCTCTACATTAGTTTGTAATACATTTTTATATTTCCGATTTTTGAATTTATCCTTATTGTTGTGATATTCAACAGCCTGATGAACATCCATAAATTGATTTTCTTTTCCCAATTTATCTATGAAGTTGGATTTATGAAACAAGTCTCGAACAGGCCCTCTTACACCCGTAATATAAAACTCAATATTATTATTTTTTAAAAATTGTAAAGATTCTTCTAAGGCACGTAGACCACTAGAATCCATACTAGTAATACTAAAAGCATTGAGTATAAAAAGTTCTAAATCTTCTCTATCCTTTACAATTTCTTCTACTGTCTCTTTAAAATGTTGCGCGTTGCCGAAAAACAATTGTGCATCAAATCGCATAATTAAGACATCTTCCATTTGCTCTGCATTTGGAAATCTGGAAATGTTTCTATAAAAACGAGTATCAGGAATTTGTCCTAAAATCGCAATGTGTGGTGTAGCAATTCTAAATAAAACCATTAATATAGACAAGATGACACCAGCGAACACGCCAAACTCTATACTTACAATTAAGGTGCTGAAAAAGGTAAAAAGCATCATTATAAAATCTCCTCTATGCGTATGCCATAGTCGAATAGCTTCTTTATAATCAAATAGGCTTTTAACGGATAAAAGGATAATAGCCGCTAAAATAGAGGTGGGTAGATAGTAAAATAATTTTGTTAAAAATAGTAAAGAAATACAAATTAACATAGCCGTAATAATAGAAGATATTCCCGTTCTTGCACCCGCTTCATTATTTACAGCAGAACGACTAAAACTACCAGAAGAAGGCATTGCTTGAAAAAAAGCACCCGCAATTTTTCCAATGCCTAAAGCTAGTAATTCTTGATTGGCATTTACTTTATAATAGTGGTGTTTTGATTCTAAAATTTTAGCAATACCTAAGGAACCTACAATACCAATAACTGTTACTGTTAATACGGTGGGTATCACTAATTTGATGTTTTCAAGACTCCAATTAGGAATCTGAAAATTAGGTAAACCTCCTGGAACTGCACCAACTATATCTATACCCTGTTGATCTAATCTTAAGAATCGTACTATTAAAATCCCTAATACAACAACTATTAAATCACTAGGAATAGCTTTATTTATTCTTTTAAAAATAAGGATCAAAATAATTGCACTTATACATAGAAGAAAAGAAGGCAAGTGCATTTGACCGATATTAGATACCGCATATTGTAATTTACCAACCAAACTTAATTCTCTAGGAATAGAAAATCCTAATACAGCCGATAGCTGACTAACAATAATGATGATAGCTGCGGCTGAGGTAAACCCCACTAGTATTGGATGGGAAAGAAAGTTAGCTAAAAAACCTAACCGTAGAATACTTAATATAACTTGGAATATCCCAATCAGTAAACCTGTTAATAGAACGTATGAGATATATTCTGACGAAAATGGTTCTGCTATTTGACTAATACCTGCCAAAATCAATAAAGCGGATACAGCGACTGGACCAACAGACATTTGCTGAGAGGTGCCAAAAAGACCGAATAATAGTAAAGGAAAAAGACCACCATATAAGCCATAGATAGGAGGCAGGCCAGCTAGCAAAGCATAAGCCATACCTTGGGGAACAAACAATACGGCAACCGTTAATCCTGCTAATAAATCACTTCGGAAATAAGCTTTGTTATAAGAAGGTAACCATTGTAAAATAGGTAAGAATTGCTTGAAGTTCATACGTTAAAATGGCGAATAGTAGCTAGAGCTAAATGAAACCTTCTCCAAATTTGGAGCGTTTTTGGTCAGTGGGTAAGTGTTATTAGGTAAGTTATAGTAAATGTTAACTAAGGAATAGTTCTTTATAAGTCGTCCATTTAATTTGTTTTTTTCAAAAAAAAACAAATTAAATGGACGACTTAATAAAAACAATATTAAACATACTTTTTGCCAAGTATCAAGACAAAGAATCTTAAGACCTCTTAATCTCAGGCATTTCACACGCTTCATCTCCTTTTTTGCCACAAACAGAACATTCGCCTATTTTACTCTTCAACATAGGGTTATTTTGCGCACAAGTCCCTCGAAAATTTTCTCCAACTACAATTTGACGAATATTAATCATCAAAAAAGATAAACCAAACGTAGCAAAAATAATAAGTAATATATAGAAGAATTCCATTGGATATTGATTGAATTAAATGAAAAATAAGTATTCCTCGTACCTTTACAAAGGTAAGGAGTTTTTAGCTCTCTTGTTAATAGATGTCACACAACAAGAATTAGTTTAAATTAATACAAAAATAGCCCCAAAGCGACCCAACAGAACGACATCCTGTAACCTATGGCGCAGCCATGAGAATTATAGTCCCAACGGGACGACATCTTGTAACCCATGACGCAGTCATGGGAATCATGACGCAGTCATGGGAATCATGACGTAGTCATGGGAATCATGACGCAGTCATAGGAATCATGACACAGTCATAGGAATCATGACACAGTCATAGGAATCA
>CAYOBX010000717.1:0-2631 GCA_964402245.1 uncultured Saprospiraceae bacterium | reverse complement strand
CCAAGACCAATTAGTCTGCTTAAACAAAGAACTGAAGCCTAATTTACTCATCTACTCATTGAGAATTCACCTAGAATCTCGATAACTTGCTGATTATCAACAAAATAAATTTTTATTTTTTAAATGTGATTTTAGCGAAACGTCAACATGCAGCAAAGCTAAATAAAAACCAGAAGAAAAAAAATTTTAGGTTCTTTATAATATTTCTTTAAAATCATTCCAAAATGGATTAATTGGAGGTGAAGCTTTTAATAAAATAGTGTTTTTTGAAATAGGATCAACAAATTGTAATTGCCACGCATGTAATGCAATGGCTCTTTTATAATAAGCGGCTTTGCTGCCATATTTTTCATCTCCCACTATTGGGCAATTAACACTAGCCAATTGCGCCCTTATTTGATGGTATTTTCCTGTTAATAGGGCAACTTTTATCAAATGATAGCCCATATCAGATGACTGGATATATTCGTATCGAAGTCGACACAATTTTGATTTGGATTGAGGGGTATCGAATAAAATTGCTTTTCTTTCGGTTCTATCTTGTAAATGATGATGTTCTAATAAGGCTTTAGGGATTTTAGGTGCTACATCGGATAAAGCGATATAAGTCTTTTGTATTTGTCGTTCTCTAAATATTTCATTGAGTAACAGTAAGACGCTCTTCTTTTTGGCTATTAAAATGATCCCAGAAGTAACCCTATCTAGTCGATGTACCATTCCTACATAAGGTTTTTTACGTTTTTTTGCGAGATAATCATAAATGGTAGACTGTACAGTAGGACTACCGCCTTTTGATCCCTCTACTGCCATATCTGAGAATTTATTGACCGCTAGCCAATCTTTTGTTTCCTGTATAATGGGTGGGTGCATAGTTGGGTTTAATAAGACAGATCACTGCGCTGTCAGAGGTCAGATCGTCAACTACGTTGACTGTCAGAGGTCAGACTTATGACTTTGACAACTTAGTAACGACAAAACAATAACTTGGTCATCTTGAGGGCGTCTTTTGTCTTTAGCTGTCTTTAAAAAATTATTCCGTAGCCCTGCTATGCAAGAATTTTTTAAAACCAGCTAAAGACAAAATACACTCCACAAGAAGACCACCTTATTATTTCGTCGTTACTTAACGTTGACTACTTGATGCTCAAATCATGTTAGAGTCTGACAGCGTAGCGATCTGACAGCGCAGCGGTCTGATCTCTGACTTCTAAAAAAATTAGTGCGCAAAATCCATTTCATAATCTCCTTTGATTCGTTCAATTGGCGGATTAAAATAACCATATTTAATATGAGGGAATTCGTCCTTAATCAAAGCCATTAATTGTTTAACGCCTAGACAATCGCCTATTTCCTCTAAACCTATTTTTTCTAAATACCAATCTGGATCAATATTAAAATTTCGCCATTGAATCATTTTAAGCCCAGTATCTTTAATTAATTGACGTAATGCTTCATATTCTGCTATGCTATCCGTTACCCCTGGAAAAACGAAGTAATTAATGCTAGTCCAGCCTCCATGTGCATTAACAACCTTTAAGCTTTCCACAATATCTTCGAATTGATAATTATTTGGCATGTAATAGGGATCATATAATGCTTTTTGAGCAGAATTTGTACTCACTCTAATACTATTCAAACCAGCTTGGCATAAAGCCTCCACTGCATTTGGCATACTTCCGTTTGTGTTAATATTGATACTCCCTTTATTTGTAAATTGTCGGATTTGAGTGATTGCCTCCTTAATTGTTTCCCACATTAATAATGGCTCTCCTTCACAGCCTTGTCCAAAACTAATAATAGGGTAGGGGGCATTCATTAAATGAGGGACGGTATATTCTACGATCTCTCCCGCAGATGGCTTAAAGTCTAAGCGATCATGACTAGAAATAATAGTTTCTTCTTCTGGTTGAAAAGAAATACAACCTAAACAGTTAGAATTGCAAGCGGGAGAACTAGGAATTGGACATTCCCATCGACCCATAAAGTAGTTTCGAGCAGCAGGACATTCATACCTAGCAGCGCAATTGTTGGCCAAATGAGCAACTAATCTATTGTTTGGGAATTGCTCTAATTGGGCAGCTAATCCTTTTTCAACAGTAGCCTCATCATATCCTGCTGCCTCTTGTCTAATATCCGATTCAATTCTAATAGCGGCTACATAAAATTTATCTTCCTTCCATGCAGCAGCCGTATAGCAGAATAAGGGTAGGGTTTCCGCATTTTCTTCATTTGCATAAGAAGCCATATACAAGCCTGTATATGCAGGAGGAATAAAGGCGGCAACCGCCCAACCTTTTTCGCAGACTCTTACAGCACCTGTTCGCACATCAATCCCAATCCCTTGTCTGCCTGGTAATTCATATAAATTTCCACCTTCAGGCAACTCAATCCAGTCTTCTGGGGGTACTTCTTGACCAAAATGGCCACTTCTGCCACAAGCATATAAAGATAAATCTTCGAAAATATTACCATTGCCATCGGAATATAATAAGAATGGAGAAGTGGTCATTTGCTTGTTAATTTAATTGAGAACTGGGCCTCCCTATAATATAGATTAAAATTCTACCTAACTAATTCTACTTTGGCACTCTGACAAGAACAGAGAAGCGAGAGCAGAGAATAGAGATAGAT
>CAYOBX010000716.1:0-2634 GCA_964402245.1 uncultured Saprospiraceae bacterium | reverse complement strand
AGAAGCCTGCCGTGGTGGCTCAAATGGTTTCTTTAGCATTTGAATAATTTTTAGAGGGAGCAATTTTACTAGGTTTTTTGTAAAAAAACCTAGTAAAATTGCTCCCTCTAAAATAATACCTTAGCCCTTCTTAATTTTGTTAGTTGGTGCTATCCTTGCTTCTTCTTTTCCTCTTTTCCGATAGTTCAACAATGGGAGAAACTCTACCTTTTGGTACTTGGCAACAATCCTTTGTGCTAGAATTTATTCTTACTTTCTTTTTAATGTTGGTCATTCTTTTTGTTAGCCAAAACGAAGAGACTGCTCCTTATACGGCTATTGCGGTTGGAGGAACCGTTTTATTAGAAGCTTTATTTGCTGGACCCATTTGTGGGGCATTTATGAATCCTGCTCGATCTATTGGCCCAGCCTTAATAGGTGGCAACCTATCTTTTCTTTGGTTATATATTCTTGCTCCTATTCTTGGCGCATTATTAGCAAGTCTTGTTTGGAAAATTATGAAATAATTGAATTTTTGACAGTTTACTCGACCGCTGTCGCCGTCTCGCAAGTGAGGTCTTATCTCCTCATTACCAATTACTTACCTTTTATCTTTTTGTCATTTCTCTCCAATTTCTCTTAATAAAATGTCAAAAAAAAGCAAAAAGGCATTCTTTCCGTTAAGGTTTTGTGAAAAAAAAAAAAAGTCTGTGGAGTCGGAAAGATTAGGGACTCTTTAAGGTGTGTTTGATAAGAAACAAATCAAATACATTCTTTAGAAAGAACGAATAAACTTACTCACAAAACAAACATACAATGAGCAATCAACATCAAAGTTCTTCCAACAATCGCCCAAAACAAATTTCTAGTTTGGGCCTATTTCCCATGCTACATCAATCTCTCGTAGCAGATTTACTTGCCAATTACAACTTTACTAATAAATTAGGGGTCAGGAGTCAGAACGAATTTCGTAAAAATGAACTATTCCAGCTTCGATTAAAAGTAATGCAGCTTTTGCATACGTCGAATGCTCTGACTCCTATAAAGCCTTTATTTTTCCCAAGATACATTCATTGAAAATTGATTTTAGTAAAAGCAGTGTTTAGTTAGGGTGGGCCGTATACAAGATTTTCCTAAACGACTTAAAAAAAACTCAACAAAAACCACAAGAATTTTAGTTAGATTTTAAGGTTTCTTGTTCGGCTCATCCTACTTTTTTTAAATGAATTTTAAAAATGATGAATTTTAAAAATGATGAATGATGAATGATGAATTCTTTGATGTTGACTATGACCAGAGCCACGTATAAGTTATGATTCATCATTTCTCATTCATCATTTCTCATTCATCATTAAAAAAGTCAACGTCAAAATAAACATATGGACATCTTACAATTTTTTTCAACCAATTTAATGTAGAGGTCATCCCAATTAAACTGAGGTAATCAAACCAATTTAAGTAAAACCGATTTAAAGATTACCGTAACCTATTTTACACTATATTTAGCTAGCAAGAGTTTTTTAGAACTATGTTTTTAGCACTATTAAGCTCTTGCTACAAATCCCGTAAGAGAGAAATTAACTATTGATTTGAATAATGTAGAAATGGAGGATGCTACTTTAACCATTTACAACAGCATCGGACAGACTATCCATCGACAAGCTGTAGATAAATCAACTTACCAACAGCTCCTCATAAATGTGAAAGACGATAAAGATGGAATCTATTTTATTAGATCACCCCGTCTGCATTCCCCCATCAATCTCCATATAAGTACCCGTCACATAAGAAGATTCATCGCTCAATAACCAAGCTATGGTATTCGCCACTTCCTCTGGTCGGCCCGTTCGTTGCATAGGTACTCGAATCGCTGTCAATTTATCAACAAAGTCTCTCATTTCTGGCTTGATGATAGCCGTATCTGTAAATCCTGGACATACCGCATTTACTCGAATGCCTAAAGTGGCATATTCCTGGGCAGCAGATTTAGTTAAGCCGATCACACCATGCTTAGCTACACTATAAGGGGCATTTCCTTTAAAACCATTCAAACCTGCTAAAGAAGAGATATTGACAATATTACCACCACCATGATGCAACATACAATTGATCTCTTCTCTCATACACTGGAAAACGCTTGTTAAGTTAATCTGCATCATTCGATCCCAATCCGCATCTTTTACTTCATGTACAGGATCGAGTACCCCTCCTATTCCTGCATTATTTACAGCTAGTTTTATTGGGCCAAACTCTTCTATTGCTTTTAGCATTGTCTGCTTAATAGCATCCTTATCTGCTACATCTAAAGGATAAAACTTAGCCGTTCCACCATCTTGATGGATCATATCTACGGTTTCTTGTCCTTGCTTTTCATCAATATCTGTTACGATAACAACGGCTCCGTGTCTAGCTAATTTAATAGCAGTTGCTCTGCCAATACCTGAGGATGCCCCTGTTATAAAGGCTACTTTCTTTTCAAAATTCATTATTAGGTTTTATTAGTTTTAGGCGATAAATAAGAATAACGCTATCATTTTGAGTGCGTAGGATGACGACAACATTCAATCCGTCCAAATGCCGAACTTATTCTTTCGTCGTTACTAAATCAATTTTTTTCAAAAGTAAACATTTCAAATTTGACATAAAAAAAAATAG
>CAYOBX010000715.1:0-2634 GCA_964402245.1 uncultured Saprospiraceae bacterium | reverse complement strand
CCTAAGGAAAAATAAATACGCAATAAGGAATCATAAGTATCTGCATCCAATTCCCTTTCCGCCACGCCTGGTTCTTGAAAATAGAGGATGTAAAAGAATTTATCGCCAAACACTTTTTTCATGTGTGGAATAGGCTTGGCTAATGCTCGTCCCCCATAAGGAATCGATAAAGCGACTACTGCCTTAACTTTTTCTGGATAGAGTAAACAAATTTGCCATGTCAAGGAAGCGCCTAAGTCATGTCCCACGATAATGGCTTGTTCATGTCCTAGAGCAGCTATCAAACCAACAATATCTTTAGCCATTTCATCTTGGCTATATCGCTCTATTTCCATTGGGGCATCCGTCTCTCCACAGCCGAGCATGTCAGGCGCAACGGCGTAATAACCAGCCTCCCCCATTGCCGTTAATTGATGTCGCCAAGAATACCAAGAATCTGGGAAGCCATGGAGAAAGAGGATTAGTGGAGCAGATTTATCGCCTGCTGTTTTGATGAAATAGCGGACACCATTGGTATCAATATATTGTTGTTGAAGTTGTATTTTTTCCATTTTAAACGTAAAACTTATTCTTACTATTCGCTTCCAAAGCACTACCTCCTATCACGCTCTCAACTATTAATCGCTAAATAACATCATAAGCAGAATATTGCACGCAGAGTTCGCAGAGAAACTCAGCTTATTTTAATACTCTGCGGACTCTGCGTGAAAATATCTTTGTAACTCTTTTGATATTATTTTGCGGTCAATACTCTCAACAATGAGTCCACTCCGAAAAGTCGATTCGTGCGAAATCTGCAAGTTTTTCAAAAACTGGCAGATCTATAACTCTATCATAATCAAATTGCTATAAATCTATATTTACAGTAATTGATTTAAGTTTACAGCAAAAAAAACTTTTCGGAGTAGACTCAACAATCAAACAATTAGACAATCAAGCCATCCTTTTCTATTTTTCATAAGCCATAGCAATCCACTCCGCCACACAAGCAGGTTTTTCTTCTCCTTCAATTTCGATAGTTAAGCCCAATTTGTATTTAGCTGCCTTCTCTTTTTGTTCATACTCCAAAAGAGAGACTCGTCCTCTAATGCGTGCATCAACAGGCGTAGCATTAATAAATCTAACTTTATCAAATCCATAATTTACGCCCATTGCTACATTCTCCAAACCTAGACATTGAAAAGAAAAATCGGACGCAAAGGATAAGACTAAAAAGCCATGTGCAATAGGCTTTTTATAAGGAGATTCTTTAACCGCTCTTTCTGGGTCCACATGAATCCATTGTTCATCTCTTGTCAATTTGGCAAAAGCATTAATGGTGTCTTGGTCTATTTTTATCCACTCACTCAAGCCTACTTCTTGTCCGATTTGTTCTTTCATATCGGATAGCTGCTTGAAGGTGGTTTTGTATGGTGTATTGGTCATTGAAATGATTGTTTGATGGTTAGGATTGTTTGATGGTTAGATGGTCAGTAGTATTGATTGCATCTAGTTTGAGCAATCAAACCATCAGACAATCAAACCATCTTTCTAAATAGGATATATCCCGCCATTTGCATGAAGGGTAATTCCATTCACAAATCCTGCTTCTTTGGAAGACAGGTATAAGTAGGCATAGCCCATATCTTCGGGTAAGCCAATTCTTCTAACTGGTATTTGCTTGATGGCTCCTGCTACCACCTCTGCTGGTATAGAGTCTGTCATAGCACTTTTGATATAGCCAGGTGCTACACAGTTGACAGTTATTCCATGCTTTCCTACCTCTCTGCATAGCGAGCGGGTGAAACCTTGAATGGCCGCTTTGGAAGCAGCATAATTCGTTTGACCATACGCGCCATTCATCGCATTAATCGAGGAGGCAGAAACGATACGCCCATATTGGGCTGCTATCATGTGGGGCAATACGGCTTTGGAAGTAACAAATAAACTTTTAACATTGACCGTCATGACGGAGTCCCATTGGTCTTCGGTCATTTTCATAAAAGACTTGTCTCTAATGATGCCCGCGTTATTAATTAAAATGTCAATTCGTCCATGCTTCTCCATGATTTCTGCAACCGCCGTATCTACCGATTCTTTGGAGGTGACATTTACTTTTTGATAAAAAATATTACCTCCGTTAGCCGCAATTTTGTCTGCTACAGATTGCCCATCTGCAATATCCCAACAGGCAACCGTTGCGCCTGCTTTGGTAAATACTTCGCATATGCCAACGCCAATGCCGTTGGCTCCACCTGTAACGATGGCTACTTGTCCGTCTAATCTGAACATATTTTTTTATTTTTTTGATGGTTAAAATTGTATGATGGTTGGACTGTTAGTTTGCGATTAGGGTAAAATAGGTTTTCAAAAAAATAATGATTACGTCTAATTAACGTCGTTCCTTTGAGGAACAACGTTAAGAATTACCTTTGTTTGATAATATGCATCTTCGGTATTTTATCTTGTATTAGCATAGTTGTTTGATTGTCAAAGTCCCATTAACAATCAGGCAATCAAACCATCTAACAATTACTTTCGAGTTAACATTTCCACAAAACCTTTCATACGAGTACGTACTTCAGGTTTCCACCAAATCTCTAAATTTTCTTGGAGTTCCATTTTTGCATTACTGCCCAATTGGCTCAACCAAGA
>CAYOBX010000714.1:0-2637 GCA_964402245.1 uncultured Saprospiraceae bacterium | reverse complement strand
ATTCTATCCTGTAAATTTAAGTAATTTCAGTCATTACTGAATGGAATCCTTCTTATAGAAATGTTAAAGACTTTAACTGTTAGAAGTTCAAACACAAGTATCAAATTCAAGTCCAATAAACGTAATATTGAGATTGTGTATTACCGATACTCAGACCACAGCTCTATGCTACTTTTGCAAGAATTCTCAAAAAGCCTTATTTTAATAGCATTAGCTTACCACCTCTGCTTCCTTGTCCCTCTATTTGTATTTCATAAAAATAAACACCAGGTAATAAGTTTTTATTAGAAAGGATTACCTCATTATACTGGAAGTCATATTGTTGCAGTAGTTGACCTACTTGGTTATATAAATACAACTGCCCTTCTATAATTTGATCCTGTTGTATTTTAATACTGGTAGTAGTCGTGAAAGGATTGGGTTGCACACTTACCATTGTAGCAGGTAATTCTATAGTACTAGTACTTAAAAAGGACTGATAAAAATCTTTGCCTACTCGATGTTCTGTGATATTCGTAAAAATAGGTTTGTTAAAATCAAAATAGATAGCTGCTTCATTAGTAATAACCGTTTCTAAAGGAACCTCTTTTCGTTGGTCAATATTAAAAATAATATGTCCATTAGATGCTGGCTCATTGGTGAAACTATCCACTAATAATATATCATTGAACGTAAAAGCCAATACATTTCCTTGTTCAATGGATAACTCATAAGGATGGCTACTCGTTATGTCCGATAAGGTAGTAAGATCTAGATGTTCTGATAAAGTATCTATCACCACTACGATAAATGCAGTATCTGTACCCGTATTTTGAAAACGAATTCTATAATTCAGAGATTGATCTTGTTCAATATATCTATCTGGGCCATATCCAATAGGGAGACCTAGCTTATCATTAGGATCAAAAGAACCTCGATTTTCTATACAATAAATATCGTAAAAAGGATTATGTTCTTCTAAAGAAAAAGGCGTTATAAAACCTTTATCAAATTCGCCTGTCTCATTGGTGCCACAACCTTCTATTGCCGTAAATAAAGAGGTAACTATCGGATGATTATTTACTTGATTCGTTTGCAAGCGATAAGTACTTCCATTGGAAGGATAGGAAATAGTAGTAGTTCGTCCTTGATCTAATTGAATGAAACCAGAATCAATACTATTTAAATTTTCAAATACCTGATAAGGAACACCTGTTTCCATATTTCCGGCACCTGTATTTTGGACGATAAATTGTACATTATCTTCGGTACAAATTCCTGCTAGCTCTAGATTAGCCATTGACCATAAATCAGATATAGGATCACAATTTGTATTAGGAAATATAAAAGCTTCTACACAATGAGTTTGCCCTAATGCAGTACTTTCACAATTAGTTTTGGCGACGACTCTAAAAGAGTTGCTTTCTAATGGACTAACATCTCCTAATTCATACCTATACTCATTATTCCCCATATCAATTCCTTCTACGCTACTCTCCACAATTTCCAAAAATGGATCGAATTTAACGAGGACATATGCATCTTGCGCTACTTGTGTTCCTTGGTTGACGTAGTTAATCCGAAATATTTCATCGAAACAACGCCTTATGCGACTATTGCTCACATTCACCGAAAGGGCTGGGCAATCTACCGATATAGATACGGGTATATCCCTAGAATTAGTAGTGTTTTCAACATCAAAACTGATCGTAGTGGTATCTAGACTATTACAAATTTCCCAATTGTCACTTAAAGGATAAGTACTCTCTAATGTATATTTTCCAGGAAATGCTTCAAATTGATAGCGGCCAGTAGAATCTGTTATAGCAGCATATAATCGGCTTTGATCACTAAATTGTATCAATAAATTGGGAATTCCTTGTTCGGTATTTTGAAACAGACAATCTTTATTTTTATCAAAGAAAACACGTCCATTTAATAGGTGATTAGGCGTAATAATTTTGGTGTTTTCCGATTGCAGTTGGACCAGCATACCATTTGCAGAAAGAATTTCTATTGGAATATTATTTACTGGAAAACTTCCGCCCAAAAAAGAGATATTATGTGGGACAAATGATAAGCGTTTAAAATTGATAGAAAAAAGTACTTCTTCTTCTAAGGTGTCTCCATTGCCGAAATCCGAAGTTATCCAAGCAACACCTAGTTTTCCTTTATCTAAGGTCTCACTAGTACCAAATGAGCTTTCATCCATTCTTTTTAAACCAAAATTATTAACGGATTGAAAAGCCAATATGGTAGGATCCCAAGTCATTGCAAATTGAAAACTAATTATCTGTGAAAATCTTTTCGCTACTAAATTAATGGTTACGTCTTCATCGGTTGGTCCACTGATAATTTCCGTATTAATAATGACTACTTCTGATTGACTATATATAGATGAAGTATATACTTGAAAAAAGCACAGTAAATAGAGAAGAATTTGTGGAAATTTGCTACTAAATACAGTCATGGGAAGCTAGTTTAAAATTTGAAGATTATTCCTTTGAGCGTGTGGAGGAAAATAATTTTATATCCTTATTACGCATATAAACAATAGGTGTTTTCATTGTAGTACGATAGATTACTCATTCAACAACTCATTCGGCAAAGACTTATTAGATTTAGCACCTAATTCCTTAATCCGCTGCGCACGACCAA
>CAYOBX010000713.1:0-2649 GCA_964402245.1 uncultured Saprospiraceae bacterium | reverse complement strand
AAATCAGACGGGTTTTCTTATAAAAAAAACTAGTAAAATCACTCCCTCTAAAAAGTTTAGTCTGATAGCTATGGTTCGTATACTTTGCACGGTATGAAAAAGTGATTTCGTAATCGCCAAATTTATTTGGCTGATTCCTAATAAACACTGAACCAGCCAAATAAATTTGGCGGTTACGAGTAGGTTTTCAAAATCACTTTTTTATCCCGTTTGAAGTATAACTTAGACTCATTTTTGTAATTTATGAAATTTCTAAAATACTTAGCATTCGGTTTACTTATTTTCCTTAGTCTAGGATTTGCTGGGCTATGGTGGTATCCTGGTCCTGCTATTACATTTGATCTTGGTGGTCAATTTGAATATGCATCGCTCCAAGACATTCCGTTGAATCAATACCACAAACAGAAGACCTATGTTCCAATGAGCGATGGAACTAAAATTGCTGCAAATATTTTTTTACCGATCAAAGGTGAGTCAGAAAAAGTACCCACTATTTTTGTTTTCACTCCTTATAATAGGAGCATGATCTTTCCTAATATGAAGTGGTGGGAAAAATGTGCTTCTAAAGCATTTGTGGGAACTTGGGGACCGACCTATACCATTCTACCAAATCGAAAATCTATACAAACCTTGACGGCTAATGGGTATGCCATCGTCGTTGCAGACATGCGGGGTACTGGAGCTTCTTCTGGTTATACCGCTCCGATGTCTCCACAATTAAAAAAGGATGGTATTGAAATGATTAATTGGATTGCGGACCAAGATTGGAGTGATGGGAAAGTGGGTATGCAAGGCCCTTCCTATTTAGGTTGGATACAATTGGCTATTGCTAGTGAGAAGCCAGAAGCTTTAAAATGTATTAATCCTTCGATCATGGGGATGGATATTTATATGGAAGCACAAAAACAAGGCGGCATTTTAATGACCAAATGGTCCCAAAATTTTAATAAGCAATTGCGCTTAATGAATTTAAATGCATTTGCTAAGGATGAATTACTACCTATTTTACCCGCAGAGCCAGTGATTGATGAAGATGGGGATGGAGAGATTGTCGATGAAATTCCATTGTATTCAAAAGAAATAGGGAATTATTTATTTGTAGAGGCCGATAGCCCACAGTATGCAGATGGTGTTCAGCGAACCAACAACTATTATTTCAACCATACCAAAGAACATTTAAAAGATATATGGACTGGAGAAATCATTGAGAATTGGCCTTTTCGGGATTCTAAAATGGAAGTGTATGGAGATACTTTGAGTATTGAAGATACGACTCCTGCATTTTTTGTACCCGGCATTAAGAAATCAAAAATTCCCATCTTACTCTCTGGTGGTTGGTTTGATGGCTTTGAAGGAATTACCAAACTATATGGTAGTTTAAAAGAAAGTAATCCAATCCATTTTATTATGGCACATCGGTTTCATATTCCTGGAACTGTTACGCCCCCTTATGTAAAACTATTCGACTATCAAGGTTCGTTTGAAGATCAAACACTCTCTTTACAGTTACAGTTTTTTGATCATTATTTAAAAGGAATAGATAATGGTTTTGATCAGCAAGACCCTGTTCATTTATACACAGCATTTAAAGGCTGGGAAAGCTATCAAAATTATCCGCCTGACAATACCACCTATGAAACTTTTTATATGAATGAGCAGCAGTCTTTAACAAGGGATAGTAGTGTAGTCGGCAAAGATGTTTATGCGGTAGACTTCAGTCACGCTTCAGGATATGATGCGGAAGGAGATAATCGTTGGAATATGGCAACTACTATGGATTCTATGATGTTACGGACAGCGTTAGATGAAAAGTGCTTAGTGTATAATACCAAACCTTTGGACCATGCTATTCAAATAACGGGACATCCTATTGTAGAATTAAGTATTTCTGCCGATCAAGCAGATGCCGATATTTACGTTTATTTAAGTGATGTAGATGAAGATGGACAAGTGTATTATGTAGCCGAAGGGCAGTTGCGAGCAGGTTGGCATCGCTTAGTACCAGATGATGAGCAAGTGAATTATTTATATGATGTTCAACCTGATTTGCCTTGGCATGGCTTTGATAAGGATGGCTATGCAGAAAATCCTTTAGCCAATAACCAACAAGTAAGCTTAAGATTTGATTTAACGCCCAATTCTTGGATTTTTAAAAAAGGGCATCAAATTAGAATTAGTATCGCTGGAGCAGATCATACTAATTTTGAATTAAATCCTACTTTGTGTCCTGACAATGAATTGGATAATTGCAAACCTACAAATCTATTTATTCATAGAGGTCTTGATCAAGTGTCTAAGATTGAATTGCCGATAGTTCTTGGGAATACGAATTAAATATTTTTTTTATGAAAGTGTTTTTGGCTCTCGGCAAACAGTAGATTTTAATGGTTTTTTAGAGGGCACAATTTTGTAATGCTTTTTTCAAAAAAAGCATTACAAAATTGTGCCCTCTAAAGAAATATAGTAAACATACTTGTTGCCGAGTCTCAAGATAAAGAACCTTAGCCTGACGGCTATGATTTGTAACTTCGATGTCATACAATTATCTTATTGCATCGAGATTTCAAACCTCAACGATCCTAAACGTTCTACCCTAGTTATAAAAAACTAAAAGTATTAATCATGAAAAAGAAACTACTCGTTCTATTA
>CAYOBX010000712.1:0-2651 GCA_964402245.1 uncultured Saprospiraceae bacterium | reverse complement strand
ACATTCAAGCAAAACCCTAAATAATTACGGGTTTCTCTTGGATCAATAATACCATCATCCCATAGGTGTCCACTGGCATACCAAGAAGAAGATACCGCTTCATTGTTTTTGATAATCTCTTCTTTCCTAGGCGCAAATTTTTCTTCATCAAATGGAAGACCTGCTCTTGTGGCCTTTCCTCTTTGGATAATTTCCATTACCCCTGCAATCTGCTCAGAGCCCATGACGGATACCTTAGAATTCGGATAGGCAAACATAAAATTGGGTTGGTAAGAACGTCCGTTCATGGCATAATTACCTGCACCATATGAGGAGGCTAAATTTATAGTAATAGAAGGAACTTTACTATTCGCTACCGCATTAATCATCTTTGCACCTTGCTTGATAATGCCTCCTTGTTCGTATTCTTTACCCACCATGAATCCAGTGATATTTTGTAAATAGATCAAAGGTCGGTTATTCTTATTACAGAGTTGGATAAAGTGGGTGGCTTTATTGGCAGACTCGGAAAATAACACGCCATTATTCCCTATAATACCTACCGTATAGCCATGAATTTCTGCCCAACCAGTAATTAAAGTATTTCCATAATCTGGTTTAAATTCTAAAAATCTAGAACCATCTGTAATCCTTGCGATCACTTCTCTTACATCGAAAGGTACCCGTATGTTAGGAGAGATCACCCCCAAAATTTCATCTGGATCATATTTTGGGGCTTCGATACAATCATCCGGAATAAAGTGTGGTGTAGGAGATTCTAAAGTGGTGATTATGTACCTTGCTAATTTAATCCCTTCTAATTCATCTCCAGCTAAATAATCCGAAACTCCAGATTTTGATGAATGCATTTCTGCGCCTCCTAATTCTTCTGCATTGGCAATTTCGTTTGTTGCCATTTTTAAGAGCGGCGGGCCCGCTAAAAATACCTGTGCTTTATTTTTTATAAAAATAGAAATATCAGACATCCCTGGCACATAAGCTCCTCCTGCTGTAGCATTTCCAAATACCACAGAAATAGTAGTTAAACCAGCTTCTGAGCGTTTAGTAATTTCTCTGAAATTAGCTCCTGCCAATTCAAAGGTTCGCACTTGGTCAGGTAGGTTTGCGCCGCCACTTTCTACTAACTGAATACAGGGCAACTTATTTTCAAGGATGATTTCATTCATCCGAATATATTTCTTTGTCGTAGAGAAATCCATTGTCCCTCCTTTCTTGGTCCCTATATTCGAATTAATCATACATAATTGACCAGAGACTAATCCAATACCTACAATGGTTGTTCCATTGGCACCAAAACCATTGTCTACCCCCAAACCAGCCAAAGGCATTAATTCCAAGAATGGACTATCCTTATCTAATACCAGTTGTATACGTTCGCTTGCTAATAATTGGTCTGCATTTCTTGCGCGCTTTATTCGAGACTCTGAGCCTTGAAAACGACTTTCTTCTTTGTAGGCTTCGAGCTGTTTAAGTAAGTCGGAATTACCTTTGTAATTGGCTTGAAAAGTTTTTGAATTCTTATTTATAGTTGATTGTATTACGTCCATTTATGTTGTGTTGTAGTGCGGATTGTCAATCCGCTTTACTAAGTGTTACTTTAAAATTTGTCCAGAAATTTTCATTGCATCAAAATAGTTCTCTAAATTCAATCCAGTTGCTATATTTCGTTCCCTAGCAAAAGTAACAAGATTTTCAGAAGGCATATTACCGACTAATTCATTCTGTGCCATTGGGCAACCACCAAAGCCTCGAATCGTTCCATCAAATCGTCGACAACCATTTTCATAAGCCGATACTATTTTTTCTTCCCAAGTATCAGGGGTCGTATGGAAATGGGCACCGATCTCGATATTTGGGTTGGCAGGTATTAAGTTTTTAAATAAGTATTCAATATTTGCGGGTTCGGCTACACCAATAGTATCAGATAATTGGAAAATAGTAATGTCTAATTTGGCCAATTCTTCTACCCACTTTTGGACTATATCCACATCCCAATAATCCCCATAAGGATTACCAAAACCCATTGAAATATAGATCAGTAATGTTTTATTATGTTGCAAACATATTTCTTGTATTCCCTTCACTCTTTCTAAAGATTCTACAATAGTTGCATTGGTATTTCTTAATTGGAAGGTTTCGGATATAGAAAATGGATACCCCAAGACATCTACTTCTGGAAAACTGGCAGCACTTAATGCACCTCTTCTGTTAGCGACAATTGCCAATAACTTAGTAGCCGTGTCTTCAAGTGCTAACTGCCCTAGTACTTCCGCAGTATCTCGCATTTGTGGAATTGCCTTGGGAGATACAAAACTTCCAAAATCTAATGAATCAAAACCCACTTTTAAAAGTGCATTTAAATAACGTACTTTTTCTGCTGTAGGAATAAAATCATGCAGGCCTTGCATGGCATCCCTAGGGCATTCAATTATTTTCATGATTATTAATTTTGAAAATTAGGTCGCCGCTTGATACACCTTATTAGCCAAAACCATTTTGGCAATGTCTTATTGGACTTTTGACAGATTACTCGACGGCTTGCCCACCCCTAAACGGTTCTCTTCACAATAATAGTCCTCTAGCACTTTTATTGCTTGTTCAAGTCTCGTAAGTAGGGTTCTTTGGAGGCATCAATTCTAAAAAATGGCTTT
>CAYOBX010000711.1:0-2651 GCA_964402245.1 uncultured Saprospiraceae bacterium | reverse complement strand
AATCTACTTCTTTATCAAATAAACCTCCCCATAGACTCACTTGGTTGAATCGACGGGCAAGCCATCCATCCAAACCATCTAATACAATTACAAATGCCAAAAGTAGAAAGAGCATCATATTTGACAAGTCCGCTTCCAGACATAATACTATTAGTAAAAGTATCAATCTTAAAAAGGTAACCCAATTTGCATATCCTGCGAGGGGCTGAAATTGCCCCCATTCTTTTTTACCTAAATAAATAAACCATAAAAAAGAAGGCAATGATACAATAATTAAAGGGATAATTGAATTAACAAGAACTGTAATGCTACTCGCAAATATCAATAAAATTGCATGAATTAAAATCCATTTTTCTACATTTACAGTTTTCATTAAAAAATTATTAGAGGATATGGAATTAGAACAGAGATAGATTTCGTTAATAAACGACGGAATTTCGTTGCCCTTTAAGTAACGAAAAAACAATAACTTCCGCATCTGCCTCTATTCTCGTTTCTCTGTTCTTCTTCATGTCTAACTAGTATGCTTCTTAGCCTACTCGATCAAAAATGAAATGACAAAATACACCATCTTTTGGAAAAGCATATTTTTTTGGCTACTATTTATTCTTTTAAATAATTTATTGAATATACCTAATTGGATTGGTCAATTAGCACAAAGTGACTATTTGACGACCTTAACGTCTTCTAACTTATTGAAGAGTCTATGGCATGCCCCCAAATCAGCTACTCTTTTTAATCTCAATGGCGATTTAATCTTACTGTTATTACCCTTGTTCCTTTTTGCTAGAATCAATATTATTAAGACTACTTACGCTGTTATTGCTGGGCTAGTTTTTTTACTATTGCTCTATTATAATGTTTATTATGAAGGATATCAAGGACTATATAGTGTGCATCCTATCTTTGCTAATGATTGGATCATAGCAAAAGAAATACTACCTACCTTTTTTAATGAATTATCAATAGATAAACAAAATTACTTATTAGGAGTTATTGGCTTTTTGATTGTTTCTGTGTTATTAGTTATTGGTTTTTATTATTTGCTACGTCTGTTTGTACAACTTAAGCAAGAAACTTTCTTCTGGATTCCATCTATATTGGTAATTGTTGTATGGGGTTCAAGTTTACAATTTTATAGTGAAAAGAATATTTTAAATGAGGAAAATAATTCTATAAATAAAAATTTAATTGCTTCTACTAATTGGATTTATCCAAACATCCAATTGAGTAGCACCATCGAAAGAACAGACCCCTTGGCTCATCTAAAAAAGCGATGGCTATATGATTTATATATGAATAAGCCTTTGGTTAAAAAGCCAAATGTATATTTATTATTTATTGAGTCGTATGGTGCTGTCGCTACCTTAGCGGATGGGTTCAGCGATAAATTTGAAGCATTAGCTGGTAATTTAGAGGCACAACTGAAAACAAATGACTGGCATATCACCTCCAATTATTCCAAATCGCCAGTTATCGGCGGTCGCTCTTGGTTGGCATTAACCACCGCTATGACAGGTGCAAGAATAGAAGATCAAATCCAATATAATGGCTTAATACATGAGCATCAGCAATTCCCTCACATGGTGGATTTTTTCAACAGTCAAGGGTATGAAACTATGCGAGTTTCTACGATGTCTAGCAAGGATATTGATACCCTAAATATGATTACCATTCCAAATCAATTTTGGAAATTTGATCAGCGACTATTTTTTAGTGACATCCCATACAAGGGGTATAGATACGATTACTATGGGGGTATACCCGATCAATATACTCTTGGTTATATCCAAGAAACCAATTTAGATACCATATCTAGGCCTTATTTTATGACCTTCATTACCATGAATTCTCATGGTCCATGGAGTATCGGCCCTCCCATCGTTCCTCATTGGAAAAGTTTGGATACTTTATACAATCCTTATCCAGATGGTCGTCCTGCCTCCACTATGCATATCTCCCAATATTGGAAATTGGTGGAGTATGAATTAAAAATGTTGACGGATTTTATATTAAAAGTCGGCGACGAAAAAAGTGTTTTCATACTATTAGGAGATCATAACCCTGCGGGATTAGAATGGAAATTATTTGATCGTTTTAATAAATGGGCTACTCCTATCCATATCATTAGTAAAGATGCTAGTTTTGTGAATTCTTTTGAGCAGCACGGCTTTACTGAAGGGATGGTTGTTGATACTGCTCAGCATACAATAATGCGCCACATGGGCTTGTATTCTTTGCTTACTCGACAATTATTAGAAGAATATGGGGAAGAGGAAGAGGTCTTGCCTGAATATTTGCCTTGGGGATTGCGGCTTGAATAGTGTTATTTTAAACATAGATGTATTTTAACATAATTCAACGCGGATGACACGGATCTTGCAGGTCGTAGATCTAGATGTTGACTTTTTAAGTAGAAGGACTGAAGGAAATAGGGATTGAAGGATTGAAGAATCCCTGACAATCAATGATTTACTAAAAGGTAAAGTAAATTCTCAATATAGTGTCAGAACAGGATTTATAAGATTTTAAGATGAATAAGATTCACACTTAATAGCTATGCCTTAATCCTCCTTATCTTAACATCTTATATAATCCTGAAGGGTTTTCTTATAAAAAGAATATTGCCTAAAAAATCAAGTTACAAACTT
>CAYOBX010000710.1:0-2659 GCA_964402245.1 uncultured Saprospiraceae bacterium | reverse complement strand
AATCACAATCATCAGAAGGAGTTTCGGATTCTGTATCTTGTTCTTGTTCTTGTTCGGATTCCGTATCAGGCACTATCGGCAAATCAAAATTAACAACCTTTCCAGCATTCGCCTTATCATACCCCACTTCATGGATAAGCGTACCATCTTCCAATAATAATTTAATAGCATCTCCACTATTGCCTAATTGCAAAGCATGTCCTGCTGGAATTGTTATTCGTAAAGTAGCATTGGCTTCGATACTTCCAGATAAGCCTAAACGAGCTGCTTGTTTATCTACTAAGAAAATGCCTGCCAAATTAATGGGTGCATCACTTGTATTCTTAATTTCTATCCATTCATTTCCGATATCTATTCCATCTGGATTTGGCATAGCAGCACTAATAAAAAGGCCATCGAAATCGGTTTGGATAGCAGTATCCTCCTCTATGTCATCCAACGCAGGCGCACCAATCAACCCGCCCGTTACTTCATACAACCAAGGTAGATACGCTGGGATTAAGGTATAAATTCCTCCATCTCCACAGTTGACATTGGAAGAATTGGCAGCCCTTGAGGTTAAGCCTGCAACTTTGAAAATGCCCGTTTCGCTACCATCGGGAAGATTTAGGTAAGCAGGGCCACCACTATCTCCATTACAACTATCCATACCCGAACGGACTCGACCACCGTGAAATTCATGGGAGATACTATACCCATGTTCGCGCTGGACACCTAATATTTGACTGGGACTAAAGCCTTGTGTACTGGTTAAATCTACCTCTACTCTTCGTTTTGTCCCAAATCCAGATTGACCATTGGGGCTATCAGAACCGAATCCTACTAAAGTCAAAGAATCATCCGCTTCAAATTCTGCCATACTTGCTATTTCGACAGGCTGAACCGTTGAAGGTGTTGAAAGAATCAATACGGCAATATCATTCCAAGGCACTTCAAATTCATTATAATTAGGATGCACAATAACGTTTTCTACGGTTCTAACTTCTCCTTGACTTAGATTAGAGAGTTGGCGTCCTCTTAAAAAGACTTTAGTAATGGGTTCTGCTGCACAATGTCCAGCAGTCAAGACTACCTGAGGATGCACTAGCACACCCGTACAGAAATAACCAAAGGCATCATTTCCAACGGCTGCACAATCAGGAAATTCGCCTGGTTGTACCATTTGTCCACCAATAATTCTAGCTAATAAGGCGCGCATATTGTCATCGACAATAGACCGACTTCGCGCATTTGTCTTTGTTTGACTATTTTCGAGCATACATTCTATCACCTCACACAAGGTAGTCGTCTGTAATTTAAGTGATTGAACCTCCGCTTCTAAATCCATAGTCCTATCCTGACAACCACAATCAGGTGTCGTTTCAGAAGTTGCCGCAGTACCTCTTTTGAGCGTATCTCTACGCATAGCATCTCCACTCGCAAAGGTTCTCCTTGACCGAATCCCGCTTGCTCGTCTTTTGTCGCCAGAAAAAATAATATCATCAGGCCCATCTACTTTAATAGCTGGCATCATAGCTCTATTCTTAAAGCGTATTTGCCGCCAATCAAATTCATCTAAATTGGTAATTGTCCCAAAATTTAACCCTGTATAAGCTTCTATTTCTGCGATACTAACGTGATAAGGTTCTAAATTAATTAAGGCTCTTGGGCCACTATTTCTCCAATTGATATTTTGTTTCATGATGAAACCAACTGCTGATAAATCTTGACCATCAGACGTAGGGTCTAATAAAACCACAATTTTAAAAAAAGCAGCAGGTATTTTAACGCCTCTTTCTTCTTCATCAACCGTTGTATAAATGGGTCCAGTAAAAACACATAAACGAGTCGCAAAAGCACCCGCTTTTTGTAGAATCCAATCTTCTAAGCCTAACCATTTGCTATTAGATTGATTGAAAGTGTTCAATTGTAGATTAGCTACGGGATAGTAAAAAGTGGAATCACTCGCATCTTGCGCCTCTGCTCCGGTACCCCAAGCAACTGCACTTCTACGAACGAGGTGTCCTCTATCCCAATCATTATTTCGGTAAGCTTCATTGCCTACTTGATTTGCCGAATCTATTCTAGGGTCTAAATCCCAATCGGTCCGACTAGCAGAACGTTTTTGGCTCGTATCAATATTATGAGCAGTATAGAGCGCCATGCGTCTATTTTTGTGCATGACCAAAGAAAAATGGATATAATCAAAGATTTCTCCATTATTCAATAAGTTTCCATCGCAACAAGTAGTGGGCAAAGGCACTTGGAAGCCATTTCCTAAAAAAGCTGGATCGTAAGGAATGGTATAGGGCAATCTAGCCATGTTAATTGGAGTTTTGAATAGACTTTTATCTAAAAAATATCTTCTAGTCTTTAGGCGCTTAACAGCGCTTTAAAACCAATTCCGATACAAATCGGAATCGATATTTTGAAATGTCGATATTTTTCAAATTTCAACCTCAATCTCAATCTCAACTTCAATTCCCGCCGAAGGTGGTTTAAAATTTAAAATTTAAAATTAAATTTCACTTAGGTTTTTAAAGGACGATCATTTAAAAGATTTCAAGTCTACTGTTATCAATTGGTCTGTATTGTTCAGTGCTGGTTTTGTAAAAGCGTGGAACTTACAGCCATGTTTAAAGTTTTATAGATATACTAACTAGTTCACTTAATTATCTAA
>CAYOBX010000709.1:860-2665 GCA_964402245.1 uncultured Saprospiraceae bacterium | reverse complement strand
ACTTCGCCTTTTTTAATTCCCGTAACTATGGCTACGAAAATTAAAAAAGGCTGTGTCCTAGCAATCAAGCATTTACAACTAAGTTCAGTCTACATTCTTAAACAACTTCGTTGCCCTAGGCGCTACTAAAATCAGGTAGTCAATACTTGTTTTTTTTTACAGATCGCTGTGCGGTCAGAAACATCATGGGGTCAACATCATGCGTCTGACTTCTAACAGTTCCGCAGGAAACGATCTGACATCTAACTTCTCAATTACCCAACAATTATGTCTACAAGCAATAAAAAATATTGGATAAAATCAGGGATGTACTCTTTCTTCGAAAAAGGGGCTGGTTTTGTATTCAATTTTGGTAGCTTTTATATGTTGGTCCGAAGCCTTTCCCAAGAAGACATGGGAATATGGGTTTTATTTATTGCGGTTTGTTCCTTTTTAGAAGTATCTAGGATCGGTTTAATACAAAATGGTTTAGTCAAATATATTTCTTCGGACGGAGAAACTTCTTATAAGGAAATACTTACGGCTTCCTTTTTATTAAACATAGCACTCACAATAGGGTATATCTTTTTCCTATATATAGGCGGGCAATTTTTAAGTACGCTATGGAATGCAGAGATACTGACTACCCTATTCCTAATCTACGCAGTCACCACGGTAGTACTGATGCCGCTGAATCAATTTAATTATATTCAGCAGGCCAATATGGATTTTCAAGGGATCTTCTGGGCAGGGTTTGCCAAACAAGCTCTTTTCTTTTTCTATGTGTTGTATTTATTCGCATTTAATGTGGAGTTTGGATTAGCTGATTTAGCTTTTTTCCAAATTATTGCATTTGGGGCAGGCTTAATCATTGCATACTTTTTTGCAAAACCATATTTGCGTTTCTCTAAGACAATTGATTGGAATTGGGTTCAGAAATTACTAGATTTTGGCAAGTATTCTGTAGGAACAAATCTAAGCAGTATGCTCTATAAAAGCATGGATAAAATGATGCTTGGAACTATGGTCTCTGGGGCAGCCGTAGCAATCTATGAAATTGCTATTAAAGTGACCAATTTATTAGAGATTCCTACCCTATCCGCAGCTCCAGTTATTTTTCCAAAAAGTGCTCAAAATGCTGCAAAAAATGGTTTGTTAGCGGCCGCAAGTTTATATGAAAAATCAGTTGGCTTAATATTAGCTTTAATACTACCAGGTATACTAGTAGTTCAGTTAATTCCAGAATTAATTATTACCCTAATAGCTGGAGATCAATACTTAGATACTATCCCCTTATTACGATTCGTCGTACTCTTTAGCCTTTTTACCCCTTTTTTATATCAAACAGGAATTACTTTAGAATCTGTTGGCAAACCTAAAATAAATTTTTATTTCACGGTCGTCAGCTTTTTCCTAAACTTTCTGTTAAACGCTATTTTCATCACTATCTTTGGTATTGTTGGAGCGGCTTACGGTACTTTAGCTACCTACTTTATTGTTTTTTGTGCAGGTCAGTATATGCTTAGAAAATTAGTGGGAGTAGAGACTGCAAATATTTTCAGGAATAGTATTAATTTTTATAAGCAAGGTTTTTCTTTTTTGAAAAATCGAATGCCTTCGACGCAAACGCTTTAATTTTGAACCGCAAAAAAAACAAAAGACCACAAAAGCAAAATGCGATTAACTTTTGTGTTCTTTTGTGTCTTCTGTGGTTCAGAAAAAATATAATAACAATTCCTTCCATTATAAAAGTAAAATCCCCATCTATTTTTTCAGTATTAGAGAAATAGGGCAGGTAGCTTCGCTACCCGCCGAAATAGTGGGCT
>CAYOBX010000709.1:0-850 GCA_964402245.1 uncultured Saprospiraceae bacterium | reverse complement strand
CGCCGCCAAGCCTTCTATACTATTATTTCTCTAAGTAATTTAAGAATTAATTACCTATGGAAAATACACTGCTATTGCAAGGCATGGGATATGCCGAAGATAACTATCTAAATGACGACGCAAGTCATTTGATCGTAGACAAACAATTGATCCCAACCTTAATGAATCTGGATGGGAAACGCATTATAGATTTTGGTTGTGGCATGGGAGGCATGACCCTTTGGTATGCATCAAATTGGGATTGCGAAATATATGGGGTGGATATAGATTCTCATCATATCAATGTCGCCAAAGAGTTGAAAAGAAAACATGGGGTTAAGAATGTCCAATTTGAAAAAAGAAATATTGTCGATAACCCTTTAGAGGGAAAATTTGACTACATTTTTTTAAATGATGTGGTGGAGCATATTCGAGAAGATTATCTAGTAAATATCTTCCAACAATTAAGTAAAGCTTTAACGCCTGATGGTGGCATATTTGTTTCTTATCCACCTTGGAAAAGTCCCTATGCTTCTCACTTAAATCATGTAATCAAAATTCCTTGGGTGCAATTCTTACCTGCTTCTACAGTAGACAGATTGATTGATAAACACAATCATCCGATTGTGGGGGATTTAGAAAGTACCCTTCGTGAATCTTATGAAGGCTTAAATCATATGACCCATAAAAAATTAATGGGCGTTATCGAACAAACTAGCTTAACACAAGCATACAGAAAAAGTCATACAATTCTAAATAGAGTTACTCCCTTTAAGCAAACGAACTTTAGAATATTTCCACTAAATTATTTAATTACAAAAGAATTTATTCTTTTAAAAAACAAGTGATAGGTAATAAGTAATAGGTAATA
>CAYOBX010000708.1:0-2676 GCA_964402245.1 uncultured Saprospiraceae bacterium | reverse complement strand
AAGTTTGTAACTTGATTTTTTAGGCAATATTCTTTTTATAAGAAAACCCTTTAGCTGATAGCTAATGGCTAAAGTCAAACTTAGGTGGACAAAAAAAAACTGGCAGTTATCAAAAACTGGCAGTTTTTTTTTTCCTAAATTTGAAGAATTAAGTAACGGCAAAAAAATAACTCCCCCATTTGGACGGCTTCTTTTGCCCTTATTTTCCTTGAAAAAATACTTCCGTATTTCGCCGTTACTTATTAATATTCAGGAGTAAAGAAATAACATGGGAGTATGTTTGATTCCGTTGCTCTCCTACATCCGTAAAGGCATAATCTACTTGGAACTGAGCTATTTTCAATCCTACTCCTATATTAGGTTGAACAGTTAGAAAGTCTTTTGTAAAAAAGTTATTATCTCTTTGAAAATTATTGGCCCCCATTCTTAGAAATAGGCGGTCTTTGTAGTCAAACTCCATTCCAATCGCCACATCACCACTGACTGGATCCGCACTCACTAAAGTATTCCTCCTACCATCTGTAGTGGCTATTAGATCTACTTCCGCTAATACATTCCAATTTTCATTGATGGAAAATGGTCGAGCAATCCCAAAAGTTATCTGTGGACTAGTTTTCTCTACAGAATTAATAGGCAAATCATTTCCTGTTAAAGATAAGGTAGAACGTTCTTGATCTGACAAGGAAAAACTCCAAGAATTAAAAGTATTGGAAGCATCTCGAATCACTAATCCTAATCGCCATTTTTTACCATAGTACAAAGCGGAGGCATCTATACCAAAACCCCAAGAAGTAGCGAAAGGGCCAATCTGACGGTAGATGATTTTTGCATTTCCACCTACATATAAATTGCCTTTTTTAGTATTAATTTTTTGTCCATAGCTTAATAACAAAGCATAATCCGCCGCAGAAAAGGGAACAATATTGTCAAAATTAACGGTCCCATCCTCTTCAAATAAACTAAGGGTATTAGGTATATCATCTATACCAAAACGGATAAGAGAAACTCCTACTCTTCGGTTTGGCGTATTCAAGGGTAAGGTAAGACCTAGATAGTCAAATTTAGCTACTCCAGCAAACTGTTCTGTATGCATCGCACCTGCTTGAATTCCAGTGATATCTAAGCTAGCCAATGCTGCAGGATTCCAATAGCTTGCCATTACGGAATTAGTACTTGCTACTGTGGCATTACCCATCGCTCTTGCTCTTGCACCTATGCCTATTGCCAGAAATTCATTGGAATACTTCTGTGCAATGGACTCTGTACAAAAAAGAATAAGGAAAAAAAGGATAAGGGTGGAATGTCTCATTTATAGTAATATAGATTGTCAACTTCAAAAGTAAGGAACTTATCTATAACGTTTTATAGACTAGTTATAGTTTTGTAATACAATCTATTTTAAATACAATGAATTTGAATTGTTATTATTGCGACAATACAGCTATTTCACTTTTCGCTTAGAGTCTGTCTAAAAGGGTATCCTTCTAAAAAATTTTCAAACTGATTATCAGTAGTCTAGGGTTTTGGCGAAGTAAGTTCTCAATGAGTAAATGAAGACATGAGCAAATGAGTAAAAATTGGCAGTCTACAAGCTTTAATCAGTCTGCATAAACAGAAATCTGCTGCCCTATTTACTCATTTATGCATTTTCTCCTCTATTCCTTGAGTATTTACAAGCCAAGTTACTAAACTAAGTAACGAAACCATTTTCTTTCTAAAGCTTCTTCTATATCAATATTGTAATGGTTAGCTATTAATAGAACTTGTCCTATGACATCAGATAGTTCATCTGCAAAGTCTGTTTGCAATTGCTCTGGCACTACGCCTCTATTTCTGCCTCTACTTGAGTTGGATAAATGAATTTGAGTCAATTCTCCTATTTCTTCTTGTAGCTTTAAAATATACCAATCATTATCTCGATTGATATTACATTTTTTAGCATAAATATCTGAGACTTTGACTACTTTGTTTTGAATATCTTTAAGGTCCATAACTATTAATATTAGGGTGATTTTTCTTTAGCTATTGCTGGAAAGTACTGATATGCCTTAGTAACGACAAAACAATAACTTGAGCAATCTGGTTCTAATTATTCTTTCGTCGTTACTTAATAATTCCTTTTTGAGCTTTTGCCACACTGGCAACACATACATTCGCTCCTAACAGGGTGGAATGTTCAATATGAGATAGTTGTAGACTTTCATAACAAATAAGTAGTGTGACAAAAAGAAGTTAACATCTAAAAATGATTGTATGACTGTTTGATGGTCTGATGGTCAACGTGACGTTGACCATCAAACAGTCTAGCCATCAAACCATCAAAAAGAAAAAGTTAAAATACTTTTGTCAGACTACTTAGCAGGAGCTATTTGTATACCATTAGACCTAATTAAAAGCTGTTTGTCACCTCTTATAAAATAGGGTATTTCATCTTCATGCAGTATTTGCTTTGCATACTTTTGTATAATTTGATTAGGTTGCTTACTCGTTTATTTCCTAGCAGTCAATTCTTGTTTCTCCAAAATTTCAATATAATAAGGAATTATTTGCATTTTTTTACTCCCTAAGTCTCCTTCTCCTATGGAATTATTTAATAGTTTTACTTTCCCCGTTATTTTTAATTTATATCCTTTTGTTAAATAATTATATTCTTCTAAAGTTGTTTGGGAAACGGCC
>CAYOBX010000707.1:0-2677 GCA_964402245.1 uncultured Saprospiraceae bacterium | reverse complement strand
TTATTACCTATTACTTTTTACTTATTACCTAAGAAAGAATGATTTTACCAATTTACGCATACGGACAACCTGTTTTAAAAAAGGTGGCTAAAGACATTACGGCGGAATATCCTGATCTGAAGGAGTTGATTGCTAATATGTGGGAAACTATGTACAATGCCCAAGGGGTTGGCTTGGCAGCACCACAAATTGGCTTGCCGATTCGCTTGTTTATATTGGATTCTACGCAGATGGAAAAAGAGGGGGAGCCGTTTAAGGGGATGAAGAGAGTGATGATTAATGCGCAGAAGGTAGAAGAGACCGGTGCTATTAAACCTTATGAAGAGGGCTGTTTGAGTATTCCAGATATTCGGGGTGATGTACATCGTCCTGAAGTGTTAACGATTCGATATTTGGATGAAAATTTTGAGGAACACACCGAGACTTTTTCTGATTTCAATGCACGTGTAGTTCAGCATGAATATGATCATATTGATGGGGTTTTGTTTACGGAGCATTTGAAGCCTTTGAAACGACGTTTGGTACGGCGGAAATTGGATAAGATTAAGAAGGGGCAGATTAAGTTGGAGTATCGGATGCGGTTTGTGACGAAATGAGGACTGACTAGGATTTTTAGGATTAGGGGATTGGTAGGATTTTTGAGCGGTGACTTTTTACCCAGTGACTTCCCGTCACTGGATGAATTTTCTAACGAGACAATTTGATAGTAAAAAAGCGGCTAGGATAACATTCTAACCGCTTTTTTACTTGATAAAAAGTTTAGATTGGATCTCCGCATCTCTGCGTTCAATACCCTATTTTGCTTGCAAAATTCCTATTAAACAACCTCAGGTATTCATTTACATGCCCCCAAATTGTTATACACTCAAATCAATAAACCCAAGATCATCAAACCCTATTGAGACATGGTTGGAATAGTTGGAGGACATTGGACAACTAGTACTAAATCACTACTCGAAAATCCTACCAATCCCATAATCCTACAAATCCTAGTCTATCCTAGTCTATATCAACTTCCACCCCTCCCGATACGTCCGCCCAACAAACTGATTCGCCTCCTCAAAATTAGTAACCTTCATATCCGCACCATTCCACAATAACTTCTTTCGACCATAATAATCCATTCGACCTCTTTCATTCAAATTACCCAGCGCATAACTACGAATCGCTAAGTTGCCCATCAAAACAGTTTCCGTCATAGGGCCTGCATAGTCAAAAGAAGAAGTTAAGGCCTCATGTTTCATACTGCCAAAGCCCGCCTTACAAGCATCTGTCCAGTGGATATGGTGGCCATACTCAGGCATATCTACATAAGGATTATTACTATTGTAATCTTCAGGCATGGTCAAGGTTTCTTCTCCCTTTCTATAGACCTTTGGATTTCGACCATAGGTGCCACAGGTCATAATTCCTTTTTCGCCGACCATCATTACACCATTAGTACCTTCCCCGATTTCTTCATCTGTAGGAATGAGCTCAGGATGGAATGGGCGCATGCCACCATCATACCATTTAAGGGTAACTGGAGATGGATTGACCTTGGTTGCTTCAAATTTTATTTGACTAGTAGAAGAGGGAGGACAACCTTCTGGAATGTGTTCTGGTACCCAATCTTTGGTGAATACTTGTCCGACACTACATTCTACTTCTGTTGGATAGCCCAATTGCAATACCCTAAAAGGAGGATCAATCAAATGACAGCCCATATCTCCTAAGGCTCCTGTTCCAAAATTCCACCAACCTCTCCATTTAAAAGGATGATAGAGTGGGTGATACTCTACTGGTTTCGCAGGACCTATGAACAGATCCCAATCGGCTGCACTTATTTGTTTGGGCAGTGGCATCTTTTGGGTAGGGACAGGAATACCTTGTGGCCAAACAGGGCGATTCGTCCAAACATGTACCGTATGTACTTTTCCAATTAAGCCTTGGTGAAACCATTTAATCATTTGATGCTGACCAGGATTGGATGCACCTTGATTACCCATTTGAGAAACTACTTTATATTTTCTAGCACCTTCGGTTAGTTGGCGTGCTTCATATATATTATGGGTTAGAGGCTTTTGTATATATACGTGCATTCCCAATTGCATGGCAGTCATTCCTGCTACTCCATGTATATGATCAGGAGCAGAAATAGTAACACCATCAATCTCATCCTTCATCTCCTCAAGCATTTTTCTAAAATCTTTATAGAATTTTGCTTTTGGAAATTTTTCAATCGCCTCTTTGCACATATTCGTATCTATATCACATAAAGCGACTACATTTTCTTTTCCTTTATTCCAAGCATTTCGAATATCGCTCCAACCTTTTCCACCAGCCCCAATCGAGGCTAAATTCATTTTATCACTTGGTGGGGTATAGCCTCTCCCTAATACATGTCTAGGAACAATGAAAAAGCTACCTCCTGCGATGGCTGCATTTTTTAGAAATTTCCTTCTTGAATTTTTCGTTTGTTTTTCCTGCATATCTATGTGATTTAAATAATGAGTTGAGTTGACTAGATTATATTATATTTTGCCTCGTCCCTAAAGTTAACAAATTCCTATAAGTTACAAAGCATAGCCGTCAGGCTAAAGTTCTTTATCTTGAGACTCGGCAACAAGTATGTTGACTATATTTCTTTAGAGGTAGTGATTTTGCTAGGTTTTTTTATAAAAAAACCTAGCAAAAT
>CAYOBX010000706.1:0-2679 GCA_964402245.1 uncultured Saprospiraceae bacterium | reverse complement strand
ACTATCAACAAAATTCAATTTTCATATAGCTATTTTCCAAAGGGTAACAAGTCTATTCTTAATTAACCAATACCATTAACAACATTGTGTAGAATAGTTGGCATATTAAATAATAAAAACCCTTCCGAAAGAGATGCTATTTTGCTAAAAGCAAGAGATGTAATGGCTTACGGTGGGCCAGATGATGCGGGACATTATTCTGATGATGCTATCAGCTTAGGGCATCGCCGTTTAGCCGTCATTGATTTATCAGCAGCAGGGCATCAGCCTATGTTTTGGCAAGAATATGTTTTAGTTTTTAATGGAGAGGTTTATAATTATAAAGCTATCCAAAAAACCTTAAAACAAGCAGGCTATACCTTTGTCTCCGATAGTGATTCAGAAGTTATTTTAAAGGCGTATGCACATTGGGGAAAAGCCTGTGTACATCATTTTAGAGGTATGTTTGCCTTTGCCATTTGGAATATCAAAACACAAGAGTTGGTGCTATGTAGAGACCGAGTAGGTGTCAAACCTTTATATTGGTATCTAAAAGATGGGTTATTTATGTTTGCCTCCGAATTAAAGGCATTTCATGAACATCCTAAATTTGATAAAACCATCAATCAACGGGCAGTTTCTTTGTATTTACAACAAGGATATATCCCCTCTCCTGATTGTATTTTCAAATATGCCCACAAGGTTAAACCGGGTAGTTTTTTAACAATTAAACAAGATTTACAACCTGTAACGGATAGTTATTGGGACATTGAAAAAGTCTTTCACGAACAACCTTTAGCCAATATTCGAGAAGAAGAAGCGTTAGAACGATTGGAAGCATTGATGAAAGATAGTTTTCGTTTACGCATGGTTTCAGATGTGCCAGTAGGCATCTTTTTTAGTGGAGGAGTTGATTCTAGTTTGGTAACTTCTATTCTACAAAAAGAAAGTACCCAACCTTTAAATACCTTTACGATTGGTTTTAGAGACAAAGCAAATAATGAGGCTGATTTAGCCAAAGACGTAGCACAATATTTAGGGACAAATCATACAGAATTATACTGTGAACAATCAGATTTTGTCAACTTAGTTCCGCAATTAGCGGAATGGTTTGATGAACCGAATGGTGATACCGCAGCCTTACCAACTTATTTGGTTTCTAAATTGGCTAGAGAAAAAGTGACGGTCTCTTTGTCGGCAGATGGAGGAGATGAATTATTCGGGGGGTATACAAGATATTTAGCAGCGCAGAATTTTTTCCCCGTTTTACAAAAAATACCCAATTTTATTAAAAAAAGTGGGCATTATTTAGGAGGTAGCATGAATCCTTTAACCCTACAAAAATATGCTAGTTATGTTCCCTTTTTAAAAAACCATACCAATTTAGAAGATAAATTACCTAAGTTATTCAACACCTTAGCCGCAGAGAACTTAGTAGATTTTTTTGATTTAGGGTCGAATACCATTACTCAAAAGAAATTAAAGCAGCTAAGTAATACACCTATCGCCCAGCGATTTCCTGCGATGAGTGAGATAGACCCAGAAAGGTCACTATCGTACTTAGGAATGTTGGACATTAAGACCTATTTGGAAGGCGATATTATGCCAAAAGTGGATAGAACCACCATGCAAGTAGCCTTAGAAGGAAGAGAACCTTTTTTAGACCATCACCTAATAGAGTTTTCTCAAAAATTACCCAATCACCTAAAAATAAAAGGGAAGCAAACAAAATATTTATTAAGAAAATTACTGGCAAAACATTTACCAGCAACTTTTCTCAATCGACCCAAACAAGGCTTTACCCTGCCTTTAGATAAATGGTTGCGCAAGAGCTTAAAAGAAGAAATTTTAGCCATTTCAGGAGATAGTCGATTTGCCCAACAATTCCATTTAAATCAAACGGTGTTAAGCAAAATGATTGGTGATTTTGTCGCTGGAAAAAGTTATACGAATACCTATTTCATTTGGTTTTTATTGGTTTTACATCAATGGTCTAAACGGTGGTTATAATCGACTTCGCGTCCGTGAACCAGTAGCACTTTTAAAAAATACAAAAAACATGCAGGCAGAATTAGACAATATCGTCGCAAGATACGAGCGCAGAAAACAAAGTGATTTAGTCCAAAAAAATGATGCAATAAGTCATTATCGATTCAAATCAAGGTTTGAACGGTATTTAAAATATATTGACATTCTTAAAAATAACCAACTGTTGCCGTTGAAAAACAAGACAATTTTAGAAGTGGGTGCAGGTGAAGGAGACCATTTATTGTTTTTTCATAATCTAGGTATTCCTTGGGAGAATATTTATGGCAACGAATTATTATTAGACCGCTTTGAAGAGTTGGGCAATCGGCTTTCACCAAAATGTCATTTACAATCGGGTAATGCCTTAGATTTACCTTATGAAGAAAAATTTGATATTGTCCTACAATCAACGGTCTTTTCCTCCATTTTGGATAAGCAACTAAAAAAAGAGTTAGCACAGCATTTATTAACAATGGTCAAAAAAGAAGGGGTAATTATTTGGTATGATTTCGTATACAACAATCCAAATAATAAGGATGTCCAAGGTATTTCAAGAAGTGAAATAAAAGCCTTATTTCCAAAGGCCAAGTCGATTGATTTTCATAGCGTAACAATGGCGCCCCCCCTTGGTAGAAGGGTAGGAAAAATGTATGGCTTTTTAAACACTTTATT
>CAYOBX010000705.1:0-2681 GCA_964402245.1 uncultured Saprospiraceae bacterium | reverse complement strand
CATCATTCAAAACTATGCATCATAAATTAAATAGAAGAAAATTTTTAGGTCAAGCATCTTGTGCTGCCATCGGCTCAACCACTTTATTATCCACCATTTTAAACATGGGCGTAGCCAATTCTTTAGCAGGAATGAGTACGCCTTCTTATGGAGGCGACTATAAAGCAATGGTTTGCATTTTATTAGCAGGAGGTAATGATAGTTTTAATATGTTAGTTCCAAGGAATGGCAATCACTATACCGAATATGCTACTACTCGGTCTAATTTAGCTTTACCCCAAGGCGACTTATTGCCTTTAAATTATAGCGATAGCAATGGAAAGCAATTTGGGGTACATCCCTCCATGCCTGAAGTCCAGTCGCTTTTTAATAATAACAAATTGGCATTTATCTCTAATGTGGGTACCCTCATAGAACCAACAACTAAAGCGCAGTACTTGAATGGAAGTAAGCCCATTCCAGTAGGTTTATTATCTCATGCAGACCAGATTCAGCAATGGCAAACCTCGATTCCTCAGACGCGTTCCTCCAAAGGATGGGGGGGAAGAATGGCGGATATTTTACAGGCTGGAAATGCGAATCAAAATATCTCCATGAATATATCATTATCTGGAACGAACATCTTTCAGGTGGGCAACCAGTCGGCAGAATATGCTATTCGAGCATCCGCAGGGGGGAGTGTTGGTATTAGTACATATGATGGCACAAGCGCGTTGGACATAGCTTTAAAACAAGGCACAGAAAGTTTATTAGCACAGCAATATCAAGACATATTCAAATCCACCTTTACCAATAAAATTACGGAATCTCAGTCGAATCATGTGGAGTTTAGTGCCGCCCTTAATCAAGCGCCAGTAATAAGTACTGCATTTTCAAATAATGCTGTTTCTGCTAATATGGAATTGATTGCTAAGACCATTGCAGTAAGAGATGTATTAAATGTCAAGCGACAAACTTTCTTTATAACAATTGGTGGTTGGGACCATCATGATGAAGTCTTGAATAGCCAAGTAGCTATGTTAAGCGTGGTCAGTAAGGCCCTCTCAGAATTTCAAACGGCAATGGAAGAATTGAATTTGTCTGATTGCGTGACCACTTTTACGGCATCTGATTTCGGTAGGACTTTAACTTCTAATGGCAATGGCAGTGACCATGCTTGGGGAGGAAATGTGATGGTGATGGGTGGAGCAGTCAAAGGAGGAAAAATTTATGGAGAATATCCTTCTTTAGCACTCAATAGTAATGATGATGTAGGAGGGGCTATCCTATTACCTAGTATTTCTACAGACGAATATTTTGCGGAATTATCCAAATGGTTTGGAGTAGCTAATGGTGATCTAAGTTATGTGCTGCCAAATATTGGGAATTTTTACAATGTGAATAGTGGTAGTTTGCCAATTGGTTTTATGAATATTACGTAGGGGCAACCCTTGTGGTTGCCAAAAAAACAACGAATAATTTTAAAATGTCAAATCTTAAAATGCCCTATAATATAATTACCAGTATTAGAAGTATTCCAATGATTAGGCTGATTTTTATATTGGTAATGCTACCTCTTTTTACACCTGTAGTTATGGCCCAATGCGGTAACCAAGGACATTCGACAAATGAAAAAGATAGTTGGCTATCTTGTCAAACTTCGGTTATGCCTAATAATTTAGCACCTTTGGATTATCACTGGATTTACTACGATTTGGGCTATAGCTATCCTTTAGAAATGATTACTATTTGGAATTACAATGTCGAGAATGAAACCGAGAATGGAATTAAAGATGGAGAAATTTTTTATTCTGAAGATGGACAAAATTGGATTTCTGGTGGCACTTTTCAAATTCCTGAAGCGGATGGCCGACTCGATTATGAAGGCTGGGAAGGGATTGATTTAAGTGGAGTATCGGCTCGATTTATCACCCTTACCGCTTATAGCAATTGGGGAAATGGTAACTGCACAGGTTTTTCGGAAATAAGATTTAATATAGGGGAACAAATTACTTCAATTAATCAAAGAGCAACTACCAATTCAGAAATGCTTGTTTTTCCAAATCCAACGAATCAAGTGCTATCAATTAGTTTGAAAAATAACCAACAAATTAAGGAGCTGATTATCGTTGACAATGCTGGGCATGAATTTTTAAGAAAGCGGCAACCAGTAACTAATCTCACTTTGGATGTTGCTTCCTTTCCTACAGGAATGTATTATATTAAAGCATGGACGTCTAATCAAACCTATTTGGTCAATAAATTTGTGAAAACAGATTTGTAACCTGGTAGGGGCAACCCTTGTGGTTGCCCATTGATATATAGGTACCCACAAGGGTTGCCCATACAAATTAAATAATAAAACCTTCTAAGTCTATGAAAAATTATATCATTACCTTACAGGTGAGTCTACTATTCCTATGCCTAACTGCAAGTAATTGGATGTATGGACAATGTAATGCCGCTACTTATTCCACCAATGAAAAAGACAGTTGGTTGTCCTGTCAAAAGAAAATTAGCCCTAACAATAATAGAGGCAACAGCCACTGGTTACAATACGATTTAGGTTATATTTATGCATTAGGTGCCACAAAATTTTGGAATTATAATGTGACCAACCTAACTGGTCGGGGCTTTAAACAAGTAGCGATAGATTATTCTTTAGATGGTACTAGTTGGACAGATGGAGGCACTTTTCAATT
>CAYOBX010000704.1:0-2685 GCA_964402245.1 uncultured Saprospiraceae bacterium | reverse complement strand
TCCTGAAATCCTACGAATCCTAATTCTGACAGTGATTGGTGTTTTGAGAACTTACATTACTCAAACCTAAGTAATTGATTTTCAATACTATTTTTTCTTAGTCTGACGGCTATGATTTGTAACTTCGATGCAATATGATTGCATCGTATAACATCAAGGTTACAAATTTTGACGATTCTAATTTTATATTTTATACGGTATTTATCAGAGAACCATATTTAGTCCCAAAGATATTTTTCTTCGTATTCTATGTTGTGCTTGTTTAGTAAGCCTACATATTCTTTTTTGAAAGTTTGCTTTTTATGATGGGCTTAACCCATGACGCAGTCGTGGGGGATCTGGTGGGAATACATAAGTAAGCTATGACTTCTTCATAGCTTACTTATGTATTCCCACCAGATCCAACAAAAACGCATACTCCATAGCAGTCTCCTTAAAGCGTTTAAACCGCCCAGAAGCCCCACCATGGCCCGTTTCCATATTACAATGTAGCAATAATTTAGAATTATTCGTCTTTAGTTCCCGCAATTTTGCCACCCACTTAGCAGGTTCCCAGTATTGCACCTGCGAATCATGCAAGCCAGTAGTGACTAAAGTGTTTGGATACGCCTTCTTTTCTACATTATCATAGGGAGAATACGACTTAATATATTTATAATACTTTTTCTTTTTCGGATTGCCCCATTCATCAAATTCACCAGTCGTTAAAGGAATAGATTTATCCAGCATGGTGGTGACAACATCTACAAAAGGAACTGCTGCGACCACGCCTCTCCATAATTCAGGACGCATATTCATAATAGCACCCATAAGTAAGCCACCTGCGCTCCCTCCCATAGCAAATAGGCGTTTCTTACGAGTATAATTCTTAGCTAATAAATAGTCTGCACAGTCTATAAAATCATTAAAAGTATTCTTCTTTTTGAGCATTTTGCCATCCTCATACCAATGTCTCCCCATTTCTTCACCGCCTCGAATATGGGCAATAGCATAGACAAAACCTCGATCTAATAAACTTAATCGGACAGAACTAAAGTAGGGGTCCATACTATGTCCATAAGAGCCATAAGCATATAAAAGCAATGGGGATTTTCCATTTCGCTTGAACCCTTTTTTATACACTAAAGAGACAGGTACTTTTACGCCATCTCTAGCTTTGACAAACAGCCGTTCAGATTTATATAAAGATTCCTTATACCCACCAACAATTTCTGCTTGTTTAAGCAAAGTCATGTCTTTGGTTTTCATATGATAATCAAAGACGGAATTCGGCGTAGTCATTGAGGTGAAGCCAATCCGAAGTATATCCGTGTCAAAATCTAAGTTGGTAGACGTATAAGCTAGAAAAGCCTCCTGTCCAAAGTCGATATAATGTTCCCCTTTCCCGTTCCAAGGTTTGATGCGTAACTGAGAAATCCCTTTTATTCGTTCCTCTAAAACTAGATAGTCCTTAAATATGGACATGCCTTCTAGTAATACATCTTTTCTATGAGGAATCACCTCTTTCCAGTTCTTTTTGCTCGTCCGTTTTTCAGAAGTCTTCATCAAGCGGAAATTCTTGGCATCTAGATTCGTATGCACATAAAAGTGTTTGCCATAATGGGCAATGCCATATTCTAAGTTTCGCTCCCGCTTTTGAAATAAACGAAATTTACCATCAGGATTATCTGCTTCTAATATCCGATACTCTGTAGATACAGTCATCGCAGCAGCTATGATTAGAAACTTTTTAGACTTAGACTTCATAATGCCCGTTCTAAAAGTCTCGTCTTTTTCGTGATAGATTTCAATATCTTCTGATTCAGGCGTTCCTATTTTGTGCTTGAATATTTTATAAGGACGTAAAGACTCATCTTTTCTAGTATAGAATACCGTCTTATTATCATTAGCCCAGACTGTAGAACCAGTAGTATTCGTGATCGTATCTTTTAAATACTTGCCTGTCTTTAAATTTTTAAAACGGATGGTATAAATTCTCCGACTTACCGTATCTTCTCCAAAAGCTAAAATATTATTATTGGTACTAATGCTTAAACCACCAACTGCATAAAATTTATGATCCTTCGCCATGTCATTGACATTGAGCATGATCTTTTCTTTGGCTTCTAAGTTTTTCTTTTTTCTTGCGTGGATTGGATATTCCTTGCCTTCTTCATATCGGGTATAATAATAATACCCATCCTTTTTATAAGGCACCGACATATCTGTTTGTTTGATCCGACCAACAATTTCTTTAAAGAGCTTTTTTTGAAACTTCTCGGTGGGTTTTAAGACCTTCTTTTTATATGCGTTTTCTGATTTTAAATACTTGATGACCTCCTTATCTTCTCTATCGTTGAGCCAATAATAGTTGTCGATTCGGGTGTCTCCATGAATTTTTAATTCTTTAGGGATTTTCTTTGCTTTCGGTTGTTTCATATATGTATTAATTATCTAATTCGATTTTTAAAAAGGAAAATTACAATTTCTTTACGAACTAAGTAACGATGAAAGAATAAGTCCGCCATTTGGACGAGCTTATTTTGTTCTCAGTTTTCTTTTAAAAATCTTTGCATAGCTGGGCTACGGAAATATTTTTAAGAGGAAAATGAGGGCAAAAGAAGCCGTCCAAATGATGGAGTTATTTTTTATCGTTACTAAGTAGTCTTTCAAGGTAATAGTGTCGGATGGAATTTGAGGGAGATT
>CAYOBX010000703.1:0-2692 GCA_964402245.1 uncultured Saprospiraceae bacterium | reverse complement strand
AATCAACTCCATCAAAAAGCAATGGATTTGGCTAACCTAGCAGTAAAGGCAGAAAAAAATCAACAAAAAGCTAAAGCCAAAGCATACTATAAAGAGGCCTTCGAATCAGAAAAACAAGCAGCAATGCCATTGATGTTTGATTTTTCAAAAGAACCTAGTCGTTCTGTACTTTTCAGAAGTGCTGCTTTTTTAGCGATTAAAGCAGAATTATACCGAGAGGCAGAACGTATGGCTGCATTCGGTTTATGCGGAAATCCACCAGATGAAATAGCACATGAATTACGAGATGCTTTTAATCAAAGTCAGCAACATCTTAAATTAGTCGCTTAACATAAATCTTATATCAAACTTCCAAATCCAATACCTGTTGAATTGCCTGCACCAATGGTCCAAAAAAAGGTTAACTGTTCCTTTGTTCCTTTCATGAAAATTGGACAATAGCTACAACGATTGTTTATCCCTCGATACTTTACTAATTGTGTTTTGGATCTCTGATAATCTCTATCAAATCGAACCTCTACTTCCTTATCTGAAATCCCTGCTATCCGTAGTTTATGTTTTAATGTCTCTGTTAATAATCTATCGCTTTCCAAATCGGTATACAGATAATGCTTCGTAACGCCATTCTCCAATTTCCGTTTAACAAAAACAGGACTCGCTACTAAAAACCGAACCTCTCCATGATCTGGAAAATCAGGATTTGGTAATATTTCTGCTCGTTCAACCCGCATCCCCCAGCGAACATTGCCATCCTTTAAAATTCCTTTAATACTGCGCATCAAAAAATCATCATCCAAAGCACTTATGTACCATGATGCTCCTTTCGGAAAGCGCAAGCCACCTGTGGTAGGTTTGCCACCTTGCAACCAAGAAAAAGAGTAAAGAGAGATCTCCCCATGATAGGTGTTTTCCCCTAACCATTTATGCAAGGCACCTGCCAACACAGGCAAATGATTAAACGGAACGATTTCATGATTAGGTGTAAGTGTTATTTTTAAGCGCATTGGTTGTTATTTCTATTGATATAGCAAAGATAGTATAGTGGTATGCACTTTTAATGCATAGTAAAGTATTATCTTGCAAAAAATATAAAATTCATCTTTTTTAATTATGCCAAAAGATAAAAAACCTATAGAGCGATTAATGCAAATCAATGAGATTTTCAATACTCGCAGAGGCTCGGAATCAGTTGTTACTACTAGAGAATTAGAAGACAAATTAGGTATAAGTACTCGCCAACTCCGCAAAGATTTTGATGCGCTCCGTGTTAAAGGTGCACCTTTAAAATATGTTGCTAATTTACGAGGTTGGCAATACACAGAACCTTTTGCTATCATAGACCATCTTTTTTTATCGGCAGACGATTTATTGGATCTCCGAATAGCCGTAGAGACTTTGGCGAAAGTTAATAATTTAGAACGATTCCAACGTTTGCCAGATATTTTTGAACGAATCCGAAAATCATTTCGTAAATGGGTGGATAGAGAAGTAACTGAAAAAGCAATTTACTTTGACCCTTTACCCAAGTATGATGGGAGTGTTCATTTATCCTTTTTTCTTAAAACCATAGAGGAATTCCGTCAAGTAGAATTTAAATATCTGGCTTTCCATGCCACGAATCCTAAAACGGTTTTATTTGATCCTTACTTTCTTCGTCATTATGATCGGCGTTGGTATATAGGTGGTTTTTCACATACGCAAAATGAAAACTTTATCCGAACATTTCCTTTGGAACGTATTGTTGAGCAACCAAAATTAATGGGCTTTTTTCACGACAAACCAAAAGATTTTAATGCAGCGACTTATTGGAAGTATATATATGGTATTACCATACCACCGAATGGAGAAGTGGAAGAAGTCATTTTATCTTTCCCTTCTATTCAAGGAAAATATTTTTTGACGACTCCATTTTTTACTCCATTTAAAATCTTACAGCAATCAGAAGAAAGGTTGATTATCAGTATGAAGCTTATTCCAAATTTTGATTTAATTCAAAAACTAGGTAGTCTAGGTAAGCAAGTTAAAGTGGTGGCTCCTAAGAGTTTGGTAGAAACGATGATAGCATTCCATCGAGAATCTTTTCAGCAATATTAATAGGTATGTGATAGGTTGGGTTGTCAAGTTGTAGAGCATGTGTTTGTGTTTTGGTTATTGTTTAAATATTGTTTTTAGTTAGGGCTTCAAAGCTATTCTACGTAATATATCTAAAAATGTTGAAACTAAGATAACATGTATTTAAAAATTTGAATTTTAGTATATTTTACATCTGATTTTCCTATGCTATATTTTATACTGATAAAAGGGAATGATAGGTTCGCAAATTCAATGGTTTGGCTATAGAAAAATAAGGAATAGTTTAGGTTTTATTGAAGAATTACCTAGGGGGATTTTTACCACAGCACTATAAATAAAAAATTTTCTAGGAAAGAAAATAAAAGTGTATTTTGCTCCTAATTAAGTTCTTGGACATAAATGAAGTTGTCTAGAGTTTTATGTTGAGATTGTTTCCTAAGTGCTTGGAATTCAAGACGAAGCTCATTTATTTTTTCGTAGCCATAGCTACGGGATGAACGCAGTGGTGCGCAGCAAAAAAGATTCGGGGAATCTTTTTAACGAAGAGAACCGCTAGCGGACGGGGTAAGTTCTCAATACCACTTAAATGTCAGAATTAGGATTTATAAGATTTCAGGAT
>CAYOBX010000702.1:0-2694 GCA_964402245.1 uncultured Saprospiraceae bacterium | reverse complement strand
ATTGCCTCATTAGAATTAAAATAAGGAGATTGCAGAAACTTACGAATACGATTAATTTCGTATTTGTTAAAGCTTTGGAGTATGGTATACGTTTTGCTACTATTCATAAAGAAAACGGTAGTTTATAGACATTCTATGGAGAATATCTATCAACCAAGAAATTATTAAGATTTTGTAAAACTATATGAGTTGATTCTCGTATTTAGAAACGGATCAGTTAATTAAACCACAATATTTATTGAACCACAAAAGACACAAAAGAACACAAAAGCTAAGTTAGTATAATCTTTTGTGCCTTTTGTGGTTTCGAAAAAAATATCAAATAGATCGAAAATTTTGTTTATCTAACTGTTTGAATTATCAAATCTACCCATTTTTGAGCTAGACGAGGCAAAAAAAATATTTCACATAGGTGAAATTACCTAATAGACTGAATTTGAATCGTTTTTAAAGTGACAAATATTGTCATAAAGTAGAAAAAAAGTTAAGCAAAGATAAATTACTTTTTTTTTAATAAGATTATGCATATATTGCATAACAGATGCTTTTAGAGCAGTTAGGCGCAAGTTTTTAGCCTAAAGTTATAATCAAGACCATTACATAAATAGTTTTTTAATATTAAATATGAATTTTTTAAATTTGAATGGGTATCTATTCATTGATTTAAACATATCATGTTACTATTAGAATGCTTATTGATAGACATTTAATGTAGTTAGAGTTAGTTCGCTAACTACAAGTAGATCCATGAATTTTTGAAATAATCTATCTACGAACCATGAATATAAATTTACAACAAATCCTTAAATCGGGTCTTTTGGGACTCCTACTACTAGCGATCCCCATATTTGGGACCGCACAAGTGGGACTCAAACAAAAAGAAGTCGGCTTTCTCAATATGCCGATTCATATCCAAGTCACTTCCATAAGTAATGTTAAGCCAACCATTATAAGTTCCCCATCTGAAGGAGAAATCATAGATATAATAAAGCTAGTAGATGGAATACATTGGCAGCTAATCTATCAGCCAAATCAAGATTTTATTGGTTTCGATGATTTTACGATTTCCCACCAAGCAGATTATCCTCCTGGTATCGTTGTTGGTATAGTTAATACTAATGTACAAATCACAGTTGTTCCTTCTTTAGTAGAAGCACAGCATGACTATGGTATTACATTAGAAGGAGAAACGCTAACAATTAAGGTAGTTGATAATGATTCTGTATCTCATGGAGAATTGTCTTTAAATCCTGTATTTCCAGTTGTAAATCATGGTAAAGCTTCTGTAAGTAATCAAAAAGGATTTGTAGATTTTAAGCCAGAAGCAGGTTTTACTGGCTTAGCAGATTTTAATTATATCGCATGTGATGATCTAGGAACTTGTGCAACAGGTGCTGCTTCCGTATATGTTAATCCAAAAGGAAAAATATTCAATGATGCTGTTCGATTAGGAACAGGACAAAATACCAAGAAATCTATACCGATGCCTTTTAAGGTAACGCGTACAGATTTGCCAGATAATGTAAAGATTGAAGTGTCTCAATATGCAGTAGTTTATGAACCTACTTTTGATTTTGTAGGTCAAGAGGAATTTACGGTATATGGTGAAAATGGCGATCAAAGAATCATTACTATAGATGTTATTGAACGAACGAATAACTTCACGAGTTTAGCAGTTAATGATGTAAATTATGCATTATTAGGGGAGACTGTTCAGGTAGATGTATTAGACAATGATAATATTGAAAATATCAGCCGAGTAGAGTACTATGCTTTAAACGGGGGTACCGTTGAAGAAGTATCAGCTGGCGTAATCGTATTTACACCCAACAAAGGATTTAGTGGCGTTGCAAGAATTGCTTATAGAGCCTATGATGCTACTTTTAATGAAAATTGGGCCTACGCTTATATTATATACAATCGTCATAATTTTGGTCCAAACGATCAAGATTATGCCTATGAATTTTTTGTAAACCCTGGTCAAACTAGAACTATAGAGTATGATGCACCTGTTAATAATTACCAATTACTAGCAGATGATAATTCAGAAACCTATGGTGATTTAGAGGCAATGTCTCAAGGTTCATTAATATATTATGCACCAGAAGAGGCAGGTTTCTCAGATGAATTTGAAGTATTATATTGTGCGCCTGCGAATGCACATCCAGATGATTGTCAAAAAGTAAAAGTGACAATGCATATTGTGGATGATGTAGTAGCAAATGGTTGTTCTAATGATTGTGTATTACCTGGTGATTTAAATGCAGATGGTATTGTTAACAGTATTGACTTATTACCATTAGGTTTACATATTGGAGCACAAGGTCCTGCTCGTACCGATCAAAGTACGCAGTTTGAGCCACGTTTAGCAGCGGATTGGAATATGTCTTTGATCCAAGGTTCTCCAACGAATCTAAAGCATCATGATGCCAATGGCGATGGAGTACTAACAGAAAAAGATGTACAGGCTATTGTAGCCAATTATGGTCAAGTAAATCACTTGATTCCATTTAGTGCGCCTGCTTTATCTAAAGGTATTAATGTAAGAGCCAATAGAGTAACACCAAGTAAAGAGGATATTCCTGTAGGAGATCCTATTCCAGCAGGTACTTTAATTGAAATAGAAATAGCCTTAGGAGAAGAAGGAGGACAGGAGTTAGATCTATATGGTTTTACCTTTCCATTTAAAATGGG
>CAYOBX010000701.1:0-2709 GCA_964402245.1 uncultured Saprospiraceae bacterium | reverse complement strand
TTGATGCTTTAGAATCAGATGCTGTAGATACGGATGGCGATGGAGTAAACGATGAATTTGATGTAGATAATAATGACCCTACTTCTGATACAGATGGAGACGGTATCTCTGATGCGGATGAAACTGCGGCAGGTACTGATCCTTTTGATGCCAGCGACCCAGCACCTAGTTGTACAGATTTAACATCAATAGTAGCGGTTTCTCCTTCTTCTATACAAGGTACATCGACCGTAAACGTAGTGGTGTCAGTTACGGAATTAGCTGGTGTGAATACCTCAGGGCAGATAGTAGTTACTATTCCTGCTGATCCGAGATTCACTTTCAACTTTGATAATTCTTTGACAACTGTTGGGTTTGATTCAGTAGATAATAGTCAATGGACTTATGATGGTAGTAATCCGTTATTCCACACCTTTACAATGTTTGGAACGATTCTAGCAAATGGAAAATCGACATTTGGACTTAGTGGTTCTTATGATCCTCAAGGTACAGATGGTACTACTACCATTTCGGCTACAATTACACAGAACTCAGGTGGAGATTGCAACCCAGTAAATAATTTTGATGCAGACAGAATAATTTATTTTAGATAATCAAAAGAAATAGAAACGTAACGGCTGTTTAAAGTCGTTACGTTTATTTTTGATTTTGTTCATTCTCTTAAAAATGCAAAACTAATGAAGATTATTAAGAATTTTATTATAGCTCTATTATTGATAGGTTGTAACCAAGCCTATAGTCAAGCATTGACTTTTCATGATCCTTCTTTACAAAATCCTTTAGTTGAAATAAATGAAAATTTAACGGAAGGTATTATTTCGTTTCAATTTGTGCAGCAGCTTTCAGATTATGAAAATCGAAGTGCCGAACAACCAGTTAGAATTGGACTTTCCTTGTTGAATATAAAACCTAAGGATGGTGTCTATTCCATAAAAGGTAGTTATGCCCAAAATTTTGATTGGCAATATGACGAAGAAATGAATGCTTTATTAGCTACTCAAAAAAATCGACTAGTAAAAGATGAAATTGGAGAAATTGAAATGGAGTATGTTTTTATTAATACCCCTTCTTGCGAAGAAAATAAGCAAGTGGGTTTTAATGTAAATATCCAACCTGCGGCTTGTATGAATGGTATGAATGAAATAGAAAATGACAATGTTTCTTCTTTTACCTGCCAACCAGCATTTACGACTAGTTTAGAGAAATTGGATATTGCAACTTATAAGATTTTTCCTAACCCCACAGCAGAATCTATCAATATTCAATTAAACCAAAAGCCCCAAGAATTGACCATTGAAATTTTAAACGTCCAAGGAAAAATAGTCAAGCAATACTTTTTTGAACAGTCTAATTTTGAAAAGATAGATGTTAGACAACTGCCAGCAGGTACTTATTCTTTGAATATTACAACAAGCGAAAAATTTGCTAATGAAAAAATAATTATCATTAGATAGAAAGAATAGAAAGTATAAAGTAGTCGAACAGAAATAAACTAATATTTTAAAATGATGGACATGATGCAGGATTGAAAGTGGCACGTTGACTCTCAAACAATCATGACCATCTTAACCATTAAAAAATTGTAGGAGTATTTTTTTGCCGTTACTAAATGAAAATTAAAAACTTCCTCGGTGAAAATTTTTAATTTCAATTTTAATTGACAGCCAAAAACGTTAAAAAATTAATACACAATATAATTAATACACAATATATTAAGGAATGAGGTAGAAATAAATAAAGATTCTTGAGGCAGTTATTCCCGCCCGACTGTGTCAGCGGGCTGGTTTTTTAGTTTTAAGGCAGGAGTGAGCGATCCCGTAAGCTCGATGTCCGGTGGACATTGAAGAATGAACCGCAAAGCGGATGGGTAGCCAGTCAGTCTAGAATCTGCATTTATTTTTGCGTCATCTCTAAGCCTATATCTTCGGTTCTTGACTCTTTCAATTCTTGTATTATTAACCTACTAACATGAGATTTATATACATATTAACTATATTTTTTATTTTTTCTCTTGAATTATCGGGACAACAATGTGCCAATAACCCTTCTGTGCAGGCAGGAGATATCAATCCTGCACCATTAGTTTCAGGGCAAAATGGAACATTGAGTTTTACTTTTATTGAAAACGGATCAGATTATACGGACGAAGAAAACGATCCGATTAAGATATTGATTTGTTTGCTGAATATTGCTCCTGTCAACGGACAGAGTTCTGTAGGGGGCACTTATGCAAATCATTTTAATTGGCAATATGATGCAGCCCTTAATTGCTTGTTAGGAACACAAAATCAAGATATCTTAGGTGGGACTGGTGGTACAATTACCGTTAATTTTCTCCAGACTAATCCTATTTTTTGTCCTAGTAATCAAATGGGTTTTAATGTTAATATTCAACCAGCAGCCTGTATGAATGGAGTTAATCAAGTAAGTGATGATTCTGAATCTTCTTTTACTTGCACTGTAAGCGAAGTAGATAGCGATGGAGATGGCTTAACAGATACAGAAGAAATGACAGGCGTAGATAATCCCAATACTCCTGCTAATCCTAACGGAAATATAACTGATGAAAATAATATATGCGATCCAATAGGCTTAGTAGTTATTGATACAGATAATGATGGCTTAACAGATTGTGAAGAGACAACGGGCATGGATGATCCAAACACCCCAACTTCTCCAACAGGGATGTCTGATCCAAATAGTATTTGT
>CAYOBX010000700.1:0-2712 GCA_964402245.1 uncultured Saprospiraceae bacterium | reverse complement strand
TAGTAGATGCTATTGGAAAATTAGGTTTTGTGACACCTACCGCTATCCAAGAACAGGCTATTCCTATTTTATTAGAAGATGAATCCGATATGATTGGATTGGCACAAACAGGAACAGGTAAAACTGCTGCTTTTGGCTTGCCTTTAATTGACTTAGTTGACGAAAAGGAAAAATACACCCAAGCATTGGTTTTGGCTCCGACGAGAGAATTATGTTTGCAAATTGCTAAAGAATTAGACCAATTTGGTAAGCATGTCCGAGCATTGAATATCTTAGCGGTATATGGAGGTACAGATATTTACCAACAAATAAAGACCCTGCGAAGAGGAGTACAAATAGTGGTGGCGACTCCAGGTAGACTTCGAGATTTGATTAAGCGAAAAGCGATTAATATTGCAGAAATTGAATATGTAGTATTAGATGAAGCAGATGAGATGTTGAATATGGGATTCAAGGAAGAAATTGATGAAATTTTAGAAAATACACCAGATGATAAATTAACATGGTTGTTTTCGGCGACCATGCCTAGAGAGGTGCGCCGAATTTCTAGTAATTATATGTCAAACCCTGTAGAAATTAAGGTTGGACATGCCAATTCTTCTAACCAAGATATCGATCATCAATATGTTACGGTCTATCCTTCTGATAGATATGAGGTATTGCGTCGATTTTTAGATTTTAATGAAGATTGTTTTGGGCTAGTATTTACACGTACTCGTAGAGATGCTAGAGAAGTAGCAGATATGTTGGGTAGAGATGGTTATCGAGCAGATGCCTTACATGGAGATTTGACCCAAGCGCAAAGAGATCGAGTAATGGCTCGATTTAGAGATAGACGATTACAAATTTTAGTGGCAACAGATGTAGCCGCAAGAGGGATTGATGTGAATGATATTACCCATGTTTTCCATTATAATATTCCAGAAGATATTTCATTTTATACGCATCGAAGTGGTCGAACAGGTCGAGCAGGCAACAAAGGTATTTCTTTGGTCTTAGCACATCCTAGAGATGTTGGTATTTTAAAAAGATTAGAACGGACGATTAAAGTTCAATTCTCTTCTGTTAAAATTCCTACAGGACCACAAATTTGCGAACAACGTTTATTAAAACATGTAGACAGTATTAAGGAAGCAGAAATAAATGAGCAAGTGGCGGAATTGCTACCTAAGTTAATCGAGCAGTTAGGAGATGAATTGACCAAAGAAGAATTACTGGCTAAAGTAGCGACTATTTCTTTTGCTAGATTTTTGAAAAATTATAGCAAAGCGAGAGACTTGAATATGCGAGAGCCTAGAGAACGAAGAGGACGAAATAATGGTAGAGATGGAGGAGGTCATAGGGGGCATAGAGGCGGCAGAGATGGCTATGCTGCTGGACATGGACGCAGAGCTAGAAGACAGCGTTTGTTTATTAATATTGGTTCTATGGATGTTGGTGGAAAAGGACCATTTATCAATATGATTTGTAAAGAAGCACGTATTTCTGGGGAAGCCATTGGTCGAATTGATATGCAAGAAAAATTCACTTTCTTTGAAGTCGAAGAAAACGCAGCGGAACAAGTAATCAGCGAGTTAAAAGACGCAGATTTTGAAGGGCGTACCCTTCGAGTAAACGCTGGTGACCGTTTTGAAAGAAAAGGTGGTGGCGGTAATCGAAGACGAAGACATCATAGAAATTAAACAAGCATAATAGCGATTAAAAAAGGGGCGCAAAATAGGTTTTATTGATCCATTTTTGACGCCCCTTTTTAAGTGTTGTCAGTTCTCGGTTGTCTGTTCTCTAATTATGAACCGACAACCGACAACTGATAACTCAGGCTGACCGCAAATTCGATGATACGTATCTGATAATTTCAAATTATCTGATACGTCAAGTGTAAAATGCTGATTTCCAGCAAACGTATCAGATACCTTTAGAGGTATCAGATACGCTAGATTCATTTGCGGTCATCCTGAACTGATAACCGACAACAGTTCCAAATTATGAAAATATATACTAAAACTGGCGATAAAGGCACAACTGCTTTATTTGGTGGCACTCGACTACCGAAACATCATATTCGAATAGAATCGTATGGAACGGTTGATGAACTCAATTCATATATAGGTTTAGTAAGAGATCATTTAACGAATGAAGTTTTGCGGAAAGAGTTAAAAATAATTCAGGAAGTACTTTTTACCATTGGTTCTCATTTAGCCGCGGACCCTTCCAAAGAAAACCTCTGGATACCAGAAATTAAGGCGACCGAAGTGGAATTATTAGAAAAAGGCATTGATCGAATGCAAGCCAATTTACCTGCCTTGAAAAATTTCATTTTACCAGGAGGGCATCCCGTTGTTTCTCATTGTCATGTAGTTCGTTGTGTTTGTCGGCGAGCAGAACGGAATGTGGTTGCCTTAGGAGAAATAGAAAAAGTCGAACCTATTTTAAGTCAATACCTAAATCGTTTATCCGATTACTTTTTTGTGCTGGCTCGATTTGTTGGGAAAGAATTGGGGGCAGAAGAAGTGGTTTGGACGGCGAGGTAATGACGAAGGTGAAGATAGCCCCTATTGGTTATACGCCCCATCTTCATTGTCAATATTGGCATTCCTATTTGTTGTAATATTAATCTTACTTATTTTAGCTTCAATTTCAGATTTTACATTTTATCTATTAAATAGTTCTTGACAGAAAACAGTCTAATATTTTTTGTAGTACAACAAAAAC
>CAYOBX010000699.1:0-2723 GCA_964402245.1 uncultured Saprospiraceae bacterium | reverse complement strand
ATAAAAAAGAGCTTCGTCCTAAGAATCAAGCACTTACAACTAATTACAGAATACATTCTTAAATAACTTCACTACTAAAGATTAATCATTCTATGAAATTACACTGGATACCTTTTCAGAATGTGCCACAGTTATCTTACAAGGATATTTCCTACACCAATGGACTATCGGAGCTAACTGATTTTTATAAATATCCTGTTAACATTGAGTCTTTTGAGCAAGTTATAGCAGATAAAAAGAAAACATCTATTAATCGAACAGCTTTAGTAGAGGTATTATTGGAACAATACCAAGCTTTAAGTAAAGCTCCCAAAGTTTTAGATCATATTGAATCCTTAGCAAAGGATAATACCTTTACAATCATTACGGCACATCAACCGAGCCTTTTTACAGGACCCCTTTATTATATTTATAAAATTATCTCTTGTATTAATTTGTGTGAGCAACTTAAAACAGCATATCCCAATAATAATTTTGTTCCCTTTTTTGTAACTGGTGGAGAAGACCATGATTTTGATGAAGTTAATTATATAAATTTATTTGGGAAAAAAATAGAGTGGCAAAACGAAGAGAAGGGGTCTGTTGGAATGATGTCTACAGCTACCTTAAAACCTACCTTAGAACAGTTAAAAGAAGTGCTAGGTACTTCTGAAAAGGCAGTGGAAATTTATACCCTAATAGAAAAAGCATATACCGAAAATCAGATGTATTCCAAGGCAACTATTCAGTTAGTCCATGAATTATTCAAAGAGTATGGATTGGTTGTATTAGGAATGAATCATCCAAAATTAAAGCAGCAATTCATTCCATATATCAAAGAAGAAATATTAAATCGTCCTTCAAAATCGTTGATTGAAGTAACTAGTGAACGCTTAGCAAAAGAAGCGAATTTTAAACAACAAGCATTTCCTAGACCGATCAATTTTTTCTATCTTAGAAAGAACTTAAGAGAGCGTATTGTTTATGAAGAAGGAAGGTATCAAGTACTAAATACAGATTACCAATTCACAGAAGCGGAGATGATTCTGGAGATAGAATCTCACCCAGAATACTTTAGTCCAAATGTAGTGATGCGGCCTTTGTATCAAGAAGTAGTTATGCCCAATCTTGCCTATATAGGTGGGGGTGGAGAATTAGCTTATTGGCTAGAAAGAAAAACCCAGTTTGCTCATTTTGATGTGAATTTCCCAATGCTCATCCGTAGAAATTCAGTGATGTGGTTGGATAAAGGAATGGCCAAAAAAGTAAATAAATTAGGAGTAGGGGTTCCACAAATATTTCAAGATCAAGATTCCATTATTCGTTTATTTATTGATAGTAATACCAATACTACTTTAGAAATAAAGGAAGAAAAAGAAACGGTAGCAAAAGCATTCGATCAAATAACAGAGAAAGCTAGAACTATCGACCAGAATTTAGGAAAAGCTATTCAAGCAGAAAAGAGTAAACAATTAAAGGTATTGGATCAATTAGAAGGTAGATTATTAAGAGCCGAAAAGCAAAAACATGAAACTTCTCTTAAACAGATTACAGGGATAAAGGATAAGCTATATCCTAAGAATGGATTGCAAGAGCGACATGACAATTTCTTGGCTCTTTATTTAAAATATGGTCGTTCTTTCTTTGATACTTTACTAGAACATCTAGATCCCTTAAAGAAACAATTTTTGGTAATTGAGGATGAATGAGCGATTTTAATGATGAATGATGAATGATGAATGATGAATGATGAATACGCTACTTACGTCACGTATTCATCATTCATCATTTCTCATTCATCATTACCCTTTACGTCACCACCTGCAAAGCAATCATCTGTGTAGCCATCCCCACCAAATACCCACCATACAAATCATTGGGCAGATGATCCTCTAAAACCAAACGAGCAGATCCAACAATTCCCGCAAAAAAAATGACAATAAACAATACCAAATAGATATGTATTGTCCACTCGCCCAATCTAATGCTGTTATAATTAGTTAATAGCATACTGACTAAGACAAATCCAATTAAAGCACCCATCCCTACTGCATGTATACTAATCTTCGAGAAAAGATTTAGAAAGAATGCGAAGAATAAAGCAATTGTGACACCTACAAATGCTGATTTGACAAGTACGGGCATATCTGGTAATTGATAGAAATTATAACATAAGGAAAGATACCACATCCCTGCTGCCAAAAAAGGACCTATCCTATCCATGCGATCTTTCATATCCAAAGAACCGATCATGTCCAGATTTTTCATCAAAAGTATAGAGATAATAGGGAGTAGAACGGTACTTCCAAATACACTTAAGAGATACAAACTAGTCTTTCCTTCTCCGATTTGACTAACCCCAAAAGCATAGGGGTTAATTAATATAGAAAGGATCAGCATATAGGTTAATACCAATAAGGGATGGAACAAATTGGAAATGGAAAGGGCTAAAATTTTAGATATTTTTATAGGCATTGATTTTTGTTTTTACTAAAATTGTAAGTTCTCAAAATATCAATCATTGTCAAAATCAGGATTTCTGGGATTTTAGATTGTGCTGCCGCTCAAAATCCTGCTAATCCTAGAATCTCGTAAATCCTGATTCTGACAATTAAGCAGCATTGAGAATTTATCTAAAACCAAAATGATTGATAAATAGCTGTTTATAAAGATAATTTTTAGTATTGGGCAAGCAGTAGCTTTTAATAGTTTTTTAGAGGCAGCAAATTTGTTGGGCATTTTTT
>CAYOBX010000698.1:0-2731 GCA_964402245.1 uncultured Saprospiraceae bacterium | reverse complement strand
CCTGACTCCTGACTCCTAAACCAAAATTCCTTCCAGTCGATACAAGATAATCAATCCAACATTTAATATTAATAAACCAAAAATAATCAATCCCCATTCAGACATTGTTGGGATATTTACCATTGAAATTGGACACGTCCCAGGTATAGTCGTCGTACTATTGACAATACTAGTAACAGAATTATCTATATCACAAATACATCTCGTTAATACAGTAATAGCCGTATTCTGAGAATAGTCTGGTAATGTTGTACTCCAAGTTGTTCCATTATTAATAGAATATTGTAAACTACTTCCAGTAGGGCAAGGAATTGTTGGTGCACTCAATATTCCTCCAGTTGGTGTTCCTCCTACTACTGTACAGGTACTATTGATGATGCTTACTGAAGGGGCTAGTGTGGTGCTTAAGTCACTTGGACATTCTATACATTCTCCTGGAATAGTTACTACAGCACGAGTTAAACTAACAGTCTCTTCAAAAAAATCACATCTACATCTAGTGTAAATCGTTATCGAATTTGTTTGATTATAAAGATCCCTTAAATCTAATTCTCCCCAAACTATTTCATCCAAAGAATATTGAATCATACTTCCATCTGGACACCTAGTAATCGGCGATGAAACCTGCCCATCAGAAACTATTCCAGATGCAGTACAACTCCTATCTGTTATTTCAACTGGAGGTGCCAAGCTACTTGAAAGTCCAATAGGACAACCATCTCCACCAGGGCAAGTAGCAGGGTCAGTAATGACCACATTAACCAGACTAACAACCGCATTATCTGTTTCACAAATGCATCTAGTATACACATTCGTCTCTGTAACCTGATCATATAATGGTAGGGAATTAATCCAAGGTTCACTATTACCTGTTCGATATTGAATACGACTACCAGTAGGGCATTGCGGTTCTGAAGGATCTAGGCCATTAATTTCTCCCTCTGCTACTTCTACTGTACCTCCCACTGCAGTGCACTGACTATTTGTAACAGTTACTGGAGGTGCAAGGAAAGTTGTCAAATTTGTAGGGCAAGTAATTAACGATTCTTCCTCAAACTCATTCAACTTATAGGAATCTTTACTTTGTAAAAAAAGAGGGGTAAAAAAGATAAGTAATAAAAAAAAGGTAAGGATAGAAATTCGTTTTTTTAAAGATTGATTTTTCATAGTACTTTTGTAAAGTATCCTTAAAACTTGTAAGTATTAAGGATAGGGGTTTCTGTGCTGTCAGGAACAATGAAAACACCTCTGTACATAGATGCAGACATAGCTGTACCAACAAGGAACGGCTTTAATAATTCTTTGATTAGTTTTTTTACAAGATGGAAATAATCAATCTATGCGGACTGCAAATTGATGTAAGTTTTTTATCTTGTTAGCATTAATGGGTAGGAAGATTATATTATATGTTATTACAATGTATTTGTAATCCACAATTATGCCAAAGGAACTAGTTGGAAAAAAATATTACGCAAAATCAAAATATGAAAAAACGCTACAAAGCGATTGGTCTTATGTCTGGAAGCTCTCTCGATGGTGTGGATATTGCTTTCTGTCATTTTGAATTAGGACAAGATAATCAACAAAATCTGATTATAGAAGACTGGTCTTTACAAATAGCGGAAACTATTCCTTTCCCTGAGAAATGGCACAATCGGCTACTCAACTTACCTACCCAAAATGCGCTCACCTTTGCTAAAACGCACACCTATCTTGGGCACTTTTTGGGAGAAATAGTCAATGATTTTATAAAAACCCACAAAGTATATCCTGATCTAATCGCTTCTCATGGTCATACCATTTTTCATGAACCTAATAATAGAATGACCATACAAATCGGGGATGGTGCAGCAATAGCCGCTACCACTGGCTATACGACCATCACCAATTTTAGGAATCAGGATATTGCCATTGATGGAGAAGGTGCGCCCGTAGCCCCTATTGTAGATCAATATTTATTCCAGGGACATGACTTCTATTTAAATATAGGGGGCATTGCTAATATCTCTTGTGTCTTACCAGAAAAAGTAGTCGCATTCGATATATCTCCTGCCAATCAATTACTAAATGTATTAGCTAATCGTCTAGGATATGAATATGATGAAGATGGAAAGATTGCGGCTTCAGGAACCATAGATGAAACTTTATTCAATTTTTTTAACCACGCTTCTTTTTATAGTCAAGCCTACCCTAAATCATTAGCTAATTCTTGGGTTACAGAACATTTGTTACCACATATAGCCAATGATCCAGAATTGATTCCTATACAATTGGCTACTGGTGTCGAGCATATTGCTTATCAAATAGCTCAATCTATTCAACAGGTTATTGAAAAGGAAGGATTACAGCAAGATTCTTATTCTATGCTAGCGACTGGTGGAGGGGCTTTTAATAGCTATTTGATGGAGCGTCTACAAAGTTATTGTGCCGTAATGAATGTCCAAGTTATTATTCCTGAAGGTCCTACTATTCAATTCAAGGAGGCTATTTTAATGGCTTGGATGGGGGTATTGCGAATGGAAGGAGTGCCTAATGTATTGAAAACGGTAACGGGTGGGCAACGGGATACTATAGGTGGTGCGGTCTACGCTGGTCGACTTCTAGCCTAGGCTAGACATAATTCAACACGGAGTTAAGAAGCGTTTAGCTGTTTAGACATAATTCAACACGGAGCTACTTCGTAGCTACGCGGATGACCACTCCTTATCTATACGTTTTTAAAGAATTTAAG
>CAYOBX010000697.1:0-2740 GCA_964402245.1 uncultured Saprospiraceae bacterium | reverse complement strand
ACTCTAACTTATTAAAAATGGTAACAGTTCCCCCTTGTTGTTCTAATAGATAATTCTTATTGATTAATCCTATAGACTGTCTATTCGCTGCATCTAGCAACTGTTTTTCTAATGAAAATACCTGCTCCTGTCTGGAGATCATAAAAACGCCTCCAAGTGCAATTAGGGCTTTTGCTTCTTCAAATTTCTGATACTTTGGACCTATGAGAATAGGAAGGCCAAAAATGGCAGGCTCTAGTATATTATGAATTCCAGCATCAAATCCTCCTCCAACATAAGCCACATCAGCATAACGGTATAGCTGACTTAGTAAGCCAATAGTGTTAAGAATCATTGTATTGGTTTCGCTTAAATCCTTATTATCTGTTTTTGCTTCTGTATATAAGCAGGCCTTTGGTAATGATTTTTGGATCTTTTGGATCGTTTTTTTATCTACTTCATGTGGTACAATCAGTACTTTCCATTTGGTGTTATTTTGAATATAAGGAAACAATAAATCTAAATCTTTCTGATGAGCACTTCCTATTATTAGAAGTGGCTGTTCATTTTTAAATCGTTCTATTTTTGGAAATTCGGAAGCTGTTTGAGCAATATCAATCACTCGATCAATTCTTGGATCACCTGCTACACTAACATTTGTAATACCATACTGTGCTAATAAGAATTTAGAAGCATCTTGTTGAACAAATAAGTGAGTAAAATTTCCTAATACCTGGCGATACCATGCCCCATACCATTTAAAAAATAATTGATCTGATCGGAAATGACCAGCTATTAGATAAGTAGGAATATGATGGGAAAATAGGGAAGATAGATGATGATACCAAAATTCATATTTTACAAAAAGAGCATATTTCGGTTGCAGCAATTGAATCAATCGGTCGGCATTTTTTTTAGTGTCTAAAGGTAAATAGTACACATAATCAGCGCCTTTAAAATGTGTTCTTGATTCGTAGCCAGAAGGAGAGAAAAAAGTTAAGACTATTTTCTGAGTAGCATGTGCCTCTTTTATACGCTCCATAATTGGGCGACCTTGCTCATATTCTCCAAGGGAAGCACAATGAACCCATATAACTTGACCAGGTGCATCTTTAAAGGTTTGTTGAATATGGCTAAAAAGATTTTGCCTGCCTTTTATCCAAGCTTTAGCCTTAGGTTGCCACAGCGATACAATACCTATGCCTAGTCGATATACTTGAATAATAATATTGTAGAGTAGTAGCTTGATAAGTTGAGAATTAAAATTAGAAAATTAGGAGTCAGGGGCGAGGAGTCAGGAGTCAGAACACTTTGCGTAATCGAAACTAGCATTACCTTGAATCAAAGCCGAAAAGTTCTCTTTTACGGAATATCTACTGATCCCTGACCCCTGGCTCCTCACTCCTAACCCCTCACCTTAGCCTTTTTGACTAACATTCCGGTTTTTATTCTAGGAACAAAGTAAGTAGATTTAGGGGGCAGCAATTGCTGCTGATCTGACCTATTGATAAAATCTTCTATTTGAATAGGGTAGAGATGAAAACCAATGGTTTCAGGATTTTCATGTACCGCTGCTTCGATACCCGCCAAACCACTTGTTCCTTCCAGATAGATACTTCTTTTATCAGTTCGAATATCGGTTATGCCTATTATTTTTTCTACAACCAAATCATTTAATAGCTGAACATCTAATAAATTAGAAGTATTGTTATGACTTGATAATATAGAAGATTTCCAACGTGCCTGATACCACTTGTTATTCACAAAAAGTGTGAAAGTAAACTTTTCTTTGGGCATGGTAGGGTGCTCCAAGAGTTGGAGAGTTGCAAATTTTGATAGTGTTTTTAAAAAATCATTAGGAGAAAGTCGATCTAAGACTTTGATAACTCTATTAAAAGGATAAATTTTTAATTGAGTAGAATCAAACAAGGCAACTAATATATGCCCAAAATCTAGGGAGGTCTTTTGTTGTTGAGCTTGATCTTGAAGTAATTGCATAGTCGCAACTCTATGATGACCATCCGCAATATAGGCCTTAGGTACTTGTTCCTTAAATATTTTTTGCAAAGCAAGCAGTATATCAGGTTGATCTATTTTCCAATATTCTTGCAGTTCGTTTGAAGATTCTAAGAGGATGCTGTAAAATATAGGATGTTGTTGTATATAAGATTGGAGTATTTGATTTATTTGTGGAATAGCTGGATAAGCCAATAAAACAGGTTTAATGTTTGCTTGACGCTCCAACAATAGTTGAGCAGTCTTTTCTTCTTTGCTTGCTATGGTCATTTCGTGTCGTAGAATATTTCCTTGACTATATTCTTTTACAGGAATTGTACCTACTAAGCCTGTAAAGCTGCCATTAGGCGTATGAATACGATTAATAAAGAGTCCTTCTGTTGATAATTCTTTAAAAAAATGAGCTTTTTGAAAATCAATGTACTTTTCTTTTACATTGCTAAAAAAAGTATCATTTGAGCGTATTCGATCTATATCTGGATAACATGCCTGGAATGGAAAAATGTCCATTTATTGGTTCTGTGTCTTTAAATAATAACTCCATCATCTTGGGTGCGTAGCATGACGGGGTTGTTTTCTACGCCCCTGTCATTTAAAGGATGGATTGTCAAGAAGTTAATTTTCGGGGGCGTAGTAAACGATTCCGAAAAAACGACACCATTCAATTCTTCAAATGAGGTAGTTATTGTTACTAAGTAACGACAAAAAAATAACTTGGTCATCTAGGACGGTTTCTTTTGTCCTC
>CAYOBX010000696.1:0-2750 GCA_964402245.1 uncultured Saprospiraceae bacterium | reverse complement strand
AGTGCGTGATTCAGTAAAAAGTGTACGGTAGTGAGTTGTTAATCAAAGAAAAATTTTGAAAGTCGAATTTAGGTATTATTTTTTTGATATAGAAGGACCTATCCCTAAGTCAATTATTCACCAAGTTTGTCTGTAGCTTTTTTAATCAACCTTTCCATTGAATCTACTATTTTTTGAAGTTGTTCTTTGTCGTATTTATCAGGATTAGCAATAATTTTATTGATAATCTTATCAACTTTTGCTTGACTTTTTTCTAAATCAACCAATTTTATTTTAGTATCCATAATAGTAATTTATTTAAAGATAGGAAATTATTTGTTTTCAAGCAATTTTTTCAATTGCTTCAATTTAGCACTATGATACTTAATCATATTGTGTAACCATTGTTCTTCAAATATTGACATTCCATCAAAATCAAAAGGAAATCACACAAGAGAAAAATATAAGCTTTGCCACTTAAACCATTGGCAAAACCTCGATTCTCTATAAACCACTTCATTAACATGGTTCTAGAAATCATCGTTAATACCCCTTGTCCTGAAAATCGAAGTAGAAAAAATAAGATCGTAATCGTTCCAAACGCTACATAAGAAGAAGAAGGTTCTCCTAAAAATTGCATTGCTATTGTCTCTGCAATTTTATCAGACTTGGACAACAACAATAAAGTACCTGACAACAACAAAGCTGCCGCCATTGCAATCACTCGTCCACCGTATTTATCGTATAACTTGCCTACTCTAGTCAATAATGTCGCACTGATTAAGGTACCGATTAGATAAGCGTTCGATAATTCAAAGCGTTCAATTTTGAGTGCCTCAATTAAGTAGTCCGTGAAAACGCTAACGCCCATCGTTTGACCGGGAATACTCATGATAACCCCACAAATCCCTGCAATTAGGATTATCCATCCATAGTTAACTGGAAATTTTGACGGTTTGAAAGGTAGGTTTTGACTAAGAAGGGGTTTCATAGTGTGGTGATTGGTGATTAGTTGACTAGTGATTGGTTAGCAAATTGCTAATTTAAAGGAGCTTCCACCCAAATTAACTTATCGAATATCTAAGAACTAAACTACCAGAGAAGAACAGAAAACAGCAAGCAGTTAAACAAAAACGCACAAAATCTACAATTAGACTTTGTGCGTTTTTGTAATTATTTAAGTAATCAGACAAAATTAAGTCAACGACTTTTCTAATTTTATCGCATAGTCACAATAGTCTTTCCACATAGAGCATATAGTTAATTTTAGCTTGTCAAACTATGTTTACTATGTGTTTTTACTATTGTGACTATGTGATGAAAAATGTTAGTTTATTTTTATCATAAATACTTATAGGTAGATAGTTTCCTCCAACTAACACTGTCTCTATTCTCTCAGCGAAGCAGTCTCTACTCTCTATTCTAAAAGTTAAAAGAAAAAGCGTCGTATATCTTGGTAATTAGCAAATAGCACAAGTCCCATTACTAAGACAAAACCTGCTATTGTGGCATATTCCATAAATTTATCACTTGGCTTTCTGCCACTTACCACTTCATATAAAAGGAACATGACGTGTCCACCATCCAAAGCAGGAATCGGTAATAAGTTCATAAATCCAAGAATCAAAGATAATATAGCCGTCATTGTCCAAAATCGCTCCCAATCCCAATAAGTAGGAAACATGCTTGCTATCGACCCAAAACCTCCTAAACTTTCTGATGCTTTGATTTTACCTCTGAAAATTTGACCGAAAGCCTTGATTTGGTCAGCTAGGAAATTACGTCCTTTTCGGTAGCCAGCAGGCATGGCTTCCGCAAAGGAATATTTTTGTGTTTCAAAGTCAAAGAGAAAGCCAAGTCCCTTTTCATAAGCACCAATAGTTCCTCGTGGAGTAATAGTTAATTGTTTAGTAACCGTATCTCGATTATTTCTAAGTACAGATAGATTTACGCTTTTTCCTTTATTAGCTTTCGCTGCTTTTACATAATCATCATAAAATGGTGTAGGTGTATTATTTATGGCTATAACTTTATCTCCATCTTGTAAGCCAGACTTACCAGCAGGCAAAGTATCAACCATCTCACCAATCACAAAAGGTCTTCTAGGAACAAAAATCTGCATTCCTTTATTCTCATATCGAGATAAAATATCAACAAATTTTTCATCAATAGCTATCTTTTTCTCTTGCCCATTTCTTTCTACGGTCACCGATTTAGCATCGTTGATAATAACCGCTCTTCTCAATAAATTACCCCCAAATTTCTCTATGGGATTTCCACCAATTGCCAAAATTTTATCTCCATTCTGCAATCCTAAATCCATTCCCAAAGAATCAACCTGTATACCGTAAGTGGCATTGTCATTTGGTAAATATTGTTCGCCCCAAGTCCATAAAACTAAGCCCCACAAAAGAAAACCTAGAATAAAGTTAACGGTCACTCCACCCAACATAATAATCAATCGTTGCCAAGCTGGTTTAGAGCGAAATTCCCAAGGCTGAGGAGGTAATTTCATTTGTTCTCTATCCATACTTTCATCAATCATCCCTGATATTTTCACGTAGCCACCTAAAGGCAACCAGCCAATACCATATTCTGTATCTCCTTTTTTATACTTAAATAATTCAAACCAAGGGTCAAAAAATAAATAGAATTTTTCAACTCTGGTGTTAAACCATTTAGCTGGAAAAAAATGCCCCATTTCATGTAAAACAATCAATATAGACAAACTCAAAAAGAGTTGTCCCGCCATAACCACATAATCCATGTGT
>CAYOBX010000695.1:0-2762 GCA_964402245.1 uncultured Saprospiraceae bacterium | reverse complement strand
AAAAAAAACAAAACCATGAATAAATACCTACACCAATACCTACCGATTGCCTTCAGCTTACTAGTAGCCTTACTAATAGGCATTGCCCAAATAACCGCCCAAAAAACAATCAACTTACAATTCGACTGCAAAGAAATATGTGGCAATGGCTTGGATGATGATAATGATGGGTATATTGATTGTGAAGATATAGATTGTTTTGACCCAACTGATGGTTTTAATGAAGCTACCGCTCGTAGTCGTACTGGCTGTGAGGATTTAACATGTCGATTTGATAACGTAAGTTTCGCCACTCAAGCCGCAATGGCAACAAAAGACAGATTGACCGATCCAACAGGATTAGGAGGCATTATAGATTTTTATTTACAATGCAGTTCCACCGAATGGGCAAGCTATAAAAATAAAGGCATCATCCCTGAATGTTTTTGGAAAGAGGGAACCACCAATTCCGCTTTAACATCTGGGATGATTGATGGGGTATATGCAGAAGTAAAAGGTATCATAGATTTTATTGCAGATGGAGAACAAAATATAACCAATTTTTCTGCGGTTCTACTACAAATTGCTGTTGCGCTTGATCGAGATAAATATGGCTGTGATGATGCCAATAGACTTTGCAATATAGCGAACTTAGTAGAAGAGTTAAACGAAGAAATTGCCTGTATTTTACCTTGTGAGGATATACAGGCTACCGAAAATCAAGTATTTAAATTGCAAAATATTTTAGATGGTTGTGACTTAGAAAAAGAGATGATGGATGCCTATACGAATCTATCAGATTTTCTAGCGAATCAAGAAAAAATTAATGAGCTAACTGCGCAACTACAAAGCACCATTGATGGGATATTAGCAAAAATAGAAACAGGGGACACAGAAACTGCTTATCAAGCAGGAATGATAATGGGTATTATCGGTTTAAATTTTGTTCCCGCCTCTAAGGTGACGAAAATTGATATATTGACGGATATGCTAAAGCGTTTGCAAAATTTAACGCCTAAGCAAGTATCCACTTTAATTGCTTATATTGATGATCTTATTCGAGGAACGATCAAATTACCTGAAGATGCCAAGTATGCATTTGATGGCGATGATTTAGTTATTTTTACAGGAAATTGTACGATAGGTGGATTTCGTTCTGGTGGGAGTGCTTCTAGGTCTGCCTGTAAGAAACTAGCCATTAAGAAAGATGGTAAACTTTTTTTAAAAGAGGGAGATGCCATTGAATTATTTTATCCAGATGGTATTACTAATTTAAAGAAAGCAGATTTGGGAGGAAGCTGTCAAGTAGGTACACTATGCTTTTCGGCTAAAGAAGTTAGTGAAAAAGCTTTGAAAGTTAATTTGAAAGAAATAGGAGATTTAAAGCATGGAACGTCTGGTCGGTCCATAGATGATTTAATTACAGATATAAAGAATGCAGAAGTAGGAGATCCTAGTGGAGACCTTACAGAAAATTTGACAGATATTATATTTTCAAAAAATAGCTATGAAAAGTTACCTACAAAAATTGAAGGAAATAAAGGTTTTGATGGCGTGTATGTTAAATATGCCGCGGATGGTTCGATAGAAGATATTATCTTAGCAGAGGCTAAAAGTTTTGAAGGAAGTATTGGGTTAAGACCTAATTCTAGAGATGGACATGATCAAATGTCTAGTGATTGGATAAAAGCTGTATTAGATGCAATGGAAAATACAGGAGGGCAACAAGGACAAACAGCTCAATTGATGTTAGATTTTATTGAGGATAATCCAATTAAAAAAGTGGTAACAGCTGTTGATAAAAAATCTGGTGAATTTAATATATTAAATTTTGGGACACATCCATAAATGTTTTTTATGACCAATCCACATAAGGAAATATTAATTAGGCGCTATAAACATGGAAAAGAAAGAGAAGAAAAATATCTTATCAAATTATCAGAAAAAGTAGAACTACTTAATTCAATAAGGTATAATAATTTCTGGAACCACAATTTATATTTTTGGTTTTATTCCTATTTTATGGAGAAGGATATTCCACAAACCAAACAGTATATGTATAATGCAGGAAGAGTATTAGATTTGATGGATAATACAGCAGAAATGTGTCTTGGTCCTTATAAGAAACTTACCACCTTATTATTAAGTGATAGTAAAGAACTAATTGAAAGGTTTATCCAATGGGGCTATGAAGATATATATCAGAGAAAGAAAGTAGTAGGATTTGCGACCGTCATTCAAAAATTATTAGCAAGTAATAAACTTGGAGCATATTCAGAAATTGAAAAATACCGTCATTTTAAAAAGAATAAATTTCAAGATTATGCTTCCTCTGAATTGTATCTATATGAGAAAGATGACCAGCTAATGACTAATTTAGTTAATGGTGACAAAGAAGGCATAAAAGAAGGAATAGAACATTTAGTTTCAGAACCTATTCATAAGAAGAGATTATACGGAAAGGACTTTTCTTCTAATTTCCTATCCTTCCCCGCCGTAGCCCTCCTAAAAACAGCATGGATATTAGGCCACGAAATAGAAATAGACTCTCCATATATTCCAATGGATTTAATGCCTGTTCGCCCTTTAGCAAAATATGAAGTTCCCTATTTTTTTATGGAGGGTTACGAAGGGGAATATCCCGAAGGATGGCTATCATGGAAAGCCAAACAAGATTTGGGCATACCAGATGCCGCGCCAGGCAGTGTAGATTTTGTATGGGATAGACATAAGTATGCGACTAGACAAAAAGCCATGATAGTAGAAGCCTCTCTCAAAAAAGG
>CAYOBX010000694.1:0-2772 GCA_964402245.1 uncultured Saprospiraceae bacterium | reverse complement strand
AAAATCTCACAAGTCGGATCGCATATTGGGTTAGCTATTGGATCACAGCTGCACGATTTTGCATTATATACCTCGCAGTTAGGATCACATATTGGAAATGCCACTGGAACACAACTACATTCGGTTGCATTAAAGACTTCACAATCTGGATCACAAGTTGGAGGAATACAAGGATTATCACAATCTATAACCAATTCAATAGTATAGCCAAAAGAGGAGTCTATACCTCGAAGCGTAAATCCTGAACTAAAGTTAATATTTTCAAACAGGATATTAGTAGTATTTATATTAGCATAATTAACTCCGCCAGAGCAATTTTGTCCACCCCATAAAGCCAAAAAGGAACGATGAGAAGCTTGTCCATTACTAAATGTAATATGAATGGAACGAATAAGAGAATTAGGAGGGATATTAAAGTTGAAATAATCTGCTGGATCAGTTTCTCCTGGGATCTCTTGTCCACCCACCGAGCCTACAATAAAATTAGTCCCACAGGCTAAATTAACTGTTTTAATTTGGAAACAAACATTATCAAAGTCTGTTGTTTCATTATAGGTTGTTTGTGCAACTAATAAGGATGGAGCACATCCAATTATTAAGATATACAGTAGTAATTGAATTAACCGGTAGTTCATGTTCCTTTATTTCAGGACGGGGGAATCGTAAATTAATATTAGTGTATTACTTAGTAATAACTACTTTAGGTAGGATGTGTTTGGTGGAGGGAGACATAGTTAAGAAACTATGTAAAGCAAAAAAAGAACCAAGTTGGTAGGTAATTGAATTTTTTTGGCAATCGGTAAGCAGTAGCTTTGATATTCTTTTTTTAAAGGTAGCTATTTTGCTAGGTTTTTTTGAAAAAAAACCCGGGTATCCCTCTAAGCTCGGACAGCAATTGATATTAAGACAAGCGGTCAGGTCGTTTAAAACGATCAGATCGCACGCAATTTCAAAACCATAGCCTGACAGCTATGGCTTTGAACCTGAGCTTGTATTAGACTTATTACCCTTTAATAAACACTCCTCTGAAAATGTCTTTTTCCGCTATTTTGCTTTAAAAAATGAGTCCGTAGCTGGGCTATGCACTAATTTTTTTAAAACAAACTATCGAAAAAATCCAAATTTCATAGAAGCATTTCTTAAAGAGTAATAAGTCTATTTTAAAAAATTAGATTCTTTGACAAATTATTTCAAATCCTCTTTAACAAATTTTTGCATAGACAATAATCCTCCTTTGTTCAATACTAATAAATGAATACCATTCTCAAGTGTTTGAATATCCAACATTACTCTACCACTAGCGTCTGTAATAGTACGTTTCATTTGTAAAACGCCCATCAGATCATATATAAATAGATCAATTGATTGATTACTTCTAGTATCTTTAAATTGATAATCAACTACCAATTTTTCTTTTGCTGGATTGGGATAGAATTCTAATTGTTTCAAGTCTTCAGATTGTACGCTTACTTGATTATCGGCAACCGTTCTACCAGATGCATTGATGCAAGCAGTTAAATCTAAGTCAAATTCGTAAACACAGCCCGACTCTATACCATCAATCACTTCAAGAGTAAGCAACTCTCTTTTATTTGCTTTGAAAGAAGATAATTGATTATAAGTTCCTGTATGATTATCAGATACGCCATTCAATTGGTAAGTGGTTCCAATCTCACTTCCTGTAACAAACAAATCAAAATAGACTATATCTTCTTCACATTGTATATTTAAAATATTCGTTCCCAATATATTACAATCTTTACATGGGTTATTCTCTGTAATATGTAGGGCTGGGATTGTTTGGGTATAGGAACAAAAATCTCCTTCTGTAAAACTAGCGGTTAGTAGGAATTCTTCTCCATCAGCAGGGAGTCGTACATTGCTAAAAGTATGAGAAGTTTTGCTATCTAAATGTTCTACCACTACAGATTTTGTTGAAGCACCTCCCAATTGAAGAATACCACCAATAGGAGCATTTTCAAAATGAACTGTTAAATTAGCTAAGAAGTTATCATCACTATATTTGAATCGAGAACCATTATCAGAACATCTATTAATATTGTCAATGGATATAAATTGCAGTACACATTCCTGAGATCCATTTTCATTACTAGTATTATCTACCGTATCAGAAATCCCAGTATCAATCGGCTTATCAGGTTCTGGTATAGGGGAAACATTTTCGCATACCTTAGGTGCCAAGCCACCATCTCTTAATACATAATAACAGCCTTTGTGTCCTTCATAAGTAACCAAGAAATTGATAGTTCGTCCGTCTGATTGTATAACTTGATCTCTGAGAATTAATATTTTATTGGTATTGTTTTTAGGAATGTCATATTGTAAATTTAGATCACCCGTAAAGTTAAGGGCTCCATTAGCCGGGGCGTAATCTAAATAGAGTGTTACATCAATTAAAGAGCTGGAATTGTTTGGTGTACATGCTCTTACATTACTAACAACTATATTATTAATTGCTGGAGCTGTACAATTACAGAAAGTATTCTCAGGTCTATAATCCAAAACAGGGCAAGTAGTGCAATCTAGATTTTCATCAATTAATCCATTACCGTTATTATCTATTCCATCGCAAATTTCTTGAACAGGTGTTATATTTCCACAATTAGGAATAGCTTTACAAGAGCAAGTCGATTCATCTAATACTTCGCATATATTTGGACAACTAGGTGTTGGCCTAGGATCACAACTACAGGTCGAAGGGTTAAAGATTTCGCAATTTAAATCACAAACTGGCGCAACTATCGGATCACA
>CAYOBX010000693.1:0-2774 GCA_964402245.1 uncultured Saprospiraceae bacterium | reverse complement strand
CCAACGTTAAGCAGAATTGAATGCCCGTATAGGGCTTTTAATTCTGCTTAACGTCTCCGCATACCCGCAGTCGTCAGCTTTTGCTGACGATTGACGGGTATGCATTGTTGGCTGCTGGCTTTTTTTTAATAATCAATGCCCAATTTTTTCAAGGTTTCTATATTTAATTGACCTTCTTTTAAATTATTTTTTTTCTGAAAATCTACAATTGCTTTTTTAGTATTTTCATCTAACTCATTATCTAAGTTAAGTGAATATCCTAAATTTATTAATTCTTTCTTTACAGTATAAATAAAAAGCATTCCATCACACATACTTCTATTTGCCACTTTAGGTTCAGACCAATTACCACTTTTGAAAAATAATTGATTTGTTTTCAATTGATTTGGTTTTCGTTTAACATAAGTCTTCCTTATTTTAGAATGTTCAATAACCTTTTTCTCAATTATTTTAAAGTTGTCTTGTAAAAGGTCTTTTTTATAAATTGTCCTCCACTCTGAAGGAACTTCAACTAGACAATACATAAAGCCTTTTGGATTTTTGATTGTGGTGAAATTAGAGAGATTGACATCTTTGATTAATAATTTAGTATGTGCTTCTAATGTTTGAATTCTTAAATATTTATTTGTACCCATTTTTGATATCAGTTCATTAGAGGAATAGTTCGTTTCGATTTTTTTGTATTTAGTTGGTATTATTTCAAGGGTAAAAGATTTTTGGAAAATATTATTTTCTTTTTCGGTTTCATTTTCCAATTGCAATGTGAAATAACATTTCCCAGGTTCAAGACTATTAATTGTAATTTCTTGATTATTTGGAAGCTTTTGCACCTTACAGTTCATTAAAGAGATAATTGCCAAGATGATTAACAGGTGCTTCATTTTTTTTCTTTGTACCATTCACTATGCTTTAACTGTTTCGTCGTTTTTTTTTACTTGCACCCAACGGCAGTCTGTGAAAAAACCTGCCCGTTCGCAAAATTCATTCCCTATGCCGCCCATAGATGCGGTTTACGGGAATTTATTGTTTTAAATATTTTTCTTTTGGAAAATATAGTATCCAACAAAAATACGTTAAATCGCTTTAAAATAGTTCCCAACAAGACATTTACAGAAGAACAAGCATCCTTTATCTGCTTTATCAACTCCGGAATGCCAAGAATGGACATGGCTCTCCTAAGGTTATAGCAAGTGAAGATGATGGCAACCTCTCCAGCGACTTTTTCTTTAGTCCTTAACAAGGTGTAGTCAAATCCCCATTGTCTTTTGATGGTGCCGAATTGGTGTTCCATTGTCTCTTGTCGTTTTCTGTAGAGTGGTTTGTTGAGTTGGTATCGTTCGATATTATCTTCAACATAGTCTTCATATTCTGAACGTTCGATATGTCTTCCTTTGCTTTTTTTGAGATTGGAAGGACCTACACATTTATCTTTAAAAGGACAATTATTACAAACAGAAAAAGGAGCGGTGAATCGTTGGAATTTGTAAGACTTTCGATGTTGAGTGTCCTTGCTAGAATATTTTTCATACCAATTTCCATTGGTGGTCAGTCGTTGATTGGCGGGGCAGATGTACTCGTGATTCTCATCATCATATTGAAAAACAGCCTTGGCGAAGTTCTTATCTTTTTTTGCATACACTCTTTTCTTAGGAGCGACAATAGTGGTGATATTGTTTTGAGCACATCTCTTCAATTCCTTCCCTGTATCGAATCCTTTATCAGCTAGAACGGTAAGGGACTCCTCTTCTTTTTTTTCTAACACTTCTCTTGCATCCAATGCAGCATCAGCTAAGGCATAAGTGTCAGCTTCATTGGATACGTTGAAATTGGTAATGAGTTTGTTCTTCATTTCGGCTGCACTAACAACATTGTAGCTTACTTCGACGATATTCATTTTTTTAGGTAAAGCTCTTGCATCAGGGTCGGTGGTACTGACTTGAGATTGTCCTTGTTCTCTTGCTTGTTCCACTTTTTGCTTTAGGTCATTGTATTTGTTTTTTCGTTGAGCAAGATGATCGAGTTTCTGAGCGATTTCAATTCTTTGTTCCATTTTACTTTCGTTCTCTTCCTTATCCTCGGCGAGGTCGAGTTGATCTAAATCGTCCAAATATTGTTGAGTCTGTTTGTTGATATAGTCGAGGTGTTGACCCACCTTTTTTTCATTGTAGTTATTTTTCTTACTGTTCTGCGCTCTGAATTTGGAACCGTCCACAGCAACTTTGTCTTTATCAAAAAGACCAAGCCCTTTGAGAAATTTATTAAAAGTAGAGAACACTTTTCTCAAAGGAGCAGGATTGTCCTTTCTGAAGTTGGCGATGGTCTTGTAGCCAGGTCGCACGCCACGGAGTAACCACATGGCTTCGATGTTGGTGACCGCTTCCCGTTCTAGTCTTCGAGACGATCTAACCCGATTCAAATATCCGTAATAGTAAAGTTTGAGGAGGTCGGAGGCGAGAAAAGCAGGTGCTCCATTTTTGATTTGTCCTTTGATGATAAAGCCGAGTTCTTTAAGGTCGAGGGCATCAACAAAGGCATCGATAACCCGAACGATGCTATGGTTTGCTACCAAAGTTTCAAGAGAGAGCATCTGTAATTGGTTACGGTCTTGTCCTTTTTTTATCATTTAAGTGTCTCGTTTGATGATACCTCCAAGATACAAAATATTTTCCACCCGTAGATCAATTGTTATAAAGAAGTTGAAGGGTTTTTTCACAGTCTGACGGTCTCGCATACCCGCAGGCTGCCCGCATAGACCCTATGAATAAAAAATGAGT
>CAYOBX010000692.1:0-2778 GCA_964402245.1 uncultured Saprospiraceae bacterium | reverse complement strand
TTGAATTAGACTTCCCAAATCTTGAAGATTTTGTAAGTCTGTCAGGATCGAACTTACAAAGTCTTCGAGACTTGGGAAGTTTCATTTTCGGCAATTTATCCTGTTTCGAGTATAGATGTTAAACTAAACCATAGAATGAGTAAAAATCCGCTGCTATTACAAGATTATTCTCCAGCTTTATTATCATTGATTCCAATGCTTTTTGCTGCTTGGTCTGATTCTGTATTAACACCTAGTGAAATTAAGCTATTAAGACAAAAAGCTAGTGAGATCAAGCACCTTGGGGAAGGAGAATTAGAATTAATCCAAACATGGAGTGATCCTAGGAATCCACCACCAAGATATTTATTTGAGCATTGGGAAGCATTATTGGTAAGAGCCTCTAAAAAACTAAGTACCAAGAAAAAGAAGTCTTTGGTAGCTTTGAGTATGCAAATGGCTCGACAAAGTGCGAGAAAAGGAGATGTAAAAGCATGGGTGAATTCAGATGAAAAGGCAGCCTTGATGGATTTAGAGGAATCATTAGGCTTGGTGAGTGATACGACTTATGAACGCCTATTTGCTAATGAGCAAAGTGAAGTAGCTCCTACCTATTCTTTCGACCCCAAGCAAATTACGGCTCTGTTAGACGGAGAAACTACTGAATTTCGTCGGCGGGTAAAGAAGCTATTAGAAGACCCTGTTTTTAAATATAAAACCATGCGTTCTAAAAAAGCCTACAGAGATCGGGTTTTAGAATGGTGTCATTTACTAGCAGAGCAAGGATATGGGGCGTGGGCATTTCCAAAAGAATATGAAGGGCAAGATAATATGAAGGAATATATTGCCTTATTTGAAACCTTAGGATACCATGATTTGAGTTTAGCTATTAAATTTGGGGTGCAGTTTGGATTGTTTGGAGGAGCCTTGTTTAATTTAGGAACTAAAAAACATCACGATAAATATTTAAGAGATACAGGATATTTAGATTTATCAGGCTGTTTTGCAATGACAGAGACAGGGCATGGATCTAATGTCCGAGGCTTAGAAGTTACGGCAACCTATGATAAAGATACAGACGAATTAATCATACATTCTCCAAGATTTGAATCAGGAAAGGAGTATATCGGAAATGCATTGCATAGCAAAATGGCTGCTGTATTTGCGCAGTTGATAGTTGGTGGACAAAATCATGGTGTGCATACTATACTAGTTCCATTAAGGGATAAAGATCATAAAACTTTACCAGGGATTAAGGTGCAAGATAATGGTTATAAATTAGGCTTGAATGGGGTAGATAATGGACGTATATGGTTCGATCAAGTTCGAGTACCTAGAGAAAACCTATTAGATCGGTTTGGTGCTATTAATGATGAAGGCGAATATCACAGTCCAATTGATAATCCTTCCAGACGATTTTTTACGATGCTTGGCACTTTAGTAGGTGGTCGGGTATGCGTACCCAAGGCAGGCTTAAGTGCAGCTAAATCTGCTTTAGCCATTGCTATTAAATATGCTACTAAGCGAAGACAGTTTGGGGCGAATGATCGAGCACCAGAGCATTTGATCTTAGATTATCCAAGTCATCAGCGTCGATTGATGCCTAAATTGGCGAAAGCTTATGCTTGTCATTTTGGCTTAGATTATTTGGCGGACAGATATGTGAATCGAACAGAGGACGACATTCGTGAGATTGAAACTTTAGCTGCTGGGATGAAATCTTATGCTACGTGGTTTGCTACAGCAACCATTCAAGAATGTAGAGAGGCTTGCGGCGGTAAGGGCTATTTGGCAGAAAATAGATTTGCGGATTTAAAAGCGGATACTGAAATATTTACCACCTTTGAAGGAGACAATACGGTCTTAATGCAATTGGTAGCGAAAGGAGTACTATCTGCATTTAATGAAAATTTTCATGCAGAAGGAATGATGGGGGTTTTACGATTTATAGGTGGTCGATTATCTACCACGATTGTTGAGAAAAATCCACTATCTATCAGAAAGACGGACACAGAACATTTATTAGATCCTTATTTTCATGTTCAGGCATTTCAATATAGAGAAAGTAAATTGACCTATGCCGTAGGTCAACGACTACGAGGGTGGATTAAAACGGGAATTTCTTCCTATGAAGCCTTTTTAAAATGTCAAAACCATTTATTAGTTCTGGCAGAGGCCTATGTGGAGCGACAAGTTTTAGAGCAATTCATTGCTAAGATTGATTCGGCTGAAGACCCTGCCACTAAAGCTGCTTTAAATAAATTATGCCAACTATATGCCCTGCATACGATTGAACAACATAAGGGTTGGTACTTGGAAGATGAATATATGAATGGTGCTAAAACTAAAGCGATCCGTAGGGTAGTGGATGAATTGTGCGAGGAGGTTCGAGCAGAGGCTTTAGGCTATGTGGAAGCTTTTGATATTCCTGATTATTTGTTGGCGGCGCAGATTGCGGTTGGTTAGATATGGTACTTGTAAAAGTCCACAAAAAAAACAAAGTTTTCTGATTGTAACGGATTGCGGTGATTTACAAATTGAATGGCATACCACCTTCACGGAGTATGGAAAAAATGAAGAAGCTATTTCGATACTTGGAGATATTAGCTATAGTACTGGTGAATTACATACCCAAACAACGACAGAACCTGGAGGTGATAGACAATCCATAACCTTCACTGACAAGAGAGGACGAACGGTTCTTACCCGTAGACAAAATTCAGGAGGTACACTAATCAATGATACCTATACAACTTACGATGATAAAGATCGTCCAAACTATATTTTACCACCAGGAGT
>CAYOBX010000691.1:0-2779 GCA_964402245.1 uncultured Saprospiraceae bacterium | reverse complement strand
TTCCAAGTTGAAAACTTGGAATATCGGCATCGTGCAAACTTGAGGCATCGGATTATGCAGGTATTGATGATGCCAATCAAGCTGCATTTCAAGCAGAAATTGACAGAGCTAAAGATGTTTGGGGCTTAAACGTCAAAATGATTTTTAGTGCGGATGAAAATATACCGCTGGATAGTGAAGAACCGATTGAATTCATCAAACAGAAAACCTGATTCTCTAAAACATAAAACGTTGATATTTTGAACCGCTGAAAGGTCTCTCCTTATAAAATCAAGATACATTGGAATGCCTCCTATTGCCATATAAAGCAGTAATAGCTGATACCGAGGGTAGTTAATATTTTTGGCTACTAAAAATTGTTCTGTTTCTTTGAGCGTAAAAGGGTGTAGGTGGATGATGTCTGTAATTCGGTTATGCAATCCACCTCTATCATTAATGACTTTTTCAATCATCCGAGAAGTAGCAGAACCACATATTACGACGACTATATATTGCTTGGATGCCCAGCTATTCCAGAAGTAGCTAAAACCAGAAATGAAATCTGAGCGTTTCCCTGCCATCCAAGGTAATTCATCAAAAAAGACAACATACTTATTAGTAAAATTTTGTTTTTCTAATTCCTGTGTCAATAAATAAAAGACCTCTAACCAATTATTAGGTGCTTTCTCTGTTGTTGTATATAAACCATAAGCACGCATACTTATCAGAAAGTTCTGTAATTGAGCTTTTTGCTTATCTTTTTGTAAGCCTGTAATTTCCAATTTAATATGGTCTTCATAAGCCTTTCTGACCAAAAAAGTCTTCCCGACTCTCCTTCTACCTGTAAGTGCAACTAACTCTGGTTTGTTAGATGCTAAGGCTAGCAGTAAGCGTTGCTTTTCTTCTTCTCTACTTACTAATTTCTGGGTCTGTTTCATGCGCTATAGAGGTTTTATTATCCGTAAAAGAAAGTCTTGCTTTATTAGAAACAGCTAAATCTACATAAATATAAACACATTTAGCTGTTTGACGAAACTCTAAACAGCTAAATATAGATAAATTAAGTACATTTAGCTGTTTGACGGAAATAAAAACAGCTAAATCATGTATTACTTTAATGATTTAGCTGTTTTGGGCTACATTTTGAGTTTTCCTTCTATCTATTTGAATACGGTTGGTTCTAGGGAAGAGGGCATAATATATATTTCTACTATTTCTTCAAGCAACACTTTTTATATTTTCTACCACTACCACAGGAACAAGGGTCGTTTCTTCCAATTTTTTTACCTTCTCTTTTGATTGTCTCTACTTTTGGAGTTGATAAGAAGGTAGGTTCATAAGATTTAGCAGGTTTGGGCGTATTTATTTTTTTGTAATTTTCATCATATTTCATTCGATAGCCATGATAATTCATCCCACTTTTATATCTATCAAATATGGAAGGAAAAATTTTTCTTTTACTTGAAGGGTGATTTTTATCTTGTATATCCTTTTCAATAGATTTTAAATCTCCAACAAAACCTTCAAATACTAAATCTCTTTCTGCTAAAAGTTTTATTTGAGGAAGTAGTTCTTTTGCATGTAACGAAATCAAATCTCCAATTATCGATGAAACCACCTCTCCATCTAGGGCAGGATTTTCATCAGACATATCTAAAAACGAATCTAAAATGGATTGAAACCATTTAATAATTTCAACTCTTCTTTCGGGTTGATGTAAACCAATTTGTTCTACCGCTGTAGTGGTAACAATTCTATTAACCCATTCACCAGCATTCAAAACAATTTCTTTTAGTTCTTCTAGTCGGTTTCCTCCAAGATGATATATAATCTCCCAAAATTCTTCGGTTGCAAAATCACCAAACCAAAACCAATTAAAATCATCATTTTGTTTTAACAATTCTAAAACAGTAGGTAGAGCTTCAACAGCTTCTATTTCCACCAATACCCATAGGGCATGCTTATGAAATTCCCACCATTTATCTTCATCAGGATAATTTCTAAAGAAAGAGTCCCGTTGTATAGAATCCATTATCATGGTTTCCAAATCCTCGATAAGTGTTTCTCTTGGTAATTCCAAGATAGGAATAACTTTCTCCTTTGGAATAGATAAATCGTATTCATAGAAAACGCTTACTTCTGGGTGGTTAAAGTTCGGTAGTTCTATATTATGCTCCATAATGAATTAATAGCAAAAATTAAATTGAGTTTAAACTGGCTTAATTTTTAGAATAAAGGTTCTTATCTAATAGTCCTAAAGGATTACGGGGCTAAAATAATCAAATAGAAGGAAATTTACGATTATTGCCTTTTCCATTTATCTTCCTAACCTTAAACTTATTAGCGTAAGCAATATCATTTTCAATCATTTGTTTTATACCATCTGCATATTGAAGTTGTTTAAAGTTATTCTAATGGCTTGCTTGCAAGTCATTGAAAACGACTAGCCCGACCGCGAGCGGTTCATTCGTTTTACGAATTCATTTCAGCTATTTATATTTTTCGACCGTACGGTCGAAAAAATAAATGAGCTTTGTTCCCGATTTTCTATCGAATTGGCGTCAAGGAAAAAAATATAATATTTAAAACATTGACTATCAATTAAATAGCTTGTCAAATTAGAAATTAATATTATTCAATTTTAATATCCGTGGTTAAATCAAATCCGTGGTTAATAATTTTCTAACCACAGATTTGATTTAACCACGGATGTTAGGCATACGGATAGTTATCATTTCTTTACTTAATGCTTAAATTAGATTATAAATAACTGGTAATCAATTAGATAAATATTGTAAAA
>CAYOBX010000690.1:0-2787 GCA_964402245.1 uncultured Saprospiraceae bacterium | reverse complement strand
GAAAATTTTAAATCTAAAGTTGGAATATGGTCAAAAGTAGCGGGTTTAGATCAAATAGTAGAGGAAGGCTATATAGAAGACGAATATAGACTACACGTTATAGAGGAATATAATGAATGGGTAGAAAAAGAAGCAATTTCCATGACGATGAAATTAAAAGAGATTCGAGGAAAAATGAACCCACCTACCCATAATGCATAAAGATTGTCTAAAAGAATATTTCTTATCTTTGACATAGAATTTATTACCTTTGTTTTAAAACAGAATGAAGGTTCTAAAAGTAGTTTTATTCCTATTAGTTGTATTAGCGGTAGGTATAGCAATAACCGCTTTCCTATTCCAACAATCGATCCAACCAAAAGTAGATCTCCAGACAAAGAATATACAAACCTTCACTGTTTCTCGACTTGTTCCGACTCCTATTGTTCACCCTACCATGCACTCTCGATTAGAAAAAGAGGCTGAAGAATATGGATATACCAATATCAATGGACCTTCCTTAATACGTGTCCCAGATTGGATAGAACAACCCTTGGGACGATATTATCTTTATTTTGCACACCATAAAGGACAGTACTTGCGTCTTGCCTATGCAGATAGCCTGCAAGGTCCTTGGACCATGTATGATGGGGAAATAATGCCTTTAGAAAAATCAGGCACCTCTACTGTAGCAGCCCCAGCCATCGGAATAAGTACCCTTAAAAAATATGTCAGTTGGTCAGAACTAGTAGCCTTATCAAAAATAGGGGGAGATGCAAAAAAAGCGTGGGAAGCACGTAATGCGCAAAAAATGAAAAGTTCTCCACCAACTACTCCACACGTAGCCAGCCCAGAGGTAATCATTGATGAAGTGGCAAAAGAAATCCGACTATACTATCATGGAGTAGTGGAAGGTAATTTACAGTTGGCAAAAGTAGCCCTTTCAAAAGATGGACTTCAATTTGAGCCAGTTTCTGGGTATATTGGTGCGCCCTATCTTCGAGTATTTTCAAAAGAAAACTATACTTACGCTTTGGGGATGCCTGGATTTTTATATCGCTCGACTAATGGTTTGGATAATTTTGAAGTGCGTAAGCGATGGCTATGCGGTACAGACGTACGCCACTCTGGCTTATTACAAGAAGAGAATATGGTATACATTTTTTACTCTAGAGTAGGAGATAAACCAGAACGAATCCTATATTCCCAGATGGATATTAGCTCAGATGATTGGAATGACTGGAAAATGGGTCCATCCAAAGAATTGCTTCGACCTGAACTAGAGTGGGAGGGCGCCAATTTAGAAAAAGTTCCTTCTATGCGTGGAGAAATGGGTGTACGAGTGAATCAATTGAGAGATCCCGATATTTTTAAAGATGCAGATGAGCAGTTATATTTGTTGTATACTGGTGCAGGAGAACAAGCTATTGGGATTGCTACTTTGAATAAGGAATAAGGTTCTTTAATAATTAGCTATTTATGAAGATAGCTCTTGATAATCGGCAAGCAGTAGCTTTGATATATTTTGTTCTCAGTTTTTCTTTGAAAGAGGGAGTATTGTTGATACTATGACCGATTTCAAAGGAAAAATGAGGGCAAAAGAATCCGTCCTAGATGGTCAAGTTATTGTTTTGTCGTTACTTAGCCTGACTGCTATAGTTTGTAACTACAATCACAGAATTTGCCAGAGAGCAAAAAATAATATCAATGATCTACTTATTCATAGGCTTCCTTTTATTAGGAATTGGTTTTTTTATTTTTCTATTTACTGGACCAAAATTATCAACTAAAGATAACCGACTCCTCAAAGAGGTACAAGCAGCACCCTTAGAAGAATTCATTACGGGTGCCACTGGCACTGCCAATAACAATGGAGTGACAATCTTTTACAACGCCATTGGAGAACCCAAAAAAGGAAATATTCTCTTAATAAATGGACATACCCAAACGCTGTTGGATTGGCCGACTTATTTTCTTCAACCTTTAGTAGATGCAGGCTATAGAGTGATTAGATATGATAATCGAGGGGTAGGGATGTCTGATTGGATGGAAGATTGGAGCAAAACCAATGCCTATACTTTGAAAGAGATGGCGAAAGATGGATTAGCTGTATTAGATGAATTGTCTATTGACAAAGCCCATATTATAGGGGTATCTATGGGGGGAATGATTGGTCAAAGATTAACCATTAGTCATTCGGATCGAGTGTTGTCTTTCTGTTCAATTATGTCTACAGGATATTATTTTGATGAGCAACTAACGAATGTGCCTCGACAATTTATGTTAGATATTACTCGAATTGGCTTGCGCTATGGACAGAATGTTAAACCAGAGGCCAACAAATTGAAACTGCACTTAGCTATTCGACAACTTTTGAAAGGTAAAGGAAATTACACCATTGATACGGAGAGGGTTTTAAAAAAGGCATTGTATGAAGTACGAAAGAGGCGGGCTTATAATATGAAAGCTACAGACCAGCATAGCCTTGCTATTAAAAAATCGGGATCGAGATATAAGGGATTAAAACAACTTCAACTACCTGTTTTAGTAGTACACGGCACTACGGATCCTTTGATAGGTATAGCGCATGCAAAAAAATATGCTTCAATGATCCCTACTGCAGAGACTTTATTTATTGAAGGAATGGGGCATGATTTGCCAGAACTATATGTTTCTAAGATTGTTGAGCGAATTCTTAGTAATTGTTTGCGTAAATCGGATATATACATCTAATCATTTTCTCATTGAGAATTTACGGAGATTTCTGGCACTCGGCAAACAGTAGATTTTAATAGTTTTTTAGAGGCA
>CAYOBX010000689.1:0-2798 GCA_964402245.1 uncultured Saprospiraceae bacterium | reverse complement strand
ACTTGTCCGTTTTTAGCCTAATTTTTAGCGAATACTTTTTTATAAGAAAACCCTTCTAGTCCATTATTAATTTACACTTGTTATTTTCTAAGGTCTGTAAAGAAATAAAGCAGTAGGTAACGTGGGCATCTATTTTGACGCTAATTGCTAAAAGCTAATGGCTAAAGTCGAGCTAAGTAGTCGGACAAAAAGAAGTTAACAACTAATTATGTATAATAGTTTGATAATCAAAACTCTGCATCTCCGCATCTCTGCGTTTATTTTTGTACTCCTACTTACTTAACTTTTATTAGGTAAGCTTTTAATAATTCTAGATCTCGTACGACCATATATTTTCTAGTAAAATGAATAATGTTTTCTCTTCTAAGATCATTCAGTAAGGTACTCACTGTTTGTCTACCTGTATTAGACAGTAAGGCAATTTGAGCTTGTGTTAGAAAATCTCTGACGACCCACTCATAACCAACTCGTTCTCCAGCTTTAGCTATATAATCTAATAGAAACTGAACAATTCGCTGATTAGAATTATATAGAACAGTTTGGTGACAATGGTTAGTTTTTTGTTCTAATTGACGAACAATACTATGAAGCACCATTTGATTTAAGAACTGGTGTTGTCGCATTAAAGATAGAAACGCGATCGTAGGTATCTGTCGGACCTCAACTTTGGATAAAGCCTTTATAGAATGACTATCTGGTTGACTATTAGTTAAAGCTTGGAAATTCACAAATTCTCCTTTAACGAAAAAGCCATTGGCTAGCAATTTTTCGCTCTCTGGATAATTAGTTAATGCTAATGTTTTTCCAGACTGTATATAATAAATATGTTTAGGAGTTTGACCTTCCTTTACGATAAAAGCCCCCTTTTTGAAAACTTTTATAGGGAAATTAATCATTAAATCATTTAAGTTATCTCCTGTAGTAGTTGTACTCGAAGAAGGGAAGGCGTGCGCTAATGAAGAATGACTCATAAATTAAGGTTTTTAAAGATTAAAGTAATTTTTTTCACTTGACCACTTACTTATTCTAAAGTGCTAATTAGATGCCAAATCATTTTGAAAAAATAAAACTTAGAAATGATTGATTAAGAGTAATTTATAAAATTTTTATTTTATAAATAGATAAAAGCCTTGCTGTTTTGTTCTTTTTTATAGGAACAATTCTGATATTTAAGAATAAAAAGCACATTTTAGTCCTTATGAAGTACATTTTTAGTTTAGAATGTTTGACAGGAGACGAGATTTGCTGGAAAAACGACGAATTCCAAACACAAACGAACGAACCGCAAAGCGGATGGACTAGAAAAACATTTAACCCTGACTACTAGTCACTAGTCAGTTACCTTTTTTCAATATTCTCTATCTTATCAATTCAAGACATGGAAGCTAAAACATACGATATTATTATTATTGGCGGAGGATCTGCAGGACTGGGTGCTATTGGCATGGCACAATCCCTTGGCTGGAAACCTCTATTGATCGATAAAAAGGAAGAACATATAGGAGGAGATTGTCTTAATTTTGGCTGTGTGCCAAGCAAGGCCATCATTCACTTGTCAAAATATTTTCATGGTGCCAAGCAAGCAGAGAAATATGGTATGGCGAAAGCAGGAAAGGCAGATATGGAAAAAATTCTGGCCTACGTACATGAGAAGCAGGAAGTTATTCGAGCACATGAGAGTGCCGATTACTTTCGCTCACAAGGGATTGATATAGAAATTGGAACGGCCCAATTCGTTAATAAGAATACCGTATCTGTTGGAGATAAACATTTTACAGCCAAACGGATTTTGATAGCTACTGGATCAAAACCTAGATATTTGGCAATTAAGGGAATCGAACAGGTTAAATGGTATAATAATGAAACGCTTTTTTATAACTTGACTACCTTACCAGAACGCTTATTGGTAATAGGTGGTGGAGCTATTGGCTGCGAGATGGGTCAAGCTTTTCAACGATTTGGATCTCAGGTAACAATCCTTAATAGAGGAGAACGGCTTATTAGTGTAGAGCGAGAAGAAACTAGTGCTACTCTTGCTGCTGTTTTTGAGAAAGAAGGAGTGAAAATTATTAACAATAGTACGGTTGTAGAATTTAAAGATAGTAATACGGCCGTGATTAAGCATAAAGAAAAAGGACAATCTGAGCTCCAATTTGATGCGGTACTCATGGCGGCAGGCAGAGTCCTCAATTATTCAGATTTAAATATAGCTGCGGCAGGTATAGAAACTACAGAGAGAGGTAAATTGGTTGTGAATGATTATTTGCAAACGACTAATGAAGATGTATATGTTGCAGGAGATGCAGCTGGATTGTATAAGTTTTCTCATGGCGCAGAAAAACATATAAAGTTATTGACTCATAATTTTACAAGTTCTTTTAAAAGAAAACATGATCCAAGTGATTTATCTTGGGTGACTTTTACAGAACCAGAGGTTGCTTCTTTTGGCTATACAGAACGCGAATTAAAAGAAAAAGGAATTGATTATTGGCGACAAGATCAAGGGTTTCATGATGATGATAGAGCAATAGTGGGGGAGTATCAGTATGGTAAGATTACTTTATTTGTAAGCTCTAAGAGCTTATGGAAAACTAAGCGTACGATCTTAGGAGGGTGTATTATCTCACCCAATGCGGGTGAATTAATGCAAGAATTACAATTGGCTGCCAAAGCTGGACTTGATATTGAGGAAATTTACAACAAATTATATGCTTACCCTACTGCTTCTAGAATTAATCAGCAAGCTATAAAAGGTATTGTGGATTATAAAGAGGAGGCTTAGTTTTTAATGATGAATG
>CAYOBX010000688.1:0-2802 GCA_964402245.1 uncultured Saprospiraceae bacterium | reverse complement strand
CCCACTCTATTGAAATACTGCCGTATGAAGATTTATGGCCTATGGTGATTGGAATATTAGAAACAAAAAGGAGGTGGGGAGAGCGGTAGGCAAATTAAATTAATAAATTTGCCTTAACCAAAAACTGGCTTCAAGTCTTAGACCTTCAGCCAGTAATTTAGAGAGAATCGCTCTTTCGATTTTCATTTGGATTTGTTACGCAAGATATAAATATAAGTCCTTTCTCTCAAGACATTCTATTGAATTCCCTACTCTGTTATAAAAAAAGAGAAATAAGTGTAAAAATATTATAAATTATTGATAATCAATAATTTATGTTATTGATTTACTGTGCAATTTATTTTATTTATACTACATAAGTCTATTTGCAGAGAGTGCTATATAACATTTTACCGGGTATCCTTCTAAGCTCGGACACTTTGTGGTATTTAATAAAGCGGTCAGATCGTTTGGAACGATCAGATCGCACGTTCTTTTCTAAATAGACTTTCCAAGCATAGAAGAATACCTATTTTACCCAATCAAGAAGGATACCAAACTGAATAACTCTATCCCCCACTCTATTCTATCATCAAAAAGGCTATTTTTGCCCAAAATAGCAAGCAATCCATGCAGTACAGTAGATATGATTTAAAAGATACCATTGTAGCCCTAGCCACTCCTCCAGGAGCAGGTGCTATTGCTGTAATCCGATTATCTGGAACCAATGCAATCCAGATTGTTAATGAAGTTTTTATAGGAAAAGATTTATTGAAACAAAAAAGCCATACCATTCATTTTGGTAAGGTAGTCAATGAAGAAAATAAAATACTAGATGAAATATTAGCGTCTATTTTTGTTGCCCCAAAATCTTATACCAAAGAAAACATAGTGGAAGTATCTTGTCACGGATCTAGCTATATTATACAAGAACTTATTCAATTGTTTGTCAAAAAAGGAGCTCGAATGGCACAAGCTGGAGAGTTCACCCTACGAGCTTTTTTAAATGGCCAAATGGACCTTTCGCAAGCCGAAGCTGTAGCTGATTTAATAGCCGCCAATTCCGCTTCTGCACATACCATCGCCATGCAGCAAATGCGAGGGGGCTTTTCTGAAGAAATCAAAAAATTGCGACAACAATTGTTAGATTTTGCAAGTTTGATTGAATTAGAATTAGACTTTGGAGAAGAAGATGTGGAGTTCGCCGATAGAACAGAATTGGAAGAACTAGTCAAAAAGATACAGCAAGTTATCCACGCTTTAATCCAATCTTTCCAATTAGGAAATGTGATAAAAAAAGGAGTCAATACTGTTATTGCGGGCAGACCCAATGCAGGCAAGTCTACCCTACTCAATGCTTTATTAAAAGAAGAAAGAGCTATCGTCTCAGAAATAGCGGGCACCACCAGAGATACCATTGAAGAAATACTCAATATCCAAGGCATCGAGTTCCGTTTAATTGATACCGCTGGCATCCGACATGCGCAAGATCAAATTGAAGCGATCGGCGTAGAAAAAACATTAGAGAAGGTACAGCAATCTGCTATTTTAATGTATGTATTTGATGCTATGAAATTAGGTCCAGAAGAAGTATTCCAAGACTTAGAAAAATTAACAGAAGATAATCAAACTATTCTTCTACTTCCAAATAAAATGGACAAAAATCCTACCCTTGAACCTAAAGAATATGTCTCTCCTTTGGTTCCCTTCGAAAATATTGTCACCGTTTCTGCCCTACATCAAATGAATATCGAACATTTAAAAAATACGCTCTATCAGCTAGTCATTCAAAAACAAATTAATTTGGATGATCCAATTGTTTCTAATACTCGACATTTGGAAGCACTTCAAAATTCCCACCAAAGTTTGTCGGAGGTATTAAATGGAATGTCCTCTGGCATTACTTCTGACTTTATTGCAATGGATATTCGGCGGGCCTTGCATCATTTGGGGGAGATTGTGGGGGAGGTGAGTACGGATGATTTGTTGGGGAATATTTTTAGTAATTTTTGTATTGGGAAGTAAGTAACGTGAAATAAATAAATGTACATTTTTGGATGAATTTACGTCCAAAGAATATGACAAAATATAATCAGGAAATTGAGGCTCAAATGTGCTTGTTTTTTTCAAGTTTAAATGAGAAAGAAAAGCGTCATTATGCGGCCCAAGAAGCAGCTAAACTAGGCCATGGTGGCAAAATATATATATCTAATTTGTTAGGTATAAGTGAAGCAAGAATTCGCAGAGGAGAAGCAGATTTAAAGAATAAAGAATTATATGCTCAAATACCTCTCAACAAACAAAGACGCCAAGGAGGCGGTCGAAAAAAAAAGAGTTGACCCATCCTGAACTGGTAAAAGCATTGAGTGATTTTATAGACAAACGTAAAGCTGGCAGTCCAACGGATAGTAGTGTGTATTGGATACATTTAAAACACAGAGCAATAGTTACTTTGTTTTACGAACAAACTGGCTATAATGTGAGTGGTGGCTTTGTAAAGCGATTATTAAAACAAAAGGGCTTCAAATATCGCAAACTAAGTAAAAGCTTGTCTACTGGTAAGTATGACAAACGCAATGAGCAGTTTGAAATTATCTTCCAGCTAGTGGGTGTTATGAGCTTAGATAGTCCAGTTATTAGCATAGATTGTAAGAAAAAGGAGCGATTAGGGCTACTTTCCAGAACAGGAAAAGTCTATTGTACAGCTGCTTTAGAAGCCTATGACCACGATTATGCTCATTTATCAAAAGGAAAAATAATTCCTCATGGTAGGCTGTTCAAAATATCGAGGATTTCGATAAAAAACTACCCCGTATTTTTGAA
>CAYOBX010000687.1:0-2814 GCA_964402245.1 uncultured Saprospiraceae bacterium | reverse complement strand
AATTAAATTTACTTTTGCGAAATATACTCGGTGGATTAGTAATCCGTCTTACAAAACAACATATGGAAGAAAAAAATTTTGATATAGATTGGCTTGCTAAACGTTATCCTTTTGATGTAGAGGCTAGAAATAAAACAGTTGAGCAGAAAGCCATTGATTATTTAAAGAAAGACCAACCATTAGTAATTGTGGATCTTGGGGCAGGTACGGGTTCTAATTGTTTGTATTTTCTAGATAAATTAAAACAAGATCAATCTTGGATTTTTATTGAAAAAGACCCTCAGCTAGCTCCTGCATTGATCCATAGATTAGAAGAGTACGCTACTTTTCATAAATATAAATGGTCGTACATAAATGGAGTGTATGAAATGCTTACGCCTTTTAAGAAAGTAACTTTCAAAGTTATCAGTGATACTTTCTTTAAAATAGACCAATTGGTTGATTTATCAAAAGTTGATTTGGTTGTAGCAAATGCGGTTTTTGATTTATTATCAAAAGTACAAATCTCTCAGTTTTTAGACCAACTTACCTCCAATAAGATTGCCTGTTTGTTTACGCTTCATTATACAGGAATGAGATTTAAACCTGAAGATCCATTCGATCAAGCCTATATCGATCTATATGATGAACATATGGTCCGCCCTCAATCATTTGGGCAAGCAATGGGCAAACTAGCAGCAGCGCATGTAGCTCAAACTTTGGAGGATGCCAATTATACGCTTGAAAAAGGAGAAAGTACTTGGAATATCAAGGAAGATGATATAAAGATGCATTATTATTTACTAAATTTTATGGATAATGCCTTATCAGAATTACAATACACTGATGAATTGCAAGCATACTTTCCAAAATGGTTTCAGCGTAAAAAAGATCTGATTATCACTAGAAAACAAGGCTTAGAAGTGAAGCATATTGATCTTTTTGCTTGTTCATCCAAAGAAAAAGTAGTTGACAAATAGTTGGATTGGTAAATCGATTTCTTACTATTCAGCTAAAGACTGGCAGCTAATAGCTGATTGCTAAATAGTTACAAAATATATACGATTTACTTCTTTGTCTGAATCTTTTTACGCTCCTTTAAAAAGAATGGGGTTTATAGAAAATAGATGTCAGAAAAATTGTAAAAAACCTTTTTTTAAATTACTTTAGTCCTCCCTTGAAAAAAGCTGTGCATTTATATATTGGAGTCAGGTAGAATAGTGTACATCCTGACTGTAGTATGCCTCATTCCTTATACATCAATCGAATGGAATCAGATCAATATAGTAGAATAATCTTTATTAATATAGATGACTTACAGAAAATCAGCTTAAATAAGTTAGAGCAGGTTTGTGATGGAGCCTATGTGTTTGTGGACAAAGAAGCCAAAGTAGTTCCTTTTAATTTAGTACAACGATTACAACATCTAGGAGAAAGTGTAAAGTGGGTCGCTACTAATGGTAAAACACCTGCTGCTGTAGCCAATTATATAAGTTTTTTTATGGGGAGATTGCATGAGCAATTAGATAAAGAAGTGGAATTTGCGATCATCTCAGAGAGTAAGGATATGGATCATTTAATACAATATGTCAACGAAAAAGGGCGAAGTTGTATTAGAGTCACCAAGAAAAAGGAAGATCCACGAGTGACAAGTGACTTGGAACGAAGTAATGGATCCACAAATAAAGTGGAGACTAAACCAGTAGTCAAAGACGTTCCTTCTAATACACATAAGATGCTATTAGATCCAATTCCTAAAATAATAGATAAAAAAATTGAGCCGATAATGCCAAGCCCTACTCCAGCTATGAATGCCAAGCATTCCAATGGAAAAAATCATCCTACTAATGGAAATGGTAAGGTAAATCCAATACCTGAAAAGGTAGCTAGAGAAACCATCAAACGCTTAGTATTATCTGGAAATCGGCCAGAAGCATTAGAGTCCTTGAAAAGTTATATCTTGTTACAGTATAATTCTCAAGAAGTGAACCAACAAATAGATTCTATCATTGATAAAATGGAGAAAACAAACGATATAAAAGTGCGGGATGAAGCAGTAGTATATAATTTTTAAATGAAATCGTAACTGGCTAGGAGTCAGGCGACAGGGGTCAGGAGTCAGAGCAGGCTACATACATGGAAAGTGGAATAACTTTGAATCGAAGCCGAAATAGTTCTCCTGTTCACGAAATACAGCCTGACCCCTGACTCCTGATTACTGATTACTGATTCCTAACTAATTACATTAAATCCATCTATTATGCTCGACGATATTAATATGTCGATTGAAATTGCTCAAGAATCTATGGGATCTGCCATAGAACGTTTACAAAAGGAGCTTCAAAAATTAAGAACAGGCAAAGCAGGACCAAACATGGTCAATGATATTTTAGTAGCTTACCATGGTACACCTACGCCAATGAAGCAGATCGCCAATATTTCCAAATCAGATGCGAGAACATTGGTGATACAACCTTGGGAAAAAACAGTGCTAGGGGCTATTGAAAAAGCGATCTTTGAAGCGAATCTAGGTATTACGCCTATGAATGACGGCGAAATGATTCGCTTGAGTATTCCGCCGTTAACGGAGGATCGTAGAAAGCAATTAGTAAAGCAAGCAAAAGCTTTGGGCGAGGATGCTAAGATTAGTATTCGTAATGCCAGAAAGGACGCTATGGGGGCTATTAAGAAAGCTGTTAAAGATGGCTTCTCGGAAGATGCGGGTAAAGGAAAAGAAGAGGATGTCCAAAAAGCTACTAATTCTTTTACTAAGGAAGTAGACAAGTTGCTAGATCTTAAGGAAAAGGATATTATGACTATTTGATTTCTTAATGA
>CAYOBX010000686.1:0-2820 GCA_964402245.1 uncultured Saprospiraceae bacterium | reverse complement strand
ATAAAAAGTAGGTTTATTAATCTTTTATGTGTTCATTATACGTATCTTGAAGTTGGTCATAATGCCCATATCCTTCACAAGCATTATCTGCCATTTCTTTGAGTCTAATTTTATATTTATCTACAAGGTTCTTTTTTACTATTACTTCTAGAACTGCTTCATACAATTCTTCAAAATAAATATAAAAGTCATCTCCGAAATCTCCACCATAATCATTGGCGATAGAGGTACACTCTTCTATGGCATGCAAGCTCACTTCAATATAGTATTTAAACGTTGAGTCACTATTTAGTCTTTCTGTAATCTTATCCACTTTATCAACATCAAATCCACCTTGCCCAAAATCATCAGAGTAAAGGGCATTTGTAACCTGTCTCTTGTACTTGGTTAATAGCTTTTCATCTATTGTACCTTTCCTTAATTTTATTTGATAGTAATCTCTGACTAGCTCAAAACTGGCATAAAGTTCTTTTAACTCCTGTTTCAACTGTTCCTTGTTTTGAGTATTGATATACTTTGAAAAATCTTTCATTGCTAATAATTATTGCGGTGTTGCCAAACCTGTAATGCTTTCATAGTTTCCTCATCTGCCTTAAAATTCCTCAATTTATCTAAATCTACAGGTATTACAATCTCTTTATACTCAATTTCAACATAATAACTGCCCCCTTCAAAATCGGATTCATTACCTACCACTTTCACTTTAGACCAAAATCTTTTGCCATCCTTTTTCTTTACTTGATATTCTGCCTCAAATGGATAGATAATATTTTCCCCCATATAAATATCCCATCCTGTATTGGCTTCCTCTTCAGAATAGCAATCTACTATTATTTCGTAAGTGATGATTTCTTCAATTTCTGCTTTTGTTAGTTTCATGTATCTATTTTAATCATAAATAATAAATTGATTATTCTTCCAAAAATAAATCGTTTAAAGTCAACGTCTGCGCAATCAAATTCATACTGTGTCCATTCGTTTTTAAACCAAAAGTTGTAATTAATACAAAAAATAGCTGCTTATTAGTTTTAGTAACCGTTTTAAATACTCGTCTTTTTTGCATCAAATTATCAGCATTTGCCTTATTAATTACAAAATCTTCGTTATAAAATTTAATTTCAAAAAGATTAATAACTCCATCTTTCCTATCAATCAATAAGTCAATTTGTGCGCCTTCTTCCTTTTCATTTCCTTTATGGTAAAAAGAGGAAGAAAGAGAATAAATCCCCGCAATGTCTAATGCTTTCTTAATTTGAGGAATATGCTTTAAACAAATATTTTCAAAAGCATAGCCACTCCACGTTTTATATAATTGCGTTTGACTAAGATGATTCCAAATATCTTTACCTTCATGTTCTTGCCCTTCAATAAATTTTAAATAGAAAAGAGAATATTCATCCGTTAAACGGTAGAGTCTTGTTTTTTTCTTCTTACCAAATGGGCGATAGTTTGAGATAAACCCAGAATGAATCAATTCCTCCAAAACTCTGGATAAACTCCCGCCTTCTACGACTTTTGATAGTTGACTAATTTCTGTTCTGGTTAGTCCTTGCCATTTAGTAGCTAAGGCTCGAATGACAGCAATATGATTTTCTGCATTGGCAAATAGGGCAGGGTAGAGGCGTAGAAATTCTTCTTTTAGTTTCGCATTTGGCGTAAAACAAATTTGATTAATATTCTGTACTGCGCTTTTACCTCCTTTTATTTCTTTTAGATAATGAGGAATTCCACCCAAAGCCATATAAATTTGAACTATTTGATAGCGGTCAAATTGTAAGTTTCTTGCTTTTAAATAAGCCTCTGTCTCTAGTAGGGTAAAGGGAGATAAAAAAATTCTTTTAGTAACTCGGTTATACAATCCCCCTCGATTATTGATAACTTTTTGTATCATCCAAGATGCAGCTGAACCACAGATTACAACTACGATGTTCTGTTTAACTGCCCAACTATTCCAAAAATAGCTCAAGCCTTGTAAAAAGCCAGATTTGTGGGTAGCCATCCAAGGAAGTTCATCAAAAAAGATAACTTGTTTTACTGATGATTCTTTTGGTTTTAGATACGAAGTCAATAAAGCAAATACCTGTAACCAGCTAGTTGGAGGTTTGATAGGAAAAGGGCTTCCTGAAATTTCAGCTAGTTGCAGGATAAAATTTTCTATTTGTTTTTTCTTAGAGGCATTCTGTATACCCGTAACTTCAAATACAATCTGATTTTTATAAACAGACTGAATTAAAAAGGTTTTCCCTACTCGTCGCCTACCAATTACAGCTACCATTTCCGATTCATAAGAATCTAGTGCATCCTGTAAAATAGCTATTTCTTCTTTTCTTCCAATAAGTAAGTTTTTCATAGGCAAGGTTTATTGAATGGTAAAAGTAAAGATTTTTCCATCAATAAAATATCATCCGTAGAAAAATGAATGTTAAAACAAGTACATTTTTCCACTAATACAAAAATATTAGTGAAAATAAGACATCTCCTACCACTTATATTTAGCCAACTCTTCTATCATTGCCCGCCTCCTTGGATATTGTTTCCGCCAATCTGCTACAATCATTTTAGCATCCTCCAATCCACCTAGACGGACTATTTTATCAATATATTGACAACACTCTATATACTTGCCCCTACCAGTATTGGTATCCATATACTGCCGAACCAATTTTTCATAAAGTGCTAAAAAATCTGGCTTGAAGCGATTCCCCAATAATTTAAAGTAGCGGTCTAGTCGCTGCAAAGAGTATGCTTTCTTTATTTCATCCATCAAATCTTCCAAACGATTTTCTTCTTCTAAAATAGTAGCTACATATTGATTAAAAG
>CAYOBX010000685.1:0-2830 GCA_964402245.1 uncultured Saprospiraceae bacterium | reverse complement strand
CGCCCTCTAAAAAACTATATCATAAGCTACTGCAACTTAGTTGATTCCAATATCGCATCATCTACCTCCATATTTTTTATCCATTCGCTAACTAAGGCAACTCCCTCTGTATGGACTAAACTACGTCCTAGTTCTGGCATCATCGCTCCTGGATTACTAGAACTCATTCTGTAAATCATTATAGATTCTTCTGGATTGCCAGGAACTATAGAATAGGTAAATCCACCAGTGCCTGCACCTGCAGAAACGGTAGCTTTATAAATGCCTAACTTTAAGTCCAATGGATTAGTGGCTGTTAAGTGTAAGCCAGAGGTATTAGCTGATCCAGTTGGATTATGGCAATGCGCGCAATTAATATCTAAATATGCCATGGTTCGCTCATGTAATGTGCCCGTATTCTCTTGATCCCAAGTAGCTACTTTTGGATGATTTTGATCTGCATCATATCCATCTAAATATCCTACAGAAACCCATTTTTCTAATTGATTCATTGCACCATCGGCATATGCAAAGTCTTTATTTAAGTTACGGACTTTTGGGCCAATAGGTATTTGTTGTTTGCCATGAGCATGGCAACTTTTGCATTGATTTTTATTGGGAATAATATAATTCGTTGTTTGCGTTTGACCACTAGTATTGACCCATTCAACTTCTTTTATATCTCCGACGACCTCATGATATGCTTCCGTTTGTTCTTCATTCCAGATATATCCTATGGCTTCCCAATCTTGGTTTCGATTGACTAATAGGCGTGTTTCCATAATTCGCCTACCCTTTGTAGCATCGGTTTCATCATTTTCATAATAAAAATTCTTGATCAATACAGCTCCGTCGGGAAAATCTAGCACTCGATCTGTAGTATAGGTAGCACTCGTTCCTTCTGGCATCCATACGAATCGTGCTTTGTATGCGTAGTCAGAAAATAAGGGAGAATTTAGATCGTAAGGAACGACTCGGTCGCTTGGTTCTAAGTTAGCCAGATTACCTCGGAAAAATTGATATTGAGATAACTTTTCGTAAGGTTCTATGGGAATAGTTATGCCTTTGTTACCTACTTGGCAATTAGGAATTAAAAATACTAATCCAACAAGTAATAAAAATATACAAAACTGTTTCTTCATGAATTATTTAAAATTACAAAGTTTAAAACCATACACTTTTTAGAACAGAGCGCAGAGCAGCGAGAATAGAGACACAATCCGTTTAAAAAACTACGATTATTCATTGTTTGTAAACGAAATCAATCTCTATTCTCTGTTCTCCCTTCTCTATTCTACAAGTTGGTTGGTTTTAAAATTACAACGTAGAAAGCCAGTGAATAAAAATCAGTAAGAATTTTTGCTATAAAGTTATATAGGTCACATAGTTTTGCTATGTGACCTATATATATACCTAGGTGGTTATACTCCGAACAGTATAGAAAGAAGAAAATCCTATTCAGTTACTTTACGGCAATCCATTTATCATGCTCGCTAGTATCAAAATCTGGTAATTCACAATCAAACTTAGCATAATTGGTATCCATATTTTTAAGGAAATCCTGCAATCCTGATCCTTTCTGAGCATTCAAATTTAGGAATCGTAGATCATCCCCATTATTACGCATACAATAACTACTTGCATTTCCATTCACCTCAGGTAGCCCCGGTTTAAAAACACCATCCATTACAATGTCCATTGCCTTTCCACCAGAAACGGCTGTTAGTAACTGACCTGATTCTGTAGAAGTATCGGTATTGCCATCCGCTCCTCTTTCAATAATATTATCGTGGATATGAATATTCGTGCAGAATGGATCAAAATCTTTAGACTTAAAAGGTTTCCCAGTGATAAACCAGCTATTGACCAAGACACCTACTGTGTTGTGATTTTTGATTGTATTATGATGCATTTCAATATTAGAATGCGACATTAAATTCATGCCTGTACCAGGAGGTAGTGTACTAACAATCATGCCTTTAGGAGCGAAATTTTTCCCATTATTATTTTCCATAACATTATTATAGAATTTAATTTTATCACCATTAGCTTGAGGTAAGTCAGGCATATCGAATATTAACATCCCCGCTGTATTCTCTTTAGCTAGATTATTATACACTTCTCCATTAATTGTATTTTCAATTTCTAATCCTGCTACATTATGGTGTACATAATTATCCCGAACGACCACATTCGTAGATTGCCCTACATAGATACCTGCGTCCATCGCATAAGATGCTTCACATTTTTCCATTAAGACATTAGTACTACTAACAGGATATAAACCATAGGCTCCGTTGGTAGGCAATTGCCCAGTCGTCCAAGTAGTTTCCAAATCTCTAAAAACAACATTTTTACAGGCTTGTGTCTTGATCGCATCTCCTTTAGAATCTGCAACCGTAAATCCTTCTAAGGTAATTCCATCCACATTTTTTATGAGCATCCCCTCCGCTCCTTCAATTTGACCTTTGAAAGATAAAATCGTTTTTCCTTTCCCTACTCCTTTGATCGTTATATTTGGTATATCTACTAAAGAGATGGATCTTTTAAATTCAAAGGTGCCAGCAGGTAATAAAAACTGCTCCCCAGGTTGTGCTTCAATTAATCGTTTTTGAAGATTTTTCACCAAATTCTCTGCCTTCATAACTTGTGGGCCTTTATCTTCGGATTGGCAGGCAGAACATAAAAGCAGTAGCGTTGCAAATATCAGTATAGGAAAATTGGACAATTTCATATTGTTAGTTTAAATGAGTACATAAGAAACAACTAAGTAACAACGAAATAATAAATTCCGCAAGTTGGCTCTAATTATTTTTCTGTCTGAGGAATTTAAAAAATTAGTGCATAGCAG
>CAYOBX010000684.1:0-2830 GCA_964402245.1 uncultured Saprospiraceae bacterium | reverse complement strand
CTTCTTTTTTATTGATTCAACACATTATCTGTTCTATCCAAATCTGCCATCCGTTCAGAGGTATCTATTTCAACAGAACTAATTTTCGCTTTCTCCGCAGGTATTAAAAAAGTATAACTCGGATGCGTCCAAGGCCAATCTTCTAATACCGTTCTCTTAATGCCTCCTTCTGCTGGTTTCTCTCCTCTCATCATTCTCAATGGTATATAAAAAACTTCTTTTTGCCCATTCGTATAGGTTACAGTTACATCCAATGGCATCGGCATTACGCCTAACTTATCAATACTTACCTGTGTTTTACCATTTGAATTTTCAGCTAGTCCTTTAATCGCATAGTTGATTTGATGAGTAGAACCCACCCAATATTCTTTATACCAATCTAATTCTAAACCAGATTGTTGCTCCATAATTCTTATGAAGTCATTAGAATTAGGATGCTTAAATTTCCACGTATCGTAGTATTTTAATAGTCCCGCTTGTAGATTTTCCTGACCTATAATATACCCTAACTGTGCCATATACACTGCTCCTTTAGAATAAGCAGCTCGACTATAGGCAAAATTGCTCATAAAATGATCCGCATGGGTGGTCATAGGTTCTTCTTTTCCTGACATTGCCAGCGCAAAATAGCCTCCATAATTACCTGATTGAGGATTGTCTGCTTTATCGCCTGGGATTGTTCTAGTAGCTCGCAAATGATCCATCACCTCAGCACTAACATAACTAGTAAAGCCTTCATCCATCCAAGCATATAAACTTTCATTAGTTCCTAAAATCATTTGATACCAAGAGTGCATCAATTCATGTACGGAGACCCCCACCAAACTCCCCAAAGTTCGCTCACCTGTAATCAAAGTCGCCATCGGATATTCCATTCCACCATCTCCTCCTTGTATAAAGGAATATTGGTCATAAGGATATTTTCCACAGTGCTTGTTAATAAAAGTGAATGCCTTATCCATGATTTTTGGAAGTGCTTCCCAATTATCAGTGGTCTTGTTATTCTTTTGATAAAAGAAATGCATCATCGGACCATCCTTTGCTTGACGTTTGGTATGAACATAATCTTGGTCCGCTGCCCATACAAAATCATGCACATTAGGCGCAATAAAATGCCAAGTCAATTTGTCTGCTCTAGAAGTTTGTACAACACTACTACCTGTTTCATATCCTTTTCCTATTTCATCTGGATTTTGTAAATACCCAGTCCCTCCGATTACATATTTTTTATCAATCGTAATTTTCACATTAAAATCTCCCCATATACCATGAAATTCTCTGCCTACATATGGGTTCGCATGCCAACCTTGATAGTCATACTCACACATCTTAGGGTACCATTGAGACATCGAATAGGCAATACCTTCTGCATTATCTCTCCCTGTACGTCGTATTTGAAGAGGTACTTGAGAAAGGAATTCCATATCAAAGATGGCAATGCCATTGGGGGCTATTGGTTGTTTTAAAGTTACTTCGAGTATAGTTCCATTGTCTTTAAATTCTACAGGAATGCCATTTTGGGTAAGCGTTTTCACTTGCGTAAACCCCATTTCATGGGTATCCAAATTATAGATTCGACTACCTACTCGTCGGTCTGGATCTTCAATTGTTCTAGACCGAACATCCATCATACTGCCAGGCTGAAAGGCATTGTAATAAAGATGGTAAAACACCTTTGTTAATTCATCAGGAGAATTATTGATATAAATTAGCCGCTGCGTTCCTTCAAATTGATGGCGAGTATCGTCAAAATCAATATCCATTTCATACATCGCCTTTTGCTGCCATCTATCTGCTTGTGCAAGACCTATGTTGTAACAGCAACAGCACACTAAAAAGATAATTAAGGATTTATACATTTGAATTTATTTTATTAGTAGAGACGTAGCAGTGTTATGTCTTAATTATTTAGATGTAGCAGTGCTACGTCTCTACTATATTAATTGGTTTTATAGTAAATTCTTTCTGCTTTAGTAGTCGCAAAACACCATTTTTTCCTGCTAAATGTCCTGCTCCAATAGCGCAAAATAAGGGTTGTTTGGAAGCTAATTCTATGATCCTATTCGTCATTACCTCATTTCTATCTTTCAGCATAAACTTTCGCATAGGCCCAAGTCCTTTTTTAGAAACTTTATACAGTTTTTGAATATCCCCAGTATCATATATCTCTGCCAAATGTAGTAACTGTTGTTTGTACTTACCAATATTTTTTACAATAGATAACAGATTTTTTAATTGGTACTTAATTGGGATTCGTTCTAATAATAGCAATTGTTCCTCAAAAGTTTCTATTCCTTTCAAAATTTTACCTTTCTCCTCTGCTACTTGCCACAAACGTTTATCCATTGAAATAGGATTACAGTCTGCTAAGATCCGTTCATTAATTAAATTAACAATCATTATAGGTTTCATTCTTAATATAGAACGTAAAGGAAGACCTAAAGATTTTTGTAGTTTTTTTTCTAGTCTATTGAGTTGTGAAGTAGTTAGCAAACTTGAAATTAATTGGTCTTCCTTTAATAAAGAGGACTCACTTAACAAAGAAACATCTACTTTATCTAAGGGAAACTCTGTAGCAAATATGCTACACAAGTCTATATAGTTATCATAAACTTCTTGCCAATTATTCCCTTTAACAGAAGGCTTGACATGCATCGTTCCTAAGATGTAAGATATACCATTTAGACGGGCACCTGATACGCTCCAAAATGGCGTTCGTTTACTTTTTTTCAAATTGATTGGTTGACTTTTAGCTATTAACGCCAATAACGGGCTAAATTAAAATGCTTATTGAAAATCAGTTGATTAGGATGGACGTTTACTAAACTTT
>CAYOBX010000683.1:0-2845 GCA_964402245.1 uncultured Saprospiraceae bacterium | reverse complement strand
ACTTTTAAGTCAATCAAAACAAATCGCTTTAGCAAAAAATTATAAAATAACAAATCAACAAATAGCTGTTTACCATTCGGCGTTATCAATCTTTTTTGACGAGCGACAAAGGCAAATCCTTTACCTAACTCTACTAGAAATGCCTGCAACTGTTCTACTAAGGCCGATTCTAAGGCGCTTTCTGGTATTTTTTTAATTTTAAATTTCTTTAAAAAACTAAACTGAAAATAAGTTTTGGAATGCGCAATAGTGGCTTGTTTATCTCCTAAAACTAGTGGAAGCACTCTCTGAAATTGTTGATTGTCTATCGCCTGCTGCAATTGTTGTAAAGTCCATTTTTCTTCTATGGCTTCTTGATAATAATATTGTCTCGCTTTTACATCCGTGATGAGAGCTAATATCAAATAATGACTCCAGGTCAAGAGTGGAGACAATTTATTAAAATCTGGAAAAGTCGAATAGAAGCGAGCCATTTTGTACAATTTTGCCACTTCGGGTAAAGTAGGATTTGACTGCCTTATCATCTTTAACTTTGCTTTAAATGGAGCTTCTGCTTCGATTAATTCCCCATAGGTGGTGAAAAGTAATTTGCCAATTTTCCAAAAACACTCTACCTTATAAAATGGGATATATTGCCAGTCCTTTTCTTGTTGCTTGGCATAAAGTTCACTAATTTGTTGTTGGATGTTCATGGTTAGAAGTAGTTTACAAGCAATAGATTTTGTTCGGTACACGGTTCACGGTCTGTCAAACAAAAATTTTTAGAATGAACACAACCGTAGACGACCATACATTTTTACTTAATCACGTAAGATTGATGCCCAATCGGGATATGTCCCCAAGTCCCGTAGGGACAAAACATGGGTAACGCAATAAATAGGGCAAATAAGCAGACCTAATCGTGCCGTAGGTACGTAACATGGGTTTCAAAATCATGTTACGTACCTACGGCACGGTAAAATATCATTAATTTGGGCTATTTTCTACCAATATTTAGTACCTACGGCACTTGGTGACATATCCCGATTGCGCCCTAAGATTGTGATTTGCGATTTTAGCCGTAGGTCAATCTCAAATCATAAGCACAATCGCAAATCTTAATCTAACTAGTTGATTGGCATTTATTATAAATTATGATTCTCGACAAATTCCGTGATAAGATTTTAACCGTCCAATGACTATCGTCGCCGGATAGCTAAAATCAGCTCATCCGACGACGATAGTCATCGGACGAGCTGATTTTCCACGAGATTCAAAGAACCTAAATTATTTATTATTTCTAACGGATTGTGATTTATGATTAAGATTGTGATTTGCGATTTTAGTCGTAAATCAATCACAAGCACAATCTTTAACGTTAAGAAGTAATAAAAAGAATAGTTACTCTCATTAAAATTCATCCCCTACTCTTCCATGGTCGCTCGAATCCGCCGAGCCAACCTAGTCGCTAAATAATAGATTTGATTTTTAACACTTGCTTCTTGATTTAACCATTTTATTTCTTTGCGCATTAACTCATTAAATTTGGGAATCAAAAAAGCTTTTCCTTCTTTGTTTAGAAAGATGCCATGCTGATTTTTACTAAAATAGTTTTTCAATAATACATTATCAACACAAGCTTCTATCACCAATCGGTCTATCCAAGGTCGAAAGGCTTCGATTAAATCAAAAGATAAGGTGGGTTTGGTGTACTCATCCACATGCAAAATACCTAACTGAGGGTCTAAGCCAACGGAAAATATACCTGCTTCGACTACACTATACAGCATACCATAAGTATAATTTATCGCAGAATTAAAGTTATCTTTTGCAGGGCGGCGGGTTCTTTTTTGAAATCTGTAGGCACGTGGTAGGGTATTTCCTATGGTTTGCCAATAGATTCTAGCAATGGTCCCTTCCGTTCCCATGAACGCATTTCTGACTTCTTGGACACTTTGGTCTCGATACTTTTCAAAGCCTTTGTTTTGTTGTTTAATAGATTTTATCGCCTTTCCCAATACACTTGCATACACAGGTTGACGCATCTGAAGGTACTGTAGATTTTTTATTTGCTGTTCTGTTTTTAACCAAAATAAGTCTATTAACCAGGCAGTAGCCTCTAAAGAATCTAAAAACTTTACTTGGTATCTTCGGAGCGTGGCGATACTTTGAAAATGAGGACTCCAAAGTCTGCCCATGACTTTGCCGTAGTGGTTAAAAATCAAGATGGGAATCTCATTTTTGATGGCTAATTTTATAGCACTCGCCTCTATGGTTACGTTGGCCATAATGGCAATGCTGGTCAATTTACCTGCACCAATGGTTCGCTGTCCTCCATCTGTTAGTAAGTGAAAAGCGTTGTTTTTATTGGCTATTTTAATGCCCTTTGAATCTAAAACTAGTTGCATAAGGTGTTTGTTTTTAGGATGTTAGGTGTCGACGAAGTGAGTTCTTCTTACTACTGGACAAAAGAGGTCAGAGGTCAGACCATGAGGAATGCTAATTCCGAACCCGAAGGGATGGGGGGCTACATTTTTCTGTCAGAGGTCAGACTTTAAAAATGCAAGCACCTGACAATCAGTATTTTAAACCTATATTGTCTGACTTCTGACAGTCAATGAAATTGACGGTCTGACTTCTGACTTCTAAAATGTCCAGTAGTATATAAGTTCTTAATAGTTAATCAGCAATAGTCTGTCGGGTTTACAAACCTTTAGGCTTGTTTAGTCATAAACGCAAAAAGTCTAAAGACTTTGGAACTGGACAGACTAAAGTCGTATTGATTACCCATATCTTTTCAAGGCAAAAAGTCGCCAATTTCAGCAATAATATTGTCAATTTGCACAGATTCTTCCCCCTTTGAAGG
>CAYOBX010000682.1:0-2852 GCA_964402245.1 uncultured Saprospiraceae bacterium | reverse complement strand
GATTCTTGAAAGCAGTGAACAATGCAAAAAAAAGAATCAAAGAGCAATCAACAGGTATGGTGTCGCCTAAGACCTTTACAATCAAAGAGAATAAACGAATTTATAAAGTCGATATAAATGAGTTATTTTTGCTACAAGCTTATGGAGATTATATACGTATTTACACCCAAGAAAAAAAATATGTCACTAAAGGAAAATTAAGCCAAGTCAAAACAGAGCTTCCAGATAATTTTCTACAAGTTCATCGTTCTTATATTATCAATTTGAATCATTTAAAATATTTGGAAGGGAATATGGTACAAGTCGCTTCTGAAAGTGTGCCCGTTTCTCTTAGCTATCGAGATTCCTTATTAAAATATTTATAAAGTTCGGGAGTTGGAAATAAATAAGCTACCCATTGATATTGTTAAAATGATAATGCAAAATAGACATAATTCAACGCAGAAACCTCTTCGAGGTTAACGCGGATGACACGTTTACTTTCCTTGATATGCTCTAGGTAGTGTACTTTACTCACGACCTAGAGCATATACACCAAGCACGACTAGCCCTAACAGGGCGACATCCTGTAACCCATGACGAAGTCATGGAGATACACCAAGCACAACACATGAAATACCCGATCACAAAAACAGTCTCCCAAGTAGACACCTATCACAACATCCAAGTAAAAGATCCTTACCGATGGCTCGAAGACGATAACGCAGCAGATACCAAAGCATGGGTCCAAGCGCAAAACAAAGTAACCTTTAAGCATCTATCCACCATCCCGTATCGCAAGGAAATTGCAGATCGGTATGAAGAACTATTCAACTATCCAAAGTTATCCTCTCCATTTAAAGCGGGCGATTATTATTTTTTTTATAAAAATGATGGCTTACAGAATCAACCTGTTATTTATTACCAAAAAGGACTGGATGGGGAGGTAATGGAATTTATTAATCCAAATACTGTATCAGCAGATGGATTAGAAGCGATCAGTTTAGCAGGTTTCTCGAAGGATAACAGATATGTGGCCATCACAAAATCAGTGGGTGGCTCCGATTGGCAAGAAATTCAAGTCATGGAAATTGCCACCAAAAAAACTTTATCAGATACATTAAAATGGGTGAAGTTTTCAGGTGCAAGTTGGTATAAAGATGGCTTTTTCTACAGTCGGTATCCCGCGCCAGCAGAAGGGGACGCTTTAAAAGGAAATAATCAATATCATTCTATTTATTATCACCAACTAGGAACAGATCAAACCTCCGACCGATTAGTATTTGAAGATCGAGATCAAGCGAATATGTATCACTTTGGTGGAGTAACGGAAGATAAAAAATACCATATTGTATATGCAGCCCCAGGTACAGATGGCTATGCTACCTATTACCGAGAATTAGGTAGAACGCAAGGCTATCAACAGTTGTTTGAAGGCTACGCTCACAAAAGTGATGTGGTATTACATAAAGAAGGCTACTTCTATGTAAAGACCAATATTGATGCGCCTAATTATCGCTTGGTAAAAATTGCTATAGATAGTCCTTCGCCTAAAAACTGGGTAGAGATTATACCAGAAGGCAAGCATCTACTTGCCTCTGTACAAACAGGAGGAGGTTACTTCTTTGCCAACTACCTTGAAAAAGCAAGTAGCCGTATATATAGGCTCAATTATGATGGTACAGCTAAGCGTGAAATCAAGTTACCGGGCGTTGGTAGTGCTGGTGGATTCGGAGGTAAAGAAACAGACCATACTCTATTCTACGCCTTTACTTCATTTATATACCCTAACACTATTTTCAAATATGATATAGCATCAGGTACCTCTACCCTATTTCATGAAGCGGAGCTACAATTCAACCCAACAGATTATGAGGAAAAACAGGTTTTCTATAAAAGTAAGGATGGTACAGAAGTATCTATGTTTATAGTTCATAAAAAGGGATTAAAAAAGGATGGTACCAATCCATGCTATCTATATGGATATGGCGGCTTTAATGTCAACCTAAGTCCATTTTTCAGTGCTTCTAGGCTAATTTTATTAGAAAATGGAGGCGTATTCGCCTTACCTAATTTGCGAGGTGGCGGAGAATATGGAGAGGCATGGCATGAGGCAGGAATGCTTTTCAAGAAGCAAAACGTATTTGATGATTTCATGGCAGCAGCCGACTATCTAACGGAGAATCAATATACCTCCAGTAATAAGTTGGCTATCTCTGGAGGATCTAATGGCGGTTTATTAGTAGGTGCATGTATGACTCAACGACCTGAGCTATTTGCAGTAGCATTTCCAGCAGTGGGGGTATTGGATATGTTGCGTTATCATAAATTCACCGTAGGCAAAGGGTGGATACCAGAATACGGGAGTTCCGAAGCTTCTTTGGAACATTTTCAAAATTTATATGGCTATTCTCCTTTGCATCAATTAAAAGAAAGAACTAACTACCCCGCCACCATGATTATGACAGGCGATCATGATGATCGGGTCGTACCCGCTCATTCTTTCAAGTTCGCTGCCCGATTACAAAAATGTCAAGCAGGCGAGCCTCCAGTATTAATAAGAATAGCTATAGATGCAGGGCATGGCGCAGGAAAGCCTACTGCAAAGATTATTGAGGAAGAAGCGGATCGTTGGACTTTCTTTTTTCATCATACCAATTCTTGGGTATTGGCTACTTAATATGGTGAAAATTAACCACTAAGTAGGAGTACAAAAATAAACGCGGAGATGCGAAGATGCAGAGTTTTGATTATCAAACGATTATACATAATTAGTTGTTAGCTTATTTTTGTCAGACTACTTAAGGAATGACGCAAGAATAACTATCGACTCTTGACTAGTTTTTTTTCCTCCTTTCTTCGTTGCAAAAAGC
>CAYOBX010000681.1:0-2866 GCA_964402245.1 uncultured Saprospiraceae bacterium | reverse complement strand
GTCAACGTCAAAGAATTCATCATTCATCATTCATCATTTCTCATTCATCATTTAATCCCCTCTTCAAGTTACATATCACAAGGAATACTTATTTTTGCGTCAAATTAAACTAACCAATATATGAATAAGCAGATTAAATTAGCCAAGCGTCCATTCGGAATGCCAGATGAGTCTACTTGGACTTTCGAAACGAACCCGATTCCATCGCCTAAAGAGGGAGAGTTTGTATTAAAACAAGAATATATTTCATTAGATCCAGCAATGCGTGGATGGATGAATGATGCCAAATCTTACATTCCACCCGTACAGATTGGAGAAGTGATGAGAGCAGGTTCTATAGGAACGGTTATAGAAAGTAAGCATCCTGAATTTAAAGTAGGAGATGTATTGAGTGGTTGGGGTGGAGTACAACAGTATACAGTCTCTAATGGACAAGGGTTCTTTAAAGTAGATACCAATTTGGCACCCATGCCTGTATATATCGGTACATTGGGAATGCCCGGTATGACCGCCTATTTTGGTATACTAGAAGTAGGTAAAATTAAAGAAGGGGAGGTCGTACTGGTATCAGGTGCAGCAGGAGCAGTAGGGAGTGTCGTTGGTCAAATTGCCAAAATAAAAGGCTGTACGGTTATTGGTATTGCAGGTGGACCAGAGAAGTGTAAATACTTAACAGAAACCTTAGGCTTTGACGGAGCCATTGACTATAAGAATGGAGATGTTAAAAAGGAGTTACGTGCATTATGTCCAAAAGGAATAGACGTATATTTTGATAATGTAGGCGGAGAAATTTTAGACTTAGCCTTAGCTAGAATCAGAAGGGATGCTCGAATTGTTATTTGTGGTGCCATTTCTCAATATAACAATACAACTCCTATTAAGGGACCATCCAATTACTTGTCTTTATTAGTGAATCGTGGGACGATGCAAGGAATGGTCGTGATGGATTATGCGGAAGATTTTGGTAAGGCAGCGATGGATATGGGGACTTGGATGGCGCAGGGAAAATTAAAATCTAGAGAAGATGTCTACGAAGGGATCGAAAACTTTAGAGCAACGTTTACTCGTTTATTTACGGGAGAAAAAATGGGTAAATTAGTATTAAAGGTTTCAGAATAAATAGTTTAGATTATTGAACGCAGAAGTGCGGAGATGTAGAGGATTTTTTCTCTATACCTCTGCTTCTCTGCGTTTAATACAATTCTCCTTGACATGACTATTGAAGAAACACACCAAGCACTCACTAAATCTATCCAACCTATTTACGGAGAACGAGAAGCAAGCAGTATCGCTCGAATCGTTTTTGAAGATGCATTTCAATTATTTGATTTAAGCTCTAAAAAAGAATTTCTATACACAGATAAATTCATTGCTATTCAGCAACGCTTATTACAACAAGAACCTGTCCAGTATATATTAGGACAAGCGGATTTCTATGGCTTAAAGTTTAAGGTATCTCCTGATGTCTTGATTCCTCGACCAGAAACAGAGGAATTGGTTTATTGGATTTTAGAAACCAATCAATCCATAGAACCCACTATTTTGGATATTGGTACTGGAAGTGGTTGCATACCAATCACTTTAAAGAAAAAAATACCTAAAGCCATTGTATCTGGACTAGATATTAGCGAGGAAGCATTAACGATTGCAAGATCCAATGCAGCATTGAATGAAGTCGTACTTTTCTTTATTCAACTAGATATTTTAAAACAAGCTGATTGGGACGACTTACCAGATTATGATCTTATTATTAGTAACCCACCTTATATTCCTCATAGCGAATCCGATTTAATGCCGACTTGGGTCAAAGACTATGAACCAGCCTTAGCTCTTTTTGTAGAACATCCAGATCCTTTATTGTTTTATCGAGTAATTGCCGATTTTGCAGCTATTCATTTAACATCAAATGGCTACCTGTTTTTTGAAACGAATGAATTTAATGCGAAGGAAGTGGTACGATTATTAGAAGAAAAATTATTTCGAGAGGTTGTCATTCAAAAAGATATATCTGGGAAAGAGCGAATGATTCGAGCTAAGAAAGTTTAACCACTAATTCACGAATTGAATACGATTAAAAATTCGTGAATTCGTGGTAAAAAAAGAAAGAATTAAAACTATAGAAAAGATTTAGCCATTAATTCGTGAATGGAGTAAGATTAAAATTCGTGAATTTTGGAGAGCATAAAAAACCGTGGGCATTTTCACTAAAATTGGAAATTTGACATAATTCTTGTAAGTTCGTCATCATAGAGAAAATTACTCAACGATGATCGCAGACCAACCTAATTCTACCACAAAAACTAGATCACCGAAGTATGATTAAGAATCGGAGAATCGGATCGTCGATTTTTATAATGTCAATGCTTTATGATTGTCAAAAAGATAGTATTTGAAGCTACACTCTGATCGCCCCAAAACCAAGGTAGGGTCGCTGGTGGAAGTTCGTAACTTCCACTCAATATCGAACGATCAGCAGCACTCAAAAATAAATCCAAAGGGTTACTTCTTCATTTGGTATACTTCAATTTCATAATCACTCATTTTTAAATTAAAAAGATGTACCTCTTTTTCGAGCAACTACTAACAAAGCCTCTACCTCCGTTCGTTCCTCCTTCTCCAAGACAGCCAAAGAGAAAAAATGAGTATCCATCAAATTCCAAATAGCCTCAATAGATTGCGAGTCTAAGGCAGCCTTGAATACCTCAATAGTAGCTAATGGAATAGAACTAATAGTGGACAATTTTTCATTAGACAGATCGGGGAGTTCTATGATTAACTGTAGTAGATTTTTGAGAGCTTGTAGGTTTTCTCCTTTTTCTCGGCCAATAGCTTCTCCTTCCATTCGTCCTTCCATTCGTCCTTCCAT
>CAYOBX010000680.1:0-2876 GCA_964402245.1 uncultured Saprospiraceae bacterium | reverse complement strand
CTTTTTCTTGAAAGATTTTGTCCTTTAAAAATCGCTCATCTTCTGGTGTTTTTAATAAGAAAATCATCGTTTGTGGGTCAACAGGAATTTGGCCTCCCTTGATGCTAGCCACATCTACTTCCATCCCTGCATCTAAAAATTCATAATAAGGCACGGTCATTTCGGATGCCATTACACCCGTTGGATTTCCAGTGGTTTCCCCTGGCGCATTTAACACATCATGACTAGTAGTGATGATTAAGGCTTTTTTGCCTTGTAGGTCGTATTCTTTTGCATCTGCATAGGTTGCATGTAAACCTGCTTTATGCAAAATGGTAGGTAAAGCGAATCTTATAAAAAGTCCTAATAGAACTATAAGGGGTAAGGCAATTTTTAATATCTTTTTCATGTCTTTATTTTTAGACTTCACAAACTATAATAGTAAAGGTATAAAAAATATGAATAAATTAGGATTTAAAACCTAATTTATTTTTAACTCTATAGCTATCGGAGATTATTATTTACCATCGAGCAACTACTTCTAAACTTGTAAAATCATTCGCATCATCTCTAGGATCCACATTCAGCAAATTTCCTTTAGCTGTTTTGATTTTAAAATCGCTTGGTTCTAAAGTGGCTGGATTTAGTTCTTGAGAAAAAACAATAGGCATTCCGTCTTTGCCTGGGGCTTTCCATGAAAGACCAATTGTTATAAAAGGTAGCGCATTGTCTAAACCAAAAAAAGCAGACAATACTTTTGCTTCCCTTTGTTGGTTGATAGGAGGAATCTCGACTGATAATATGGGTCTTAGTAGTTCATTAGCACGTAAATAAAAAAGCCGAAGGCTAGTACTATTAAACAGAAAAGGAGTAAAAGGAATCGGAGTAGGTATTTCATGATTCGTAATTCGTAATTCGTAGCTTAGACATTCTTGTCTGAGCAGTATGTGTTATATAGTTTGCCCAGACAAGAATGTCTAAGCTACCTTTCATCTACAAATTTCAAAAAATCAGGATGAATATAATTGTGTTTATAGTCTTTCCAATGAGTAACTATACCAGCTTCTACAGCATTATTTAAAACGTAATTTATTCGATATCTCAATTCAGGTCTATCCCTGACCATTCTATCAAAACTCTCAATCTGCCAAAAGCGTTCTCCTGTTCTATCTAAAAGTCTATTCGCTTCATAAGCTGAAAACCCTTTCATTGTTTTCATAATTTTGGATAAGCTTCTATCCAGTTTATAAAAAATAAAATGAACATGATTTGACATAATAGTAGAACAAATAACTTTGTATCGGTCTCCGTGGAAATGAAAAAGCGCATCAGACCATATCTTTGCTATTTGGTCTTCTTTTAGCCAATGTGGTCTTGTATTACTACCGTCTAATAATTTATCGAATTTTCCAAAGTATAAATTAAAATTTTCATTAAGTGCTTTAACTAAAGCATCATCTGACAATCCTTTCCTTCGTAATAATCTTTCTTCTGCCTCTTTTCTTTCTTTTAGTTCTTCAATTTTGGCTCTTGGTAAACTTCCATATAAACGGACAGTCATAAATAACACGGCATTTTCTGGCTGCCAATGTGGTAAATTTCTGGCATAATAATCTCCTTCTTCTGGAGGTAGTTTTCTAGACATAGTGTAATTTTCAGTAGCTTAGATATTATGGTCTGAGCTTTTTTGTATAGTAATTTTCTTTCATAACAGCTAATATACTGAATAAAAGGCGATTGAAAGGTAGCTTAGACATTCTTGTCTGAGCAGCATGTGTTATATGGCTTGCTCAGACAAGAATGTCTAAGCTACAATATAACAATCTACTTCGGCGTATACCAAATCGGAGAAGACCAAGCCCGTTCTTGTACCGTAGCAGGCACAACCGCAGGGGGCGCAACACCTAAAGTTTTAGCATCGTAAGTCGTCCATCTAGGCGTAGGAATTTCCAAAACTCGTAAATAATAAAATGCCGATTGATTCGGATTAAATGCTGGGTCTGTCCAAATAGTTTTCAAATGGACAGCGCCAATATCATTGGAATAAGTGGCATTTGCTATATCAACCGTAGTACCTAAAGTTGGCAATTTTCCATTGGCATCGACCTTTCTATTGCCTGCCCAACTCACCTCAAAAATGGTTTCTTGTGGTTTCCCATCTTTATCCAAATATCCTTTAATCACTTGTACTCGGTCTAAATTAGCCCCTTCGGAATCTTTTATTGCTTCAATGATAAAGGACGGCGACTGACTCCTAGACTCTGACCCCTGACTCCTCAAATCACTTCCCATTGGAACACCTTTGGCATAAGCTTTATCCAACCATTCGTTTCCCTTTAGTGAGTCGATTGCCAAATCCCAGCCAGCAAAAAAGCGCAGTTTTATTCTTGGTCCCGAAGTCGCAAAAGTTTCTTTGCGCTCCATGGCTTCAAAAATCGCTTCTCTGGTATTTTCCTTTGCCCAAACCCCTGCTAAACCTGCCGCACTCCAATATTTTGCGGGTCTTATATTATTCTCCTCCAAACGGAGTGCTGGTGTAGCATCCGAATTGCCAATTTTTCCAAAATAATTGTCCTCTTCCACCGCACTTGCGGCATTATGCCCATCCGAACTACCAATAAATCCAAATTTAAAAGGGTTCACTCCTAACGATTTTTCGAAGGCTAATCCATCTTTTAAGGCTGCTCGTACAAAGCTATTTTTCGGTTGGCTCGGAGGGGCGGGAAATTTGGTTGAAAAAGTGTATTGATATAATTCATAATCGGCAAATTCATCATTGGGTGATAAGACGGGATGGGTCATGGATTGCCCTTTAATTTGTACTACTTCATTGATGGGTTCATTGCGAGAACGGCTTTGGGCGTATGCAGCAGTTAATGCTTTTCCACTAAAGGTCT
>CAYOBX010000679.1:0-2893 GCA_964402245.1 uncultured Saprospiraceae bacterium | reverse complement strand
CGTAAAACTCATTTTCTTCATGAGATTAGTAAATTTTGGTTAATTAATAAAATGTTTAAAAAATAAATTTGGATAAAAAGCCATATATATCTTTGATATCAGGACACAATATTGGCCTGATAGCATATGACTACCTACTATTTCGATATGGCAGAACCATAGAGAAAAGTCTTAATTATTAGGGCGTATTTTATATGTTATATTTATTGAATATACATAATACTATATTGTATAGATTGCTATTGGATTTCAGTTATACTGGTAAGATTCATCTGATAGTATGCCTTTATGTATGTCTCTTCAATAGAAACTATTTGCAAACAACTACACAGCGTGAACGGTCATGATCGTTCTAGAACAACAAATAACTACTTAGGTTAATTGGAGTCTACTAAACGAATTACTACGTTTGTAATGGAAAAAATTTTACGGAAGGTTTAATAAGAAAATGAAGAGAAGGTGTATAGGACATATCCTTCAAACATAAAACGGTTCTTGTAAAATTCGTTATTTCCATGAGATTATAATTTCTAAATATGGTTGTGTAAGTAAGTACGTTTGGTTATCTTGAATTTTATATATAGCGCATCTTTAATTAGATGCAATATTTGTGCGTTTTGTTAAACTTAGGAAATAATACTTTTGTTAAAGCTATTTGTATATGCTCTGAGTAGTTTAATTCGACTGATTTAAATTTAGAAGATATTTTCTTGGATATGTTCAATAATTTCTAAAATTAATAGTACCTTAATTTCAATCGTTAAATGATTTGAATAAATAGAAGTAAACTACACCGACTATAGTATAAAAATCATACCAAAACAGAAAATCTATATATATTCGATCATTTATTTTTGTACTTAAAAGAGAATTTATTTTCCTACAAAACATGTTAAGCAAATGCTTAATATCTACCTCATTGACAGTTAGTTAGTACCAATCATAAGAGGCAAGATCAAATAAAATTCCAGAATGAATAAATTATATGACAATCACAATCGCTTGATAAATTATGTTCGCTTAGCAGTGACCGATCGTTGTAATCTTCGGTGTTTCTATTGTATGCCTGAAGAAGGAATTAAGTATTTACCGAAAGAAGAATTGCTCAGTTATGAAGAGATGGAACGAACCATTAGATTGCTGGTAGAAATGGGTATTGAGAAAGTCAGAATCACAGGTGGAGAACCATTCGTTAGAAAAAACATGTTGGAATTTCTAACTACCTTAAGTAAAATAGAAGGGCTTCGACAAATTAATTTAACCACTAATGGTACTTTAACAGCACCACTTATACCAACTTTAAAAAAGATTGGTATACGTACTATCAATTTGAGTCTAGATAGCTTTGACAAAGATCGTTTTTATCAAATTACGAGAAGAGATGAATTTGATAAAGTGCTACATACCTTTGAACAATTACTATTTCATGGTATTCATACGAAAATTAATGCGGTAGTAATGGAAGGCAAAAATATTGAAGACCTTATCCCATTGGCTAATTTAACGAAAGACCATCCTGTAAGTATTCGTTTTATTGAAGAAATGCCTTTTAATGGTACTGGAAGCAACTATCCTACCCTAAACTGGAATCACAAAAAAATATTAGCTCATTTACAGGAAACTTTTCCTAATCTCCATAAAATACCAGATCCTGCCAATGCCACTGCAGCGCATTATCAAATTCCTGGGCACAAAGGGAATATTGGTATCATCGCCGCTTTCAGCCGTACCTTCTGTGGCACCTGTAATCGACTGCGTATCACACCTCAAGGAATGCTCAAAACTTGCCTCTATGATAGTGGCGTTTTCAATATTAAAAAGGTAATTCGTTCTGGCGCAACCAATGCCCAATTAAAAGACACTTTTCTTGAAGCTTTAGGAAATCGTGCTAAAAATGGCTTTGAAGCAGAGCAAAAAAGAAGAAATGGGAATGTAGTTAGTGAATCGATGTCTACTATTGGGGGGTGATTCTTAGACGTTGACTTTTTTTAATGATGAATGAGAAATGAGAAATGATGAATGATGAATGTTTGACGTTGACCTCTAGACTTTAACTTCGGGGAATGTAAGATAATAAATCTTAAACATTGACTAAGTAACGATGAAAAAATAATGAGTAAAAAAGAAATGCGTCAACATCAAGTGATTCATCATTCATCATTTCTCATTCATCATTTCTCATTCATTTACGCACGTGGACAAGTTTTAAAAATAGAAATTCCATCTACCAAAATATTCCCACGATAAGGGAAATACACTCCTTTAGCATAAAATGCCTCAATAATGATATAGGGATATTCTGCTTCCGACACAAATTCTAATTCATAAGTTTTCCAATCTAGATGTCTAATGGAAGGGCTATCCACTAATATCTGATCTTTAGAACAGCGACTTGTTGCACCCCAAATTCTTAGTCGAATAGGTAGATTGTAATTCGCATAGGTATTAGAATGGGCTAATTCTGCCGTGAAGCGATAACATTCCTGTGCTTTTATTGAGGTACTTAATTTTTGACCAATACTTTCATAACTTCCATCCTCTCTAGTAATTAAACCGATATAGGAATTGCCTTCAAATGGTTCCAAATAAACGCCCCAAGAACCAGGCAAAATATCTGGTGTAGAGCCTTTTTGGCAAGCACTCCATTCTTGTGGCATTGTCGCATCTGCATGTTCTCCTTCAAAGGAGGCATTAGCCAATTGAATTGATTGAGCAACAAATAAAGAGGGGATAAATAGTAAAATAATGAAAAGTGAAAATATTCGAGGATTCATTTAAATAGCTTAGTATCAAAAACTTAAGTATGACTTAGATTTCGCTAAAAATAAATTTAATCATTTGATAAACAGATGGTTCTGTAGGCTTGGTTAGAGCCTCGGCAACAAGTATGTTT
>CAYOBX010000678.1:0-2902 GCA_964402245.1 uncultured Saprospiraceae bacterium | reverse complement strand
TCCGCATAATGCTGAAAAAAATAAGGAATCGTCTCTATCCCTTTATAATAATTAAACAAACCATAATGCTCATTAGGAGAATGCAAGCCATCAGAATCTAAGCCAAATCCCATCAAGACAGATTTAACACCCAATACTTTTTCAAATAGAGCCACAATAGGAATACTACCTCCGCCTCTTTGTGGAATTGGCGTTTTACCAAAAGTGTCTTCCATCGCTTTAGCAGCTGCTAGGTATTCTATAGAATCGGTAGGCGTTACGGCAGCCTCACCACCATGATGTGGCGTTACTTTTACGGTAACAGATTTTGGAGCAATTTTTTTAAAATGTTTGGTGAAAAGTTTGGTGATTTTTTCATGCTTTTGATTAGGGACCAAGCGCATACTAATTTTTGCAAAAGCTTTAGAAGGAAGGACCGTTTTAGCACCTTCTCCAATGTAGCCTCCCCATATTCCATTTACATCTAAAGTAGGACGAATAGAAGTTCGTTCTAAAGTCGTAAATCCTTTCTCTCCATGTTCTTTATTAATTTCTAAATCCTTCTTATATTCGGCCAAATCAAAAGGGGCTTCATTCATCGCTTTACGTTCCTTTCTACTAATTTTTTCTACGGCATCGTAAAAACCAGGGATGGTAATATGATTGTTCTCATCGTGCATGGAAGCTATCATTTTACTTAAAACATTAATAGGATTGGCAACTGCTCCTCCATAGACACCAGAATGCAAATCTCTATTTGCCGCAGTCACTTCTACTTCCACATAGCTCAAACCTCTCAGCCCAACACTAATAGATGGGCAGTCATTGGCAATGATAGAAGTATCAGAAATCATTACCATATCACAAGCTAATTTTTTCTTATTCGCTTGGCAGAATGGACCTAAATTATTAGAACCCACTTCTTCTTCCCCTTCGATCATAAATTTTACATTGCATGGCAAACTATCTGTTGCTAGCATCGCTTCAAATGCTTTGACATGCATATAAAATTGACCCTTATCATCTGCGGAACCTCTAGCGAATATAGCCCCTTTTGGATGGATTTTTGTTTTTTTAATAACAGGTTCAAAAGGACCAGAGGTCCATAGGTCTAATGGGTCAGGTGGCTGGACATCATAATGACCGTATACTAAAACAGTTGGTTTCTTCGGATCTATTAGTTTTTCACCATATATCACAGGATAACCTGGCGTAGGGCAAATTTCCACATTTTCTGCACCAGCATCTTTTAGACTCTTCGCTACAAATTTAGCCGTTTTATGCATGGCTTTTTTGTATTTAGGATCGGCACTAATGGAAGGAATTTTTAATAAATCTAATAATTCATCTAGGAATCTTTTTTTATTTTTTTTAATATACGATTGGGTCTTTTTCATAATTATATTTGATCTTGATTTGATAAACAACTTATTTATGTAAGCTTGGTTGGAGACTCGGCAACAAGTATGCTTAATATTTCTCTTTAGAGGCAACTAATTTGATTTGTTTTTTTATAAAAAAACAAATCAAATTAGCTGCCTCTAAAAAACTATAGCACAAGCTAGTGGATCGTCGAAGTTTGTAACTTCGATGCAGTATGATAATCATATTAGCATCAAGCTTACAAAGCTGGACAATACTAAACTTTCAACGACATTTATTAAAGAATTCAACTTAGTAACGACAAAAGAATAACTCCACTATTTGGACGGCATCTTTTGCTCTTATTTTCCTTTAAAAAATGAATCCGTAGCCCTGCTATGCATTCATTTTTTAAAGAAAACTAAGACCAAAATAAGCTCGTCGAAATGACAGATTTATTATTTCGTCGTTACTTAATTTATAAGTTCCTTTATTTTTACAAATATAAAAGGGATTAGTTACGCAACAAATACAAATCTAGTAATTACTGCTAGTTTTTAAAATATCGTTCTCTAAAAAAAACTGTGGTCAAGGAAAAATGGAAATCAAAAGCGACCAGAGGAAGTGTTGATTTTTCTTTTTCATGGACTATTCATTACAGGATTTTTTCAAGAATTAAACATAATAGATGTTTTCAAAAGAACTATTTCGAGGGATCTTTAAAGAAATGAAAAGAATGCCTAAGCATGCTCAAAATGTAAGGCACTCCTATACGCATGTATTCCCTCATCAAAAAATAGCTTATGGGGCACATCGACAGCAATACTTATGTTATTTTAGACCAGCCGTTATAGATATAAACAAACCACTTGTCGTATTTTATCATGGAGGTTCCTGGTTGGTAGGAAAGCCAGAGATGTTTACCAATAGAGCCCAAGTCTTTGTGGAACAAGGGTATTCTGTGGTGATGCCTACTCACAGAAAATTGCCCTTTCATAGATATTACTCTATGAGAGAAGATATGATATTGGTGTTACAATCCGTAAAAAAACTATTGATAGAGAAAGGGCTGCCAGATAAAAAGATTGTTTTGGCGGGAATGTCTTCAGGAGGAAATTTAGCAGCATTATCCTTTTTTGATGCTTCTATCGCTGCTGAAGCAGGATTCAATGCTGATCAGATTGTTGCTGGCTTTTTTTGTGGTGCGCCCTTAAATTTAGCAGGAATGCCTGATTCGATTGTATTAAGAGGGTATGCAGATGAAAAACATACTACTATGTTCCAACAAGCCTCGCCGATCACTTTTTTATCTGCTACTTCCCCATCAAAGCCTGTTTTAGTCGTTCATGGCGCAGAAGATGGTTTAGTTGCATATAGTAGTATTCTCACTTTTAAAGAGCGATTGAGCGCTATTACACCAACAGATCTTACTTTCTGTACCTTACCGAATGGCTCCCATATAGATTCAGTCAGATGGGCAGTAAAAGATGGTGAGGTAAGACAAATTATTTTAGATTGGTTTGCTACGATAGCGGCTTAAATGATTACTTCTATGGTAAGT
>CAYOBX010000677.1:0-2904 GCA_964402245.1 uncultured Saprospiraceae bacterium | reverse complement strand
AATAAGGGCAAAAGAAGCAGCCTAAATTACGAGGTTATTTCGTACACAATCCTAAATTAATAATCTCTAATATATCTCTAAAGGGTTTTCTTATAAAAATGTATTCGTTAAAAATTAGGCTAAAAACGTTAAAAATATTGGATCGAAGTTACAAACTTCGACCATCGCACCCTCTTTTGAGTTTAGCACTATGCCGATATTTGAAGTTTGTAACTTCAAATGGATATTCTTCAAGTTTGTAACTTGATTTTTCAGGCAATATTCTTTTTATAAGAAAACCCTTTATATCTCTATATAAGAATCTATGCTGTATTTGAAAGCTCAAATAATTAGTTAAGTAACGATTTTTAAACAAACTTCGTCTCTATTCTCTGTTCTCGCTGCTCTACTCTACAAGCCGCATAGTCTTGAAAAATTAGTTCAAAAATATAGAATAATCCTTACTTTTTTATAAAAAATTAGGTTTTATGTACTAATATTGTGGTACTCCAAAAATATTCCAATCGCAGGGTAAAATAGACATAATTATGTTAGCACAATTAGCCAGTTGGGAATCAGAAGGTACTTATATAAAATATGGGCCATTCGAACACAAAATTTTTGTAAAACAGTTTGGAACACCCACTGCTTCGGTAGATAAAACACTTTTATTAATTCATGGTTTTCCAGAGTCTTCCTTCTCCTATCATCAAATAATAGAGGGTATGCTAAACCTATTTGATAGAATTATTTTATTCGATATGCTCGGCTATGGGTTTAGTGACAAACCTACAGAAGGCTATACCTATTCCTTATTTGAACAGGCAGACACCGTCTTTGCCGTCTGGAAGCATTTTGGTATTAAAGGTGGACATATGCTTTCTCATGATATGGGGGATAGTGTCGCCACTGAAATTGTAGCTCGACACGAAAATCAAATAATGCCTGCATGGTTTTCCGAAGGACTCCAAAGCTTAACGTTTACAAATGGCAGTATGGTATTGGAATTAGCCAATTTACGAATTACTCAGAAAATTCTACTTTCTAGCTATGGCCATATTATGAAAAATATCACTACTTTCAAGATATTCGATCAACAAGTTCGTAGCGCACATGGCAATAAAAAATTGTCTGCGGAGTCTATTCAGGCACTTTGGGAAGGGAATACTTTACAAGAGGGTCAGAAAAAAACGTATCTTACTATTAAGTATTTAAATGATCGAAAACGATTTGAAAAAACTCGTTGGCTCCCTGCTTTAGCACAAACTAAATTGCCTATCCATATTTGTTGGGGGAATGAGGATGCCGTAGCTAGAGTGGCTATGGCGCATCATTTAAAAGAACATGTTTGCAAAGATGCTACCTTGACTATTATGGAAGGTTTAGGGCATTTTTGTCAATTAGGTAGCCCCAAAGAATGGGTAGAATATGTGGGGGTTTATTATAAGAATTTAAGTTAATGATTGAATACAGAAACACTGAGGCACAGAGTTTTATTATGCTCTGTGCCTACGTGCTTACGTGTTCAATTTCTAAAAAAGAAAGAAATTATGTCTGAAAAAAAAACACCAATGTCTGCACCAACACGACAAGGAGAAATTTATATCAAAGGAATGATGGGTGCACAACCAATTGTTCCCTTCGATCCTTTCCAACTAGAAGCACAAGCGAAGGAAAAAATGAATGCTAAAGCTGGTGGATATATCATCGGCGGTGCCGGTACGGATGATACGATACGAGAAAACACCACTGCCTTTGCAAAGCATCGGATATATCCTAGGATGCTACGAGATGTGTCTATACGAGATACCAGTACCCAATTATTCGGGGACGCCTTGCCATCCCCTATTTTAACCTGCCCTATTGGCGTGCTAGAAATGATTGATAAGGAGGCAGATAAAGCGGTTGGCAAAGTTACCTCCAAACTGGGTATTCCGATGATTATTTCTAATCAAGCTTCGTATCCAATGGAGGAGATTGTAGAAGGGATGGGAGACAGTCCACGATGGTTTCAATTATATTGGAGTAAATCAAATGACTTAGTTAAAAGCTTGGTGCAAAGAGCAGAAAAATGTGGATGCTCTGCAATTGCTGTTACCTTAGATACAACTATATTAGGCTGGCGAGTGCAAGACTTAGATTTGATGCATCTTCCTTTTTTATCAGGTCAGGGCATTGCCCAATATACAAGTGATCCTGTATTCAACCATATAGTAGCTACAATGGATTTTGGGGAAGATGCAATGCAAGTACCTGGTGTTGATCCAAAGACCTTCGATGCTGTAAAAACTTTCACAGGGGTTTATTCTAGACCTTCTATTACTTGGGAAGATTTGGCCTTCTTGCGAAGTGTGACCAAATTACCGATTGTATTAAAAGGCATTTTGCATCCTGAGGATGGCAAATTGGCCGTACAATATGGGGTAGATGGTATTATTGTTTCTAATCATGGAGGCCGTCAAGTAGATGGCGCCATAGCAGCTATTGATGCTTTACCAAAAGTAGTGGAGGCAGTAAGAGGAGCAGGTAGTGATATGCCTATCTTGATGGATAGCGGTATTAGAACTGGAGCGGATATTTTTAAAGCGCTTGCTTTAGGTGCGAAGGCAGTTTGTGTGGGCCGTCCTTATGCGTATGGCTTGGCATTGGCTGGTCAGCAGGGGGTAGAGGAAGTGTTGGCTAATTTAATGTCAGAGTTTGAGTTTACTATGGCCTTGGCTGGTTGTAAGAATTTAGGGGAAATTGGATCGGATAATATTATAAGTTGCTAAGGATTTCTGTGCTAGATTTAATTCAACGCGGAACTACTTCGTAGTCACACGGATGACACGGATTTTTGTCGGTTGTGTGTTACGTTGACTAATTACCACTTAAAGGGTTTTCTTATAAAAAAGTATTCGCTAAAAATTAGGCTAAAAACGTTAA
>CAYOBX010000676.1:0-2916 GCA_964402245.1 uncultured Saprospiraceae bacterium | reverse complement strand
GTCTTTTAAACGAAAGCTATCTCTCCTCTCGCTTCTCTGTTCTCTATTCTAATAAAATGTCCCGTAGTGTACTCTAAAGAGTCTCTAATAATAGTAATGCCTGAGAGGATTTGCTATCAATTCTTTGGATGTATTTATCTTTTGTACTTTTGCAAACATTATGGATATAACAACAACAAAGATAAGTGATACTGTTTTATACAAAAACAATCAAGTGATTGCTTTTAATAAACCACCTAGCTTATCCGTACAACCAGATAAGACAGAAGAGAAATCGTTATTAGACTTAGGAGAGATTTATTGTAAATCTAGATTACAAGTGTTGCATCGAATTGATCGGCCAGCCAGTGGAATTGTGCTTTTTGGAAAAACACCCAAAGCCACGAAATTATTAAATGAACAATTTCAAAACCGTTCTATTCAAAAGGTTTATTTAGCAGTTGTAAAAAACGCACCTGCTGAACGGGCGGGTAAATTAGTACACTACCTTACTAAAAATTCAAAATATAATAAATCTTATTGTTCACTCGAACCTAAAAAGGGGGCCAAAGAAGCGATACTGTCCTATAAAGTAGTCGCTAAGAATGATAATTACCACCTGCTAGAAATATACTTAGAAACTGGACGACATCATCAAATACGAGCGCAATTGGCAGCTATTGGTTCTCCCATAAAGGGAGATGTGAAGTATGGGGCAAAGCGTAGAAATAAAGATCGTTCGATCCACTTGCATGCTTGGAAATTAAGCTTTAAACATCCTGTTAACAATCAATTAGTGGAGTTGGAGGCGGAGGTGCCTGATGAAGTAGTTTGGCGAAGTATGAAGTATTAACGTAGCACGGAATTTATTCCGTATCATAACTAATCGAGCGCAGCGCAGATTAGTTATCCTATCTATACTGCGCTCGATAGTTCTACGGAATGAATTCCGTGTTACAGATATACGGAATGAATTCCGTGTTACAGATATACGGAATGAATTCCGTGTTACTCTCGGCTTATTAAAAATAGCCTATCTTTTTGGGCAACTATAGTTTGCTGTAGGAGCAATTGGGCGGTTATTGCTGATTTAAGATAAGTGTTTTCGAAGGTATTTTTTTCTCCTGTTTCTATATTCAAGTATTGTAAGCGTCCATCTTTTAGATAAATTAATTGCTCCTGTGCTAGTTGAAATTGATGGAGTCCAGTAATCGGTAAATGTTGTTGTAATTGACCAAAAACATCAAAAATAAAAATTCCTTTTGAAGCATCATTCAAGTATAATCGATTATTTTGCTCTAATAAGAAGTTTATATTAAGCGTGCTTTTGATAGCTTGTTTTAAATGTCTACTTTGGAATAAAATCTCCCCTTTATCATTTATTTTTTTTAACTGAGCTGCTATTGGATCATAGATCCAAATATGGTTATCATTAGATAAGCCTACAGCTTGTGCTTCGAATATATTGAGATCAAATAAATTAATCTCTTTTATAGGAGATAAAGTGCGGTCCAACAAAACGATAGTAGCTAAATCGTTATAATAAACCAGTATATTAAAAGGATTAGTCACATCTATAGAACCAACCTGTCCTAATCTTCGGTTATTATATTCAAATAATTTTTTTCCATCTTTAGATAGTTTTATAATTTTGCCTTCATCGGTAGCAATGTAGATTTGTTGTAAGGCATCTGTTGTTAGAAAAGTAGTATGAATCTGAAAAGAATCAATTATTTGGAAAGTGGTATCTATGGATTGGGCTTTTATAGAAAAGGAAAAGAATAGAGTGAGTAGGGATAGAATAGTAGTGCTTATTCTAGTTTTTTTCATACAGATAAAACTGCCAGTTTTTGAAAAACTGGCAGTTCTAATCATTTCAAAAAAAATTCTATTGTACATTCGCATATGCAACAAAATGTGGATTTCGTAAATTCTTTTTATTATATCCTAAAGGCTTATCCGTTTCTACATTAATTACTTTACCGCCTGCTTCTTCCAAGACGATTTGCGCTGCACCTGTATCCCATTCCATAGTAGGGGCTAATCGAGGATATACGTGGGCACCGCCTTGTGCTAAAATTAAGAATTTTAAAGAACTTCCTTTTGACACTTTCTTAGGTCTTTTCATTCCTTTAATAAAAGCGGCGGTTTCTTCATTCAAGTGAGAACGAGAACATACTACACTCAATCCTCGGTCTTGCATCGTAAACTTTGGTGCTTTAAGTTGCTTTGGTTTTCTTTTACCTACAGCCACAAATGCACCTTTCCCTTTCATGCCCCAAAATAATTCTTTTGTCACAGGCACATAGACTACTCCGAAAATTGTTTTGCCTTTATATAGCAAAGCGATATTTACTGTGAATTCTCCATTCCTTTTAATAAATTCCTTAGTACCATCGACAGGGTCCACTAACCAAGCAAAAGTGAATCTTTTTCGTTTAGTATAGGCGATCTCTTTATTCTCTTCTGAGATAATTGGAATTTTTGGTGTTAATTTTTCTAAACCTGCACAAATAACAGCGTTGGCTCTTTGGTCCGCAATGGTTAAAGGGCTATCGTCTTTCTTCTTTGTTACTTTAAAACTAGCTTCATCTTTATAAACGTCCATGATGACAGCTCCTGCATCTACTGCAATTTGTTTAACACTTTCTGTAAGGTGGTCTAAAAAAAACATGTATAATTGTTAATTAAAAAATGAGATTTTATCTGAATATTATCTGATTATCTACTATACGTAGATAATTCATCTAAGATTGTTTTGTTGAGCTATAAACTTGAATTTTTGTTAATAATGAGCTAGTTATAATAACTATAGCTTGAGACTCGGCAACAAGTATGTTTAATCTTATTTTAGAGGGCGTAAATTTAGTCTGTATTTTTTCAAAAATACAGACTAAATTTACGCCCTCTAAAGAACTATTTAAAGCTACTGCTTGT
>CAYOBX010000675.1:0-2916 GCA_964402245.1 uncultured Saprospiraceae bacterium | reverse complement strand
TTTAAACGGATGGTGTCTCTATTCTCGCTTCTCTGCTCTCTGTTCTAAAAAGTGTCTGGTTTTAAAGGCAATAATTATAAAGAGAAAACTTACATTATGGTTTTAGATATACTTTTTGGTTTATTCGCAATGATAGGATTTTGGATGGGCTATAGTAGAGGGATTATTAGTACTGTTTTTACAGTAATCTCTTTTACAATAGGCGCTTTGTTGGCATTCAAATTAGGTCCAGCCTTTACTAATTTTTTGGAACAAGTTTTTAGCAATGATCATCCATTGATGCTAGCAGCAGGATTTTTATTATCCTTTATTATTGTCATGGTCATTCTTCGAATGTTGGCAAGAGGCTTAGAGGGCATCTTAAAATCTGCTAATATTAATTTTATTAATCAGATAATAGGAGGATTCGTATTAGGAGCGGTATCTATTCTAGTTTATAGTTGGCTATTATGGTTTGCAGATCAATCTCATTTAATTGATCCACAGACGAAAAAAGAATCGGTTACGTATCATCATACTAAAGCATTTCCAGATCATATGAAAGTAGTCACCGATCAATTAAAACCTATTTTTATAGAGTTTTGGAATGAGGCTTTAGATGCGATTGATAGAATGGAAGATATGAGTGTTCGAAATGAATCTGATCCTACCATTTATGATATTGATGAAGAGGGCGTTCGAGAAGAGTAGTAATTATTTTGTGGCTATCGTCACTTTGAAATATTGAACACGGATTTTGGAATATTGAACACAGAGGCACAGAGCGCACAGAGTTTTCATAATTATTCTCTGTGTGCTCTGTGCTTCTGTGTTCAATCTTCTATAAATATAATAAGTGGCAAAGCCACCTTAAAAATTTACCAAACATGAGTTCTCTTGTTACTAAATTAGAAGATCGGATAAAATTAATTGCTACTATTCAAGCAGATACTAAAGGGCAATGGGGCATAATGACGCCACAGCACATGGTAGAACATGTAGGGGCACTTATTTATGGAACTTCTATGGGCAAAGGAATGGCTAAGTTAGCATTACCAGAAGACCAAGCAGCTAAAATGAAAGCTCGTTTTTTTAGTGCATATTATCCCTTTCCTAAAAGTGTAAAAATGCCGGGTACGCAAAATCAGCCAACGGCTCTTGCCTCTTTACGTTATGCATCTCTAGAAGAAGCTAAAGAGAAGTTACAAGGAGCAGGTGCCAGCTTTTTATCACAGTTTGAATCAAATCCAGATCAAGTATCCCTTCACGGTTATTTTGGTGAACTGAACATGGAGGAATGGTTGATTTTCCATATAAAGCATTTAGAGCATCACTTGATGCAATTTGGTTTATTGTCACCTGCCGATGAAAAAATCACACAAATAGAAAAATTGTTATATAAGGTATACACAAAGGTACAAGCCGACACACCTGCTAAATGGGGAAAAATGAATGCCCATCAAATGGTAGAACATGTAGGATTGGTATTTGTGTTGAGTACAGGTAAATTTGATTTACCTTATAAAGGGACGGCAGCAGATGCAGCTAAATACTTGGCCGAATTTCAAGAAGCTTCTGCCCCTTGGAAAACCGTTTTTCCAACTACTTCTTTTGGCGATCCTAAGCCACCTCGCGCAGCGACTATTGAAGCTTCCAAAGCTGGACTACAAAAGACTTTTCAAAAGTATCTGACTTATTGCGAAGAAAACCCATCTGCTATTAATAGCCATTTTTTCTTAGGCAATCTGACAGTAGATCAATGGCGACAAGTGCATGTGAAACATGTAGAGCATCACTTGCGACAATTTGGAGTGTTAGAAGAAATTGTTTCGTAAAATATATTGTATTGAACGCGGAGGTGGAGAGATGCAGCGTAATATTTGTTCTCTGCATCTCTCCACCTCTGCGTTCAATAATGTTGTCGTAATTTTTGCAAATACCTACCTCCATGAAAAAACTATTCATCTTCCTAAGCCTCCTATTACTCCTTATTGGAGGCGTTCTTTTTTATCTTCAAGATCACTTAAAATTAATTACAGGAACTGCTGCCAAGCGAATGTGTTCTTGTGTCTTTGTTGCAGATAGAACACCCGAATCTGTAGTAAATCAAGATAATAATTTTTCTATCGTTAGTTATGCAGATGCTAGCGTTGATAAAGTAAAGAAAATAGCTTCGGCTACTGTTTTAGGGATGGCTAAACAAACGGCAGTTTATCGAGAAGGATTAGGTTGTTCCTTAGTATCTGATGGTTATGCAAGCGATCAACTACAAGCGGTTTCCGTACCTGCCTTACAAGCTTCTTTATCTACGGCTGCGACCAACAATTGGCCAATGGGCGATCGAATAGTCGATTCTTTATTGCCTGTATTTGACAAAACAAAATTAACAACAGCTTTAGCTTATGCTTTTGAAAACCCTGCGCTCAAAACTAGAGCAGTAGTGGTGCTAAAAGATGGGCAATTGATAGGGGAGCAATATGCAGATGGATTTAATAAGGATACACCGATATTGGGCTGGTCTATGACTAAAAGTATTACAAGTGCCTTGGTAGGAATTTTAGCTAAAGAAGGAAAAGTAGCTATTAACGAACCCGTAGATATTCCAGAATGGCAAGAAGATGAACGATCAAAAATAACGATGAATAATTTACTGCAAATGAGTAGTGGTTTGAAGTGGGGAGAGATTTATTCCACCGTCTCAGATGTTACAAAGATGCTTAGTTTGGAGGGAGATATGTATCAACATGCAATTAGTGTTCCTTTAGAAGTAGCACCTGATACTAAATTTTATTATTCCTCTGGTACAACTAACATTGTAGCAGGTTTGATAAAAAAACATTTTGATCGAGTAGAAGATTATTGGGCGTTTCCACATACGGCATTGCTGGATAAAATCGGTATGCATAGTGCGGTCATAGAACCTGATGCATCTGGTAC
>CAYOBX010000674.1:0-2921 GCA_964402245.1 uncultured Saprospiraceae bacterium | reverse complement strand
TTTCGTCGTTACTAAAGATCACATTCCCTTTAATAACAACACCGCATTTTGCATCATTCTAGATGGCCCTCTCCAAAACATCCGATACTGCGTATTATCCATTAAGAATACCACCTTACCACTTCCCATAGGCTGTACGCCTGCAAATACATTTCCTGCCAACCTATCCAAATTATCTTGAGCAGCATAGCCTGCTGCTAATAAAGAATTGGCGTTTGATGCGTATCTGCCCACTGTTTGTAGTCCTGCACTTGGCTTAAGAGCATTAGAACCAAACTTCAAGGAATATAAATTTCTAGGCATTCCAAAAGCCAAGGGGTTGGTATTATCAATACTTGAATTAAGGGCGGCCCCTGGTATATTCTTTTTTCCATGATAGTCTCTTCTATCAGCAAAAGGAACAACAGTAGCTATATCAGTTGAATCTTTAGGAGCTTTCACTAAAGTTATATCTGTAAAACCGGAGTTCTTTTTTGTGAAAAAATCAGCCGCACTTTCTGTAGCAATTAAAACGCCTCCTTTCTGGACCCATGCTTTGATCTCTGCTAGTTCTTTCTTCCCAAATAACTTAGATAAATTATTCCCACCTCCTGGTAAAATTAGTACATCATAATCATTCAAGTCCGCACCACCATATCGTAGGCCAAACTTGGGAATAGCTGTTTGTTTTAAAATGGAAGTACGAATACGCTCTACAGGAAAAGCGGTTACTTGATCGAATAAAAAGTACAACTGTCCACTCGTATAAGTACTAAATGGTGGTTCCACCATCAAGGCAACTTTAGGCTTTTTCACTGGTCTACTAAATCGAGAAGTCAAATCAATACCTGATTTCATTCGACCCGTATTCAATCCATCAATCACCACATTAGCAGTAGTGGCAATCGCCTCCATATCCGCTTTTACAGTAGCTGCCTTCTCTAGATTTCGGCCTAATAAGACAATCAATGAGCCTGGGGGATATTGTTTTGTTCCTGTATGAAAAGACTTTTGAGCAGATCGAACTCTATACTTTTTTTGCCATAATAAAGACAATGCTTTAGGAGCAAATTGTTGGCTCCAATCAATAACATAAGCATAACTGGCATCCCGATTCGTTACCTCTGCCGCATAGCTCAAAGGAGTAGTTATTATAGAAGATGCCACATTTATGGAACGTTTACTTTGGTAGGCTTCTAAATTATAAGCTAGTGGTGCTGCCCAAGTAGACATATCATACATTACAGAATCTTCGATAGCCATTTCAGGCGAAAAGATACTATTGATGAATAAATGCTTGGGCTGATTGGTATCAATTATAATAGAACCTTTGGGGAAATTTGTATTTGTGGATTTCTTAGCCTTAGCGGTAGATGGATTCGTTCTATAGCTTTGAGCACCAGCCACAGAAAACTTATTATCGGCTTGACGTACCTCTACTCCATGTCTCAATAAAATATTAACGACTTCTTTTAAATAGCCATTTTCATCTGGAGGAAGGATATATGCTTTCGTACTGTTTTTACTATTCTTAGGGTTTAAAGCTTGGTAGGTATATTCTTGGAAAATACGTTTATGTTCAGCCGCTTTTTTTAGTGTAGCAATAGTCGTTGTATAATGATCGAATAAACGTTGTCGAATGGTCAAGGTAGTTCCATCACTTGTCTCAATAGCTCTACCACCTGCTATACCTCCTTGCTCTGTCAACATACCGATTGCGCCCATCACAGAGGGATAACTAGAGCCATAGCCTGGATAGAAAAAATCAAATGCTTCTCTTGTAAAGTATGAAATTTTGTGTTTATCAAAGGCATGAATATTGGCCATTCCAAAAGTATCAGACAAAGCTTCATATTTATCTGGAAGCAGCTTATTTCGAGGCGTAGTGCCAGGCATCGTAAAATAATTGTTGTTGTAGCCCTGCTCATGATAATCAACATGTACCTGTGGCATCCATTGCTGATATACGCCTATATGCCCTTTGGATTCAGGATGTACACACCAGATCCAATCTCTATTCAAATCAAACCAATAATGATTGGTTCGACCATTCGGCCAAGGTGCATAATGTTCCAAATCATGTGGCTCTTTACCCACTACTGATCGGGCCATCCCATTATACCAATAGACATACCGATCTCGACCATCAGGATTGATACATGGAAACATCACAAAGACCATGTTATCTAATAAATCCGCAGTGGCTTCATCTTGTGCTGCCGCTAGTCGATATGCTACTTGCATAGCTGCTTCTGTAGAGGCCGCCTCGTTGCCATGTATATTATAACTACAACTCACCACTACTGGTTGTTTGTCCAATAGATCTACGGCTGCAGATTCTTTAAGTAGCATTGGGTTAGCCAACTTCAAATTGGTTTGTCGAATATCTTCTATTCGATTTTGATTGTCTTGAGAACTGATTACTAAATAGATTAATTCTCTACCTTCATAGGTTTCTCCATAGCTACCAATCGTAATTTTATCAGAAGCAGCAGCTAATTTTTTAAAATAATCAACGGCATCCTCATAAATGGTGAATCGTTCACCTAATTGATAGTTTAAAATATCTTTAGGGGCGGGGATGTCCGTGTCGTAAGATAACTCCGGTTCAAAAGCAAATCGTTCTTCTACTAACTTTACTTGGGCTACCAGGCTTGTAAAGCATAAAGAACAACACAATAATAGAATGTAGTTTTTCATTTTATATGATTAAATATGATTCTCTGACAAATCCCGTGATTGTAGCAGATCGTCGAAGTTTGTAACTTCGATGCTATACGATTATCGTACGGCATCGAGGTTACAAATCTCGACAATCCTAAACGTTCCACGACATTTGTCAAAGAACCTTAAATATTAGTAGAACTAGAGAGGAAGATAAGAATAATCTTTTGACTCCTACTCTTTTCGTTTGGAGTTTGTTTAAAATTTGTATGATGATA
>CAYOBX010000673.1:0-2923 GCA_964402245.1 uncultured Saprospiraceae bacterium | reverse complement strand
AAACGAGCGTTTAAAATAGGATTTTTCGCTCGTCGAATAGGACTTTTCTCGCATTTAATAGGACTTTTCTCGCATTCTACCTTAGAAATCATTGATTTTCTCTAAACTCCGTAGGTTTTTGTTTAAATACTTTTGTAAAGGTTCTGGTAAAATAAGAAGGGTCATTAAACCCTGCTTGGTAGGCTACTTGGGAAATACTTAATGCTTGATTTCTTAATAATTCTTTCGCTTTATTTAAACGATACAAACGAAGTAATTGGATAGGTGATTTGCCTGTAACTGCTGATACTTTTCGGTGAAGTTGGGAGCTACTGAGGTGAACTGCTTCGGCAATAAGTGTCACTGAATAATCTGGGTTAGGGCTATTTTTTTCAATCAAAGCAATGACTTTTTTTACAAAGGCATCTTCCATTGCTAAATCAAGACTCGCTACTTTTTCTGGTTTGGAAGGCAAATTGGGCTTCGCATATCGTTGATGCAATTCTTTTCTGGATTGTAATAAATTAGCCACCCATAGCTGCAATTCCGCATGACTAAAAGGTTTTGTCAAATAAGCATCTGCGCCTTTTTTCAAGCCACTAATTTTATCGGTATTGGTCGCTCTTGCGGTCAATAAAATGATAGGAATATGCGAAGTTCGTTCATCATCTTTTAATTGCTCGCATAACTCAAATCCATTTTTTTGAGGCATCATGACATCACTTATAATAAGGTCAGGAATTAATTCCAATGCTTTGTCCGTCCCTTCTTGCCCATTTTTGGCAAAATGGATAGCATATTTATCCAAGAAAGAGGCGATGAAGTGAGCCACTTCTTCATTATCTTCGACAATCAATATCAGTCTTTTTTCTTTTGGGTCAGCTTGTGCACTTTGGCTATCACTAGAAGCAGGAGAAGAAATGGTTACCAACTCATTATTCAACATATCCGATTTCAAGAAATGCTTGGCGGCACTTGCGCTATTGGTGATGGGTAAAAAGACATCAAATTCACTGCCTATATTAAGTATACTTTTAACCTTTACTTTTCCGCCCATCAATTCGGTAAATTCTTTGACAAGTGCTAGTCCAATGCCTGTACCCGATTCATTATTTCTAGCTTCGACCTGATGAAAACGGTCAAAAACATAAGGCATATCAGCTTCTGGAATGCCAATACCCGAATCCTTTACTTTAATCATTAAAAAAGACGGCGTTTCCTTATCTTTTCCTTTAATCCTATTAACCGATAAATCAATAGCACCATCCGCAGGAGTATACTTTATAGCATTAATCACTAAATTAGAGCTAATTTCATAAACCCGATTTGGGTCATAATCCATTATGATGGGTTCTTTCGGTAGATTTAATCCTAAATCAATGTCTTTTGATGCAGCAAAAGAATGGAAATTATCATGAACATAGCGGAACAAGGGCAAGATGTCACTTTGAATTAATTGTAATCCTAAATGTCCTGTTTCCAATTTTCTTAAATCTAATAATTGATTTACCAAACGTAGAGATTGTTCGCCATTTCTTTCTATGGTTTTCAATTTAGCCGCAATCTCTTTTCTCAAATCTTGGGAATCAATCAATTGTTTGGATAAACCAATAATCAAGGTTAAAGGCGTTCTAAATTCATGCGTAATGTTGCTATACAGTCTTGTTTTTAAAGCATCAATTTCTTTTAATTGAATCCTTTCTTGTTCTAGGAGTCGGCGATTTAACTGAAAACGATAAAGCGCATATAATAGTATTATACCCAACAGTATGCCTATCAATCGTGCCCACCAAGTTTGCCACCAAGGAGGATAAATGGTCAATTCTATGGACTTGCCCGTTTTATTCCAATACCCCTCGCTATTGGTCCCCCTAACCTTAAATATATATTCACCGGGTGGCACATTTACATAGCTCGCTGTCTTTTCGCTACCTGCTTTACGCCAAATTTGGTCGTAATTTTCGAGTTGATATTCCAAATAAATATCAGCTGGTTTTTTATAATCCAAACAGTTAATCCCAAAAGAGAATGTATTCTGACGATAAGATAAATCCAATGCTTCTTTTTCCCAGATAGGTTCATCTACTAAGACTGCATCTCCAGGCAACACCGACTGATTATTAATTTGTAAGGCAGTAATCTGAATTTTCGGTTGATGAAAAAATTCTTTCCTAGTTAATTCGATGGGGTCAAAAATATGGAAACCGCCATCTCCACCAAAAATCGCCTGTCCCGTTGCCGTTAAAAAAGATACGCCAAATCCAAAATTATTAATTTGAATCCCCTCTGCTTCATCGTATACCACAAAAGAATTAGTAATAGGGTCAAATTTTAAAATAGCCTTTTCGGTACTCATCCAAACTTTGTCTGCATGGTCAATGACCAAGGAGCGAATTTCGTCCGATGGTATTAATGAATTAGCTTGTTTGAAAACAGTCGTTTCCTTAGTCGCAGGATTGAGTTTTCGGATACCATCAACAGTGGTCGGATACCAAAGGTTTCCTTCTTTATCTTCTGCAATAGCAGTTACGTAACCATATTGATTATCATGAGCGACAAAATGCTCAAAGGTCTTCGTCGAGCGATTAAATTTGTCTATAAAAAGGGGAAATTCGACATTATTAGATTTTTGGCCACCAGCAATCCAAATATTTCCCTTTCGGTCTTCAAAAATATGCGATACATAGTTTCCACCAATAGTAGATGAATTGGCTTTATCATGTTGAAAATTAATAATCGCTTCTGTTTGAGTATCTACAAAAAAGAGACCTCCTCCCCAAGTAGCAATCCAAAAATCATGATTTAAGTCCTCTTCGATAATCCAAATAGTGTTGGCTTTTAGGTCAGCTTTTTCTTCATTAATGGCAATATCCACCTTCACTTGACTACTTTGTATATCAATTAATTGAATGCCTTCTGGCGTAAATTCTAATAAAATACTACC
>CAYOBX010000672.1:0-2928 GCA_964402245.1 uncultured Saprospiraceae bacterium | reverse complement strand
CTTATTACCTATTACCTATTACTTACCTACTCATCATATTTGTACAGGTGTAAATCTTCAATAAGTTGAATCAGTTTATTGTGGTAGTTTTTATCCGTAGCATATCCTGCTTTTTTTAAGCCAATCGCCCAATCCTTGTAATTGTCTTTCTCTAATTTCAGTAAGTGTTTATAACGCTTCCCTACCAACAATTCGCTGTGGGAGCGAAAACTTTCCCAAGAGCTTTTGTAAATTCTAAAAAAATCTTTGTGGGTATCATCAGAGAAATTACTGCAATGCCCTTTTTTACATTTTTTAGAAAAACATTTCATGCCAAAATGATTGTTGTTTTTAGTGGCCAATTTACTTGCGCCAGCATTGGTTTCAATCAAACCTTGCGCAAGTGTAACACTTGCAGGAATACCAAATTTTTCCATTTCGCTTTTGGCTACGCTGACATATTTTTTAACGTAAGCCAATTGCTTTTTAGCTTTTTCGGTCATAACGATCGGCTTCTCTTTTTTTATTGGAATACCCTTTGCGGAAAGGGTAGTAGCTCCAAATAAAAAAGAAGACGTCTTGCTTGGGGCTGCTTGTGTACTTCCAATATTTGAAAGATTCAAAGCAAGGGGTTGAGGATTAGTAGTCGTACTACTAATGGCATTTTTTGACTTAAAATTCACGTTAAAATTTAAGTCTTTTTGGACAGCAAAGAAAGTACAAACACCAAGGAATGCCAATTTATACCAATTCTTTCTTGCCCAAGTTTTTACGGACTTTTTAAAGGCCCGAATAGGTCGTCTAATCTTCTCTTCCATCAACTGCTCCAGAGAGATTTCAGTAAGTTGTTTGTAATCCATTTGTAAACACATTAAATTTCGGAAACTGGTCAATTCATGGTTCAAATTTAAAACAAATAGTTTTATAAAACTAATTATTTTAAAACATTTTTGTTTTAATTATTTATGCAATTAATTTTAAATCATTGATAATCAATTTATTGCGTTTTTTAAATACCAAAACATTTTTTCAAACAAATTTGAGATAAGATTATTTTTTATTTTTAAAATTATACCTTTATATGTCAAGTGTGTTAAATGTTATATGTGATTAAAAAATATTAGTTAGTGTTTTAAATTTTTTCCTTTTACCTGTAACTGTAATCTTTTATTCAATGAAAGCTATCCTTTTAAAAGAATTCGGTCCTCCTGAAAATATGTATTTAGGGGATCATCCTAAGCCATCTTTCAATTCAAATGAGGTCTTAGTTAAAGTAAGAGCTACCGCATTAAATCGGGCAGACACTTTACAGCGAATGGGGCAATATCCTCCACCTCCAGGAGATAGTCTTATTATGGGTTTAGAAATAGCTGGAGAAATAGTGGAAGTAGGAGATGAAGTAAAACATTGGGCAGTTGGAGATCGAGTTTGTGGCTTAATAGGTGGTGGTGGATATGCAGAATACGCTGTTTTGCCAGAAGGGATGATTTTACCTATCCCAGCTACCATGTCTTATGAAATAGCGGCGGCTATACCAGAAGTCTTTCTAACTGCATTTCAAGCAATCGATTGGATAGCGGATTTAAAGAGCGGAGAAAGTATTCTAATTCATGCTGGAGCAAGTGGCGTGGGTACGGCAGCTATTCAAATAGCAAAAGAGATTGGAGCTACTGTCTATGTAACAGCATCCGCTAGTAAACATTCTGCTTGTCTAGCCTTAGGAGCAGACAAAGCGATAGATTATAAAAACAATGATTTTGAGGGATTAATTCTGGAAATGACTAATGGAAAAGGGGTAGATGTAGTCATTGATTTTGTGGCAGCACCTTATTTGCAAAAAAACATTAATGTCCTTTCATTAGATGGTAGAATGGTATTACTCGCTTTATTAGGAGGCATTCAAGTCCCTAATTTAAACATTATGAACCTATTAGTGAAGCGATTACAAATAACTGGATCTACTTTGCGATCCCGACATCCAAGCTATAAGGTGAAGCTAACACAAGCCTTAAAAGAGTTTGCTTGGCCTTTATTTGAAGATCAATCTTTTAAACCAATTATTGATTCTGTTTATGATTGGAAAGAGGTAGCAAAGGCACATACTAGAATGGAAAGTAACTTAAATATTGGTAAGCTCGTTTTAAAAGTATCCTAATAGATCTTATTCTGAAAAGATTAGAACTGCCAGTTTTCCAAAAACTGGCAGTTCTGTCAATACGAAAATATTAGAATGAATCGAACCGAATTAATTGTGAATTTCAAAGAAGTTCATTTAGTATTTGTAGGGTATATCAATAGATTATCTGAGGAATCATTTTTGGCAAGATTTGAAGAAAAATGGTCTGCAGGTCAACAATTAGAACATCTAATAAAGAGCGTAGAACCATTGGTTCAAGTATTAGGAGCAAAGGATTTTATTAGATCAAAATTCGGCACAATTGATCGACCTGTATTAACATATGCTGAATTGATTAAAAATTATAAACTGGTCCTTCAGGAAGGAGGGAAAGCACCTGCTCAATTTCTTCCTGATGAGATTTCATTTGACCAAAAAGAAGCATTGTCACAGACGCTAATTGACCATGTTGAAACAGTTATTGAATCTTTAAAATTCTATACGGATGATGAACTAGAAAGTCTGGTATTAATACATCCATTATTAGGTAAATTGACGATTCGAGAAATGCTGCAGTTTGTAACTTACCATGTAGGACATCATCAGCATTTGACTATGCAATATCTGTAACACGGAATTCATTCCGTATTTCCCGTAACACGGAATTCATTCCGTATTTCCTGTAACACGGAATTCATTCCGAGAGACTATCGAGCGCAGCGCAGATAAAACACAGGTAATTTTGCACTTTGTACGGAATGAATTCCGTACTACTGCTTACGGAATGAATTCCGTGTTACGGATGTACGGAATGAATTCCGTGTTACGGATGT
>CAYOBX010000671.1:0-2935 GCA_964402245.1 uncultured Saprospiraceae bacterium | reverse complement strand
TAAAAGTGTCAACTACTTTTGTATGCTGGATAAACTTGTCCTAAAAACGTTAAAATATTGGGTCGAAGTTACAAACTTCGACCATCGCACCCTCTTTTGAGTTTAGCACTATGCCGATATTTGAAGTTTGTAACTTCAAATGGATATTCTTCAAGTTTGTAACTTGATTTTTCAGGCAATATTCTTTTTATAAGAAACCCCTTTATTACTTATTACCTATTACCTATTACTTAATTAAGAAGGGGGATATATTTCTTGATAAGCTTCCCAGCGTTCTGCTATATTTTCACGAAGATTAATATAGAATAAAGCAATATCAAATACATGTAAATAACCACCAGGAAGCATCAATCTTCTGAATGCTCTGTATTTAGGTTGGCTCACAAAAAGAAATCCTTTTTTGCCAATTTGGGCACTAACTTGCTCCGTATATGGTTTAGATAGACGCTCACAATTGAGGCCAATTGGTTCGTCTGCAATCATAGCTTCTAAACTAAGTTTTTTGGAACTCTTCAAAAATAAAAATACGCCACCTAAATGATATGTTGATGCAACCATTTCAGTAGAAGTCGTCCAATTTAAAGGATTAACCCCTAGAACTTCTTTCTTTTTCCTTTTCTCCCATTTTATTTTCCCATCTAGTCTATATCTAATTTCTGCTCGATCAATTATTCGAACGGGTCCGCCCGTATTCAAGTAAGTATCCCATGCCACAACACAGTTAACCATCTTAGCAGTCTTGCCAGGAAAGATCGTTTTCAAGGTCCGCTTAAATTTATCCATAGGAAAATAAAATCCTATCGGATAAGCTGCCACCAACTGTTTAACCAATGGTGTATCCTCTATCCGTTCTTCTAATAAGCGCATTACATGTAATGCCCCTTGGCTATGCCCTGCTAAAAAAAAGGGACGTCCTTTATTTAAATGAGCCATATAATAATCAAAAGCGGCAATTACATCTGCACCTGCTACTTCTAATGCAGCCCTTCCATTCTTGCGAGTTCTCAAAAAAGAATAGAAAGTAGCTTGTCGATACCGAGGAACAAATATCCGACAACAAGCATTAAAAACAGATACTTGACCTGGCAAAATTAGTTCGTCCACTAATTCATTAATTCCTTGGTGGTCTAATGGGGCATTCCAATATCGATTACTAAAATTTAAGGTGGGATACACATAAAAACAATCTACTTGACCATCTTTCCAAGCAGAAGTAACTGGAATATTATCTGGAGTATATGCAACTTTAGTAGTAAGGTCAGGATGAGCAGCCCAGTTGGACAACAATTGATAATCTGGCGCAGATGGAATATTTGCAATATCAAAATCAACAGTAGGTCTAATCCGTTTAAGCACTTGTCTTAAACCAGCAATTTTTTCTACCTGCTTTTTGATTTTATCGAATAATTGCAAATTGGATTTTTTGGATTTGTAGGGGCATGCCTCTACGTCTTCTTACGTTTCTTTTTCCTTTGCTGGGCTTTCTCAAATGCCTCTATCTCTTTATTCAAAGCCTTCCAATCAGGGCGATGATCTTCCGAAAAATTAATGGTATCCTTATAATCTTCTTTGTCCATCGCAATAACCGTAATAGGTTTGCCTAGATACGTTTCAATTTCTTCAAGAATCTGTTTTTCATTAGGGCTACAAAAAGAAATAGCAAATCCAGATTGAGCGCCTCTACCTGTCCGACCAATACGGTGGACATAATTTTCCACCTGCTCTGGCAAGTCATAGTTAATCACATAAGAAACATCTGGAATATCAATTCCCCTAGCACTGACATCTGTGGCAATTAGTAGTTTCGTCGTACCTGTTCTAAATTGTTTCATAACATGTAGACGATTTGATTGCTCCTTATCTCCATGTATAGACAAAGCTTTGATTCTCACTCGTTCCATCGCTTTGACCACTCTCTCTGCACGAATCTTTGTCCTCACAAAAACTAAAATCTTTTCGTCCTCATGTTCATTAACTAAACGTTCTAAGAAAAAACGCTTATCATCCATTTCTATATATACAACACTATGCTGTACTTTTTTAGTAACTGGATCTTTAGGTGATATTTGAATACGAATGGCTTTATTAACTATTCTATATGCTAATTTTTTAATCTTTTCATCTATTGTTGCAGAGAAGAAAAGGGTTTGCCTTCGTTTAGGTAAATGTCTTAATACATCCTCAATATCTCTTAAAAATCCTAAGTCAAGCATATGATCTGCTTCATCTAAAATTAGGATTTCTACTCTACTGAGGTTTAAATGGCCTTGGCTAATTAAGTCGAACATTCGCCCAGGCGTAGCGACTAGTAAATCTAAACCTTTATTCAGTTTCTGGATTTGGCTCTCTTGCTCCACCCCTCCAAAAATACAAAAGGAATTTACTTTCAGGTACCGTCCTAATTCTAAAAATACATCGGTAATCTGAATAGCCAACTCTCTAGTAGGCGCTAATACCAGGCACTTAATACCATCTGGTCTACGTTGGCGCAACTTTCGCTCATGTAATAAATTAAGCACAGGAATAGCAAATGCAGCCGTTTTACCAGTACCAGTTTGAGCTATTGCTAAAATATCTTCCCCTTTTAAGATATGCGGGATTGCTTTAAACTGAATATCTGTGGGACGTTTAAATCCCAGTTTAGCGATACTTTCTTTTAAATCAGGAGAAATACGGTATTGATCAAATTTCATTGAATGGCTACACTAAATATATGGCAATCATGTAAAAATTATTTTTACTGAATTTTAATGATTATCGGTTATTTGAGCAACCCCCGGCCCCTAAAGGGGAGCCACTTCAGATCAATATTTCTGAAAAAGTACTCCCCTTTAGGGGTCGGGGGTTAACCAGAGATAGTAATAATCTACAAAATTCGTAGCTTAGTAACGACGAAATAATAAGTTGGGCAATCTGGTTCTAATTATTTTTCAGT
>CAYOBX010000670.1:0-2939 GCA_964402245.1 uncultured Saprospiraceae bacterium | reverse complement strand
GTTTCAATCCATATTATAGTGGAGCGCGTATGCGAAGTCGTCCCTCTCGGTAAAGATAACATTATCAGTTCATTAAAGTAATTCCAGCCTCCATTAAATTCTATTTTATAAATGTCAAAGAACATTTTTTTTTGTTTTCAAAGCCGTTTTCCGAATCAATTAACAATTGATAATCAAGGAATTAAGTGGTGTTTTAGAACAATAAAAAATAAATCGCTACTCGGCAATTATTATTTCGTACATATATTTCGATAGGTACAAGTTAAGCATTTCTTTTTATATCTCGTTGCTTTAGGATATTTATTACCAACTATTATTTGCCGTATTGCATCTGCCGCTATTTGAATTTTTGTTAATGCTTCCTCTGTTATCGGTACTTCTATTAATTTATTTTTACTTCTTGTATAAATCAAAAATCCTTTGTTAACTGGTCGATCATAATTTTCTTGAATTAACCAAGCATAGCAATAAAGTTGGGTTGAATAGGTCTGATAAATTTTTCCCTCATACTTGGCAAATTTATAATCCAATGGTGCCATCGTTCCATCTGATAACAAGAATATTTCATCTACTTCTCCCCTTAATAATTCATTGGTCAAATATTGATTGGCATACTTTTTTACTGCTCCTAATCGCTTCCGTAAATAGGCTATATTCTGCTTTGCCTTTTGCTCATGTATTTCTCGTCCTCTTCCTACCTTATAGTGCCGCTCCTCATACTGGGGAATTCTTAATACATATTCAAAATAGGTAAATCTTGGACAAAATAAATATTCAATGATATGGGATGGGGTTATGGAGAACATATTAAAATGATGAATGATGAATGATGAATTTACGAGACGTTGACTCGGATGTGTTTACCTCATATGTGAAGTCAAGTATTCATTATGTCACATTCATTGAATACTGTGAAATTTACTTGATGGTTCTAAAAAAACAAAGCTTTTACTTGATCGCTTACCAATTTTTTATCAAAGGCTTGCCCCATTAATACGGTCGCCTGCATAGCCCCTTTTGTCATCGGAAAAATATACACTTTATCTTTTTCTGGATTAATTTCTCTTTCTATTTTTAATTCCAATGCATCTTTATCATTGGATGCTACCGTCCCAAGAAATACCGAATATTGTACCCTATATAATCCTGCTTGTTTACAATACTTAGCAATCCTTGTTCGTGCTTTATCCGATTCAATATCGTACATAACCCATATAATCATTTGCCCTCTTTTTGAAGTAATTGATTGGCTAATTGATGTGCCTCTACTTGAATGATGGTCGCCCTTGTTTGATTCTTTCCCTTATATCTAATTCGGTCTTCTTCTAAATATTTATTCAAAGCCTCTATCAATAATACTTTGCCCGCTTTATTCAATCGACATCCATTGGTAATCTCATCTGTATGCGCCTTATTTACTTTTTTAGCGGAAAACAAACTAAAGACCACTTTATCCACATACCCTCTATACGGTTCTATAAAATCATACACCATACTCTTATAATTGTAATCATCTCGATGCAAAAAACCTACATAAGGATCTACGCCCGCAAGTATTAATGCTTTTTCCACACGCCCATATAACATCCCATATCCATAATTTAAAAAAGCATTGAAAGCATCTTCCGCTGGTCGAAAGGAACGACCTTTGATTTCATAATTTTTAGATAATACATGACTAATCGTTTCAAAATATAAGCGTCCTGCAGTTCCTTCCAAACCTCTTATACGATCTGCTACTTCATCTACATGAATAGCATTTATTGCTATTAATTTGTTCTGAAGTTCTCCAATACGCAACAACTTATCCGTGAGATAAACTTCCTGTTGTTTTCGATGCTTCATCAGATTTTGTATAAAATCTGCCTGATGTTGTAATTTTCGATTCAACCATTCTTTGGTATAAACTAGGGCCAATTCACTTAAACTAGCTTCCAATTGTTTCTTTCGTATCAAACTGGTACTTCCCATTTTACTGTGCCATACGCGCCCAATAGGAGTGCCATATTTAGTTAAAAATACAATATCAATGTTATTCTTTACCGCTAATTGTACTGCATCCGAAGAGAAGGCAATCCCCTGCCCTACCCAAATACTTTTTACTTTATGTGCTGCTATATGATGTTTCTCTACTATGCCTTCTACTTTTTTTCTTACTTCAAATAATTGGTCTTTGATATGGAGGTAGGTGCCATAGGAGTTTAGATGTATTTGCATATGGTTGGATCAAATATTTTGTTGGTTGTAATTAAGTCTAACTTGGCTATTATATTCTTAACCCCTTAACTAATCAGTCGGATCGTCCCAAATCCACGAGATACTGATTTTCCCAAACCAATATAATCTGGCAATCTCACATTGGTCACAAAATCTCCCATAAAGGTTAACAATTGTTGGTTTTTAAAACGCGTCAGTCTAGGCTCTTTTAACTGTAGATTGACCATAATCCGTTGCTCCTCCTGATGTCCAACCGATTTAAAAAAAGCTATAATATTGCTCGCCAAAATCCTTTGCAATTGTAGTTGCTGTTCCTCTGGAGATCCTTCTATATATAAGCTATGGTTTTTTTGATTCAATGCCATCCAAGGATTTAAAAATCGATATTGGTGTAAAGCCGATTGCACCCCTGTTAAATACTCTTGACTTTTCATATTTTTCAGATCTACCCAAAACCGATGCCCGTCAATATCTAGCTTTTTAATTTGTAAAAATCGCTCTACGAGTAACTCTGCTCCTTTATCCAATCCTACTAACATGGGTATTCCATCCACTACTTTGTACTGTATGCGCGGGTAGCGATAGATAGCTTTCCCTGCTTCATCATGGTTATGAAATAAATCGGACTCTTCTCCGAATTTGTTGGCGAAGTAGCCTCGGAGTTTGTGACCGTCTCGGCGGTTTAGGCGAATCTGGGGGAAGTGTAGGATGGTTTGGTGCAT
>CAYOBX010000669.1:0-2944 GCA_964402245.1 uncultured Saprospiraceae bacterium | reverse complement strand
GAAGCACAACTACGAGCCATACTAGGCACTCCAAGCGAAGGGGCTAGTAATAAAACCATTCACATCATAGACGAGCATTGTCGAAAATTCATTGCCAACTCACCTTTTTTGACCATTGCCTCTGCCAATCAAGATGGTCAAGTTGATGTATCTCCTAAAGGCGATCCTGCTGGATTTGTAAAGGTATTAGATGAAAAAACACTAGCTATACCTGAACGTCTAGGTAATAAAAGAGCAGATACCTTTGTGAATATCTTAAAGCAACCAGGCGTTGGTTTGTTGTTCATAATTCCTGGTATCACTGAAACATTGAGGGTCAATGGTAAGGCTCAAATTGTCACCGACTTGGCTTTACGAGAGCAACTAGCTCATAAGGGCAAACTACCCCAATTTGCACTAGTCATCAATGTGGAAGAGGTATTTATGCATTGTTCAAAGTGTATGATTCGTTCTCGTCTTTGGGCAGATATTGACCCTGCTATACGATCAAAAGTACCTGGTTTGGCAGAGGTGATCCGAGATCATGCAAAGATTGATGTTCCTATTGATGTATTGGAGCGTCATTTAAAGAACGATGAGAAGAATGAACTTTATTAATTATACCTTTAGATGGCGACAAATTGTAAGGATTTTTTATAAAAAATCCTTACAATTTGTCGCCATCTAAAAGCTACACATTTACCAATAATTAAAAATATCTTTATAATAAATTAACTATCAATCAGTTAAATCTAATTTAAAAACTAAGCTTGTAAGCAATATTCAAAAAGCTCCCCTACTAAGCATATAATAGTGGTATGAACATTTGCCTATTATGATCGTATATTTAAGTATCCCCTATATTGTACCCATACACAACAAATACTTCGATTGTAACACCTTTGCTAATGACCCATAGAACATTTACTTTACTAGCTATACTAATCCTTTCTTTCCTCCCTCTTCTCTTAATTGGACAAGTTCGACAGCACGGAATACCGATGGGTATGACCGAAGCATTTCTTGAATCCTATGCAGATTTAGAAGTTCCTACCCTTAAATTCCCTTTGTATAGCCCTTCTAAATATAAACAAAAGCAAGCGCAGTATCCTGATTTTCAATTCAATGCAATTGGTCAACAGACGCAAATCAATATGCAAACGGATGGAGACTGGGTATTATTAGCAAATGGAGATCGACTATGGAGGTTACGAATTTCAGTTAAAGGAGCAGAAAGCCTAAGTTTCTTATATGACGATTTTTGGCTACCCAGTGGAGGAAAATTTTATATTTATTCAGAGGATGAATCTCAAGTATTGGGGGCTTTTACCAATGAAAACAATAAAGAAAGTGGCCGTTTTAGTACGGCTGCTATATCCGCAGAGGTAGTCTATTTAGAATATTTCCAACCCTTGCAAGTTGAAGACCAAGCTAGAATTAGCATCCAATCTATTCTACAAAAACCAAAAAGTTCTTTCAATCAAAAAATGGAAGATGATCTGGGATTTGGTGCAGCTGCTCCTTGCCATATTAATATTAACTGCGAACAAGGAAATTCTTTGCAAACTCAAAAAAGAGGGACTACTAGAATTGTGATGATCCTAGAAAATGAAGGAGAGTTTTTCGAAGGATTTTGTAGCGGTTCCTTAATGAACACCACCGCTCAAGATCAAACACCTTATGTATTATCAGCCTATCATTGTTTATTGCCTGACTTTACGCCATTGTATGATATGTGGCAATTTGATTTCGGCTATGAAAGTGTTAATTGCGATAATCCTACATTTGAGCCGCAACGTAATACCGTGACAGGCTGCGAAATGATCGCAGGTAAACAGGATACTGATTTTTTATTATTAAAACTATCTAGAGAGGTTCCCTCCTCCTTCTTCCCCTATTACTGTGGTTGGAATGCTACCAAGAATCAATTGCCACAGAATTGCAAAATGATTTCTCATCCCAAGGGAGATATAAAGAAGATTACAGTTGATACTCGAAACACCACCACTTTGCATGCCCCAACTATTAATTGGGCACAATACACCTCTTCGCCAAATACCCATTATCGGGTAGAATATGATGAAGGATTTTCAGAACAAGGTGGCTCCGGATCTGGTTTATTTGGAGAGGATGGACTAGTGTACGGACAATTACATGGCGGTAATATAGACACTATCAATTGTAGGGTCAATCGATTATTTTATGGTAGTCTTGCCGAATCCTACGAGGGAAATACTGCGGATTCTAGGCTAAAAGATTGGCTCAATCCTACCAATGAAGCTATTACAACTTTAGAAGGATATGATCCTTTCGATCAATCAATGGCATTAATATTCGGTTCAGTAAGAACTCCAACAGGAGATGGCATTAATTTAGCAGAAATAGAGTTTATAAGTACAGATACCGTTAAGGTAATAACAGATATTAATGGGGAATTTGAACTTTCTTTACCCAGAACTAGGGATTACATCATTCGTTTTTCCAAAAACACCAGTATCTCTAATGGTGTAAGTACTTTTGATTTGGTACAGATACGACAACATGTATTAGGTGCGGTTCCTTTTGACAGTGACTTTAAAAATATTGCTGCAGATATCAATAGGTCAAATAGTGTTTCTACCTTCGATTTAGTAGAAATCAGGAAAGCTATTTTAGGCATATATGAACAATTCCCTTTAGTTCCGTCTTGGGGATTTGTCGCTCCAGAAGGATTTTTATTTGACCAATTCACTGTAAATAGTTTAGACCCAGTTGTCAATTTTAATGTGATTGCGGTAAAAATGGGAGATGTTAATTTTAATGCGGATCCTTCTAAGTAGAAGTCAGATCGTCCCTACGGGACTGTCAGAGGTCAGATCGCTACGCTGTCAGACTTATGACGTTGACCTATACGTTTCTGACAGCGCAGCAATCTGACAGCGCAGCAATCTAACAGCGAAGCGGTCTGACAGCGCAGCGATCTGAC
>CAYOBX010000668.1:0-2951 GCA_964402245.1 uncultured Saprospiraceae bacterium | reverse complement strand
GTGTATTCTCGGTATTAAGGACAAGATCTTTTTTGGAAGGTTGCAGATGGGGGAAGGATTAAAATTAAAATATAAATTCAGCTTAAAAAAGCACTTTGATAATCAGTAGTTTGTATTTTAAAATGGGCATTTGATTTAGATTATTAAGGTATAAAAGTAAGAAAAAGAATGGACTCTTAGAGATCAGAGATGCATCTTTAGCCTGCGATCTGATCGCTCAAAGCGATCTGACCGCTTGTATTTTAAAAAAAAACCTAATATGTAGACAAGATCTATGGTTTTGAATTTGATTTTTTAACTATCAAAAACCTCCATATATCCTTTCACCATCAAAGCCCAACTATATTGATCCAAGGTAAACTGCCTAGCTTTTAAGCTAAAAGCGTTTAACTGTTCTTTATTCTTTAGTATTTGATGAATCTTTTGAACCCAAGCGGCAGGATCTTTAGGAGGAAGCAAATACCCATTTTTCTCATTAATAACGGCATCTGTGATCCCTTCTATATTAGAGGCAACTACTGGAGTGGTTCGGATAGCAGATTCTAACGCCACTAAGCCAAAGCCTTCCATATCTCCCTCCACAGGAATATTGGGCATGATAAACAAGTCGGCATGCGCTAATAATTGCAAGACCTCTGGAAAGGGTAGTTTGCCAAGTTCCATCACTTTTTGCTGTAAGTTAGGATTGGAGCAGGCGATTCTCAAAGCCGTTCCATCTGTAGAAATACCTGTCGATAACTCTATTTGCCTTTTTATAAAGGAAGGAATAAAATGCCAATATCGTTTTGTCTTTTTTGCGCGTGGTCCAATTAATAAGAATACTACGTCCTTTTTTAATTGGGGCATTACGTCTTTGACAAACCATGAAAATCCTTTCCTTTTTACTGGTCGACCCATAGTAACCAATACCTGTTTTCCTTTTAATGTTAAATGGTATTTTTCTTCAAATTTAGTCAAGAAATCTTTTTCAATAGGTACCTCTGCTAACTCATGATCTACCCCATTTTTTACAACAAATATTTTTTTGGAATCCAAACCTCTTTGTATACAAGCCTGAGCAGTGGCACTGCTTACTGCTATAATCTTATCAAATTTAGTCAGGTTCTTTTTTACCAAATATTGGTATATCTGATTGGGATGTACCACATCTAAACCATGTACTGTAGCCACCATCTTAATATCCCTTTCTTTTTTGAGCCAAGCCATTGCGATGGCTAATAATCCATCATTGACATAAACTATTTTAATAGTTGGATGTGCCTTTAACAATTTCCGAACTCGTTGTCTTAAGGATAAGAAAAAACGGAATCTACCTTCTTTATTATCATAGAGTAGGGGATAGACCGTATGTTCTTTTTGAAGTCTTCTTAGCAATTCATAACTATGTTTTTCCATGCCTCCTATGACAGGTGGATATTTATGGGAGATGAATAGTAGGTCCATGTTAAGTAAGTTTTTGGTCTCTTCAAGATCGGGATAGTCTAAAAAGATATTTCTCAAAACTAGCGACAACATAATTGAACGCAGAGATGCAAAGATGCAGAGTTATATTTGTTCTCTGCATCTCTGCGTTCAATACTTTTTTTTGATTGCAAAGTTTTAGCAACTGTGTAGAAGTAGCTTAGACCTCTGGTCTGAGTAGTTGTGGATTTAGACTACTCAGACCAGAGGTCTAAGCTACTCCCTCTCTAAACTAGCCAGCTCTGTACGCTTCCCTAAAAATGATACCCGATAATATCCTAACCCAATAACAAATAAGCCACCCATACATAGCCAAATAAGCTGTCGACTTCTTCTTAAGATTGAAAATATTAGCCAAAGATTTCCATTACTCATATCTAAAAATCCTAACATTAATTTATTACCATATTCCTCTACACCAACCTGGCCGGGTATGAATGCGCCGATGCTTTTAATAAATGTTATCCCAATTTCCATTAAAAGGGCGCCCAATAAGGATACCTTTAAGTTTAATAAAAAGAAGATCGCATAAATCTCTACAGCTCCCATAATCCAATGTAAGAGCGATAGAAAGAAGGCCAGATGTAGACGGAGTTTTTGATTGTGATAATAGGCACAAAGCCCTTGGTTAATTGCTAGTATCTTAGGTAATTGTTTTTCAAGAAAGGAAAATTTTAGGAAACGATTAAGTGTTTGAACTCCTCCATATAGTAATAGATCAGGATGTATCATGCTATAAAAAAGACCTGCAAAACCCAAGGTTATACCTGTCAGCCCAATACCCCAAGCCAAGGTGAAATGCTCAATAAATCCTAAATGATATAAGGAAAAAGGCAAAACCAAGAATAAGGAGATCATGGATAAAAAGATCAAGATTCTTGATAATAAAATGGAGATGATCCCTTGTTCATAAGAGATCCCTTCCTTTTTGAGGAGGTATATTTTTGCGCCTTCTCCAGCTATAATATTTGTCGGATTGACTGTCGATAAGCTTTCGCCGATTAGTCGATATACGAATAACTTAGGAATTGAAAGTTGCGAAGGAATTGGATCAAAACAGAGCAACCAAGCAGCGGATGCCATCGCATATGCACTTCCAGTTATTGATAATAGTAGACTAAATTTCCAACCTATTTCTTTCAATTGAGTACAGACCTCTTGTAAATTTATTTGACTTATAAAAAATAGCAAGAATCCTATGGCTAGTAGTAGGACAGCTATTTTTAATCTTTTTTTATTCATTGCTCAATGGAGTTAGTCATTTAACATTGTTGGTCAGGTTAGGTCAAATTATGTTAGCCTTTAAGAAAGCTAACTCAATAGGGGAACTCACGATGGTTGCTATTGTGTTAGCACTCTTGGTGCTACTGCATGCACACAAATAGCCCCAAAGGCAGGTTGATTGGTTCTATCCACGCAACCCCTTAAATCCCCTTAAAGGGGAAAATCCTCCCGCTCTCGACCATCGAAAACAGCGGGTGGATGCACCT
>CAYOBX010000667.1:0-2960 GCA_964402245.1 uncultured Saprospiraceae bacterium | reverse complement strand
TTTGTGAACCGCAAAGCGGATGGGCTGCTGAGGGCAAAAGAAGCCGTCCAAATGACGGAGTTATTTTTTTGTCGTTACTAAGGAGAAGTAAAAAACAAAACTTACTAATTGGTGTATTCATGTTCCTTGCTTTTATAAAATTGTTTTATTGGAACTAAGAGATTCTTTGTTCTCATTTTGTCCAAAATTAAGGTAAGAATGTAAGTGAGGAAAAGAAAAGCGACCAATACGTAAACTTAACATTTGGAAAAGGGATAAATGCATACCAATGCTATTCGGAAGTTAAACACTAGTATTAAGGGGTAGTAAGATCAAATTCATCGACAATACCATATAGAGTCTTCCTTTTTTCTTACATTACTTAAATGGTACAAGAAGAAAATACCTTATTAGATAAAATTTTACAGAATCGAGTCCTAACTCATATTTTGTTTTGGCTGTTTGTTTTAGTGCTAGCGCCCATTACTGCCCAGGAAAACCTTCAAGGTACACAGGAAGCATTTATATATAGGTTGGTTGCATTACCTATGAAAATGATAGCTACTTATTTTGTAGTCTATTATTTAATTCCCCAATTTTTGCATACTAAAAAATACTTACTTTTCCTTATTTACTTTATACTCTCCTCCGTATTATTTACGGTAATTTATCGCTTTAATAATGTTCATATTGCGGAAACACTCGTAGGCGTAAACGCACCCAAAGAATCACTTTTAGAAATAATTTATGAAATAGAAAACACCTTTTTTGGTTATATAGGCCGATTATATTATTACTCTGTCATATTTTTTATTATAAAGGCATTTAAAGATAGGGCAATTAAAAAACGGAAAATTGAGGAGTTAGAAAAAGAAAAGATACAGGCAGAGCTCAATTTTTTAAAAGCACAAATTCATCCTCATTTTCTATTTAATACCCTTAATAATTTGTACGCATTGACACTAGATAAATCGGATGATGCTCCTGAAGTAGTAGCTAAGTTGTCGGAAATGTTAGATTATATGCTTTATCAATGTAGAGAACCAAAAGTTATGATTTCTAAAGAAATTGACTTACTACAACATTATATAGATTTGGAAAAACTCCGATATGGAGACCGTCTTGAATTAGACTTTGCCCATACTATTGACGCTTCCCAAACATTTATAGCTCCTTTGATTTTGATTTCAATAGTAGAAAATGCTTTTAAACATGGAGTGAGTGGTGCGATGAAAACTTCTATTGTGCAGATAACTTTACAAGTAAAAGAGGGCGTACTTAACTTTAAGGTATTTAATACCAAAAATCAAATTGAACAAAAGGATGAAATGAATTATAAACAAGGGATAGGCGTTAAAAATATTCAACGACAATTAGAATTAATTTATCCGAATCAATATGAATGGAAAGTGGAAGAAACAGCAGAAACCTATACCGCTGCTTTAAGATTAGAAGCCTTATGAGCAAAAAAATCAAATGCCTAATAGTAGATGATGAACCACTTGCTATTGGATTGTTAGAGAAACATATTCTTCAATTTTCCCAATTGGAATTAGTAACCAGTTGTTGGAATGCGGTTCAAGCCTTTGAACTCTTAAAAGAAAACGAGATTGACTTAATCTTTTTAGATATTCAAATGCCGGGGTTAACAGGTATTGATTTTATCAAATCACTGCAACAGCCACCTGCTATTATTTTTACAACTGCCTATCGGGAATACGCTGTTGAAAGCTATGAATTAGATGTGGTTGATTACTTGCTTAAACCCATTACGCTGAATCGTTTTTTTAAATCCATTAATAAATTTTTTGATAGGCTGGACCACAAAAAATCAACAAGCCTTTCTCAATCTGAAGCTACAGAGGACTTGTTTATCTATGTCAATACCAATCGACGTTTCGTAAAAATTCTTTTTGATAAAGTGCTATTTGTAGAAAGCATAAAAGACTATGTCCGTATTCATACATTAGAACAACAAATTATGACAAAGGATAAGATCAGTGAATTTGAAAAAAAATTACCTGATACCTTTATTAGAATTCATCGTTCTTTTATTGTCAATACTAAAAAAATTAAGGCTTTCAGTCAGCATGATATTGAAGTTAATGGAACAGAAATTCCTATTGGTATTTCTTATAAAAAAGAAGTGATGGCATTTTTAAAAAAGAGTAATTGATTGTTTATATTGGAAACAGAGACCAATAAGTAGGAGTGATTATTTTTACTTTAGTGAGTTGTTTAAAATTCCTTTATCATCACTAAAAGTGTAGAATTTTGTCAAGTATGAATAAAACCGACGAAGCTATCCCTTCCGACCACATTTCCCTCACTCACCTCACCAAACTATCCAAAGCCTATTGGGGCTATTCAAAGGAGCAAATGAAAAAATGGGACAAAGAACTCACCATCACCCCAAGTTATATCACAGATCATAGCGTCTATAAACTAGTCCAAGATAAAAAAATCGTAGGCTATTATTCCCTAATTTCAATCGACCAACAAACTATCGAGTTAGATAATCTGTTTATTCATCCAAACGTTATAGGTAAAGGAATGGGTAGCTTTTTGCTACAAGATGCAATTGATAGAAGTAAAAAGAACGGATATACTAGTATGAAGCTATATGCGGACCCACATGCCACTGAATTTTATCTAAAAAAAGGCTTTGATGTGATCGATCAATTGGAAACGTCTATTCCAGATCGGTTTTTGCCTATAATGCAACGAATCTTGTAGTTTTATCTACTAAAACCTTTCATTTACTTACTGCGTATTTATAATCTAGAGAGACTTATCATCTTTGGCAAGAAATTTTCCTCTTGAAGGATATAATTCATCATTCAAGAGTTCCTAAAAGACTATATTTTAGTAGTTTAGCATTAAATCCTAATAACACTTGCTTTTATAGCAAGCTCAGTAAGATAGCTATTTGGAAGCAGGTGTTTTAAAAAAATGGTTTTATAAAACCATTTTTTTAAAAC
>CAYOBX010000666.1:0-2960 GCA_964402245.1 uncultured Saprospiraceae bacterium | reverse complement strand
ACTATATCAAAGCTACTGCTTGCCGATTGCCAAAATCCATCTTTATAAATAATTAATTATCAAGCAATTATTTTTTATAAGAAAACCCTTCTAGTATAAAAGAGCCATAAAACAAGAACAGTGGAATACATAGATAACATTAAAATAAACTTTAGCCCAGACCAATTAATATTACTCAATATCTGTCTAGGTTTTTTAATGTTTGGGGTAGCACTAGACATTAAAGTACGAGACTTTAAAAAGTTATTCGATCAGCCAAAGCCGCCTATCGTTGGTTTGATCTCCCAATTAATTTTGATGCCTTTATTGACAATGGGATTAGTACTCTTATTACAGTTACCCCCCTCTATGTCTTTGGGGATGATTTTGATTGCAGCTTGTCCTGGTGGAAATGTATCCAATTACGCCGTGCATCTAGCAAAAGCCAATACCGCATTATCTGTATTAATGACTTCTGTCTCTACCATTGCTGCCATTGCGATTACCCCGCTATATTTTTCTATTCTCTCTAATTATGTACCCAATGCAGGAGATTTACAACAATCCATTGCTGTAGATCCCATTAATGTCATCAAAACCATTCTACAGTTGATCGCATTGCCTTTAGGTATGGGGATGACCTTAAATCATTTCTATCCTACCCTTACTCAAAAGATACAAGGTGGAGTGAAAGCATTATCTATGCTTATCTTTTTTGGAATTGTTGCATTTGCGATCGCAGGTAATTATAAGAATATCATCAATTACTTACAGTATATATTTTTCATCATTCTTTTGCATAATTCTTTAGCCTTCTTATTAGGTTATCAATGGGCTAAATTGATGGGCTTATCTCTTCAAGATCGTAGAGCCATTTCTATAGAAACAGGTATTCAAAATTCTGGCTTGGCATTGATCCTAATTTTTAATTTTTTTGATGGCTTAGGAGGAATGGCATTAGTAGCTGCCTGGTGGGGTATTTGGCATTTGGTCGCTGCCTTTTCTTTGGCTACTTATTGGAGTCGAAGATAGGTAATAAGTAATAGGTATTAGGTAATATGGTAAGAACGTTGTTCCTTTTTTTTATTCAAGGGAATACCTATTGGTTTTTATCAGTTACCATTAGACGTAGGAACGACGTTCTTATATTTAATATTTATTAGTCGCTAATAAAAATAAAAGAAAATCGTTTCTGTTTTAAAAGTAAACAAATGCAAAAACTATTGTCGCCTTTACTAATAACCCTCCTACTATATGCTTGCTCTTCAATAATGACGATAGAAGAAAGTATTACAGCACCAACTTCTAGTTTCAATAATACTAGATATACCCTTATCAATGAAGCCCAAAAACTAACAGGTAGCAACTATAAGTATGGTGGCACTAGCCCAAAAGGATTCGATTGCTCAGGGTTCACTTCGTATGTATATAATAAGGTAGGAATGAGTATACCAAGAAGTTCTAGTGGCCAAGCTCAAAAAGGGACCAAAATAACACAAGGTGCTGCCCAACCTGGAGACTTGCTATTTTTTAGGTTTAAAAAGAAAGATACTATTTCTCATGTGGCGATGGTCGTTTCTAATGATAAGGATGGAATGAAGATCATTCATAGTACTTCCTCAAAAGGTGTAATGATAGAAGATATTTCTGTGTCTAAGTATTGGCAAGAGAAGCTGTTGTTTGGGCGGAGGTATGTTGAGTAAATTTTGTTTTCTGTGCTATTGTTTTCTTTATCACGAATTCACTAATTCATGATGTACTCCAATTCGTGAATTAGTGGTTAATTACACTCTATGAAGCACCTGCTCTATAATTCGCTCTTCTACTTTAAAAGGGCTAAGTTCCTCTAGACCTAGTGCTTCTATCGCAATTCCAATCAATTCTTTTGTATCAATAGTGTCCTTTCCTAATTTAGTACGATAATATTCACCTGCAGCTATTAATGGCTGTTGAGGAATGAGACCAATTAATTCTGAGCCTGTTACCTTTACGCCTAACTGTTCCGCTACTTCAACACAAGCTTCAAAAGCATGGTGTACGCTCGTTATATGCATATTGGTTAAATTCATAGATACCTGCGCTTTCCCATATTCCTCTATATACCATCCTATTGCTTTTAGGTATTTAAGTTTACCTGGTATTCGCTTCTTAGTACCATCTGCTTGAGTTACCAATCGACCACTAGCCCTTACTGTTCTAGCTATTTCATTAGCTATACCAACACTATCCGTATTCAAATTCACATTATAAGCGATCAAAAAATCTCTAGCCCCTAATACGGTTGCACCAGACTTTGCATTGAATCTCAAAGGACCATAATCTGGTTGCCAATCTGGTAATTTCATTTTGGCCGCTAATCCTTCATACTCCCCTGAACGAATCGTTGCTAAGTTTTTTCGACCTAATTGACTTGCTGAATTTTCATATAAATAGACCGGAATATCTAATGCATCTCCTACTCGCTGACCCAACTGGTGGGCATATTGTATAACTTCCTCCATAGAGATATTGGTCAAGGGTACTAATGGACAAACATCGGTTGCCCCAATTCTAGGATGCTCCCCTGTTTGCTGAGACATATCTATTAATTCCGATGCGGTCTTTATGGCTTGAAAGGCAGCTTCTATCAATTCTTTAGGTGGGCCGACGAAAGTAAAAACGGTTCTGTTAGCGGCCTCTCCTTGATCTATATGTAATAATTTCACGCCTTCCATTTGTCGAATAGCAGTAGCAATGGCTGTAATTATTTTAGGATTTCTACCTTCACTAAAATTTGGGATACATTCAATTAATTGTTGCATGAATTTAATTTTGTAGCATGGAATTTATACTGTACGACTATTTCTGTAGCACGGAATTTATTCCGTACTGCAATTAATCGAGCGCAGCGCAGATTAATTGTAGGCTATCTGCGCTACGCTCGATAGGTTTACGGAATAAATTCCGTGTTACTGGTTTACGGAATAAATTCCGTGCTACTG
>CAYOBX010000665.1:0-2976 GCA_964402245.1 uncultured Saprospiraceae bacterium | reverse complement strand
ATAATAATTTAGGCACTTAATTGTGGTCTATGTTTTATCTTCACCTTTGATAGAAGATAAAAAGGTTCTCTGACAAATCCCGTGATTATAGTGGATCGTCGGAGTTTGTAACCATAGCTGTTAGGTTAAAATATTACTTAAATAATGATACAATTACCACTAATCAAACAATTTCGTTATATTCCTATATTATGTTTATTGTTGATCGCTTGTTCTACGACCAAAGAGATAGCAAAACCACCAATACCTATTATTGAAAAAGAGGTAGTAGATCTATTACTTGTGGGGGGGACCATCTTGACAATGGAGGAAGAACAGCCGAATGCAGAAGCAATTGCAATACGAGATGGTAAAATAGTATGGATAGGTTTAGAAAACGATATTGCACAACTAGATGCGGCACAAATAGTTTATTTAAAAGATCAGACCTTGATGCCTGGATTAATCCAGCAACATTTGCATCCGACTTTAGGTGCTTTAACTTTATCTATGCCTGTAATTGCTCCTGAGGATTGGGAATTACCCAGTAAGACTTGGAAAGCGGCGAAAGGCGAAGAGGAGTATCGACAACTATTAAAAAGAGAAGTGCAGCAACATACACAAGAGGGTACTTTCTTTTCATGGGGGTATCATCAATATTTTCATGGAGATTTGAATAGATCAGTATTAGATGCGATCAGTGATACCATTCCTATGGCGATTTGGCATCGGTCCTGTCATGAATTTTATTTGAATTCAGCAGCGATTGACAAATATGGTATTTCTCAGGAGAATCTCAACACTCAAGAGAAATTTATCAAGGAGCAAATAAATTTGGAAGAAGGACATTTTTACGAAAACGGTGTTTTTATCTATCTATTTTCGAAGATGATGCCAGAGTTGGCTGCACCTAATCGTTTTATAGGTGGTTTAAAACAAATGGTACAGCTACTACATCAGGGTGGTGTAACTGCCTTTAATGAACCGGGGGGCGTATACACGCCAGATATTTTACAGGCTTATCAATTTGTACTAGGGGCAGAAAGTACCCCGATGTCCACTTATCTCATTCCTGAGGCAAGATCCTTAGTGTTGGAACATGGTTTGGAAGGAGTAGTAGCTGCTTCCAAGGAGGTCGCTAAAAGATTACCAGCAAATGGAAAAGTTAGCTTCTTTGATGACCATATCAAACTCTTTTTAGATGGGGCGATTATCTCTCAACTCATGCAAATGAAGGATGGTTATTTAGATGGCCATCATGGCGAATGGATGCAGGCACCTGAAGACCTAGAAAAAGTATTGAAAGTGTTTTGGGATCAAGACTACCAGATTCATGTACATGTAAATGGGGATTTAGGTTTAGAAAAGTTATTAGATATAGTGGAAAGAAGAATGAAAGAAAATCCTCGGAAGGACCATCGCACCACTATTGTTCATTTTGCTAATTCTACAGAAGAACAAGTACAGCGAATAGCAGACTTAGGGCTTATTGTAAGTGCGAACCCCTATTACGTAACTGCTTTTTCTAATAAGTATAGTCAGATTGGTTTAGGGCATGACAGAGCAGAGGCAATGGTTCGTTTAGGTCCAGTGGAGAAATTAGGTGTTTCTATTTCTTTACATTCTGATTTGCCGATGGCCCCTGCGGCGCCTTTATATCTTGCATGGGCGGCCGTTACTAGAAAAACACACGAGGGGGATGTAGTGCGTCCAGATTTAGCCATTTCTGTTCATACAGCTTTAAAAGCCATTACGATTGATGCGGCTTATTCTTGGGGGATGGAAAATGAAATTGGTAGCATTGCTATCGGTAAAACTGCGAACTTAACAGTCTTAAAAGAAAATCCTTATAAAGTGGATAAAAACCGGTTAAAAGATATTGAAGTAGTGGGGACTTATTTTGAGGGGAAATACTTTGGTATTGAAAAATAACTTGTTTTCGCTGAGAATAAGTTCAAAAAATTTAAAACCATTTATAGTAATCCTAGCTTGAGACTCGGCAACAAGTATGTTTAATATTAATTTTTAGGGGGAGCAAATTCATTTTGTTTTTTCATGAAAAATAAAATGGATTTGCTCCCTCTAAAAAACTATATCGAAGCTATTGCTGGCCGAGTACTAAGCGTTTTATTCTGTACAAAGTAAGAATCAACGTTTACTTTAAAATTTTAAAATCCAAAATTTATCTTTTATGAGCATAAGTAAGAATAGATTTAAAATAACAATTATCTTAAAAGTATATGAAAAATAATACCCTAAAAATAGGCATGGCTCAAATAGCCCCAGTTTGGCTAAACAAAGAAAAAACCATAGAAAAAATTAAACACTATATCGTAGATGCAGGTCAGGAAAAATGTGAACTATTAATTTTTGGAGAAGGTTTATTACCCGGTTATCCATTTTGGTTATCCATGACGCATGGTGCAGAATTTAATTCGCAAACGCAGAAAGAAATTCATGCTCATTATATTCAAAATTCAGTGCAAATTGAGGCGGGAGAATTAGATGGAATTTGTGTCCTAGCCAAAGAGCATAAAATGGCCATCTATCTCGGTATTATTGAACGAGCTAAAAATAGAGGCGGGCATAGTCTGTATTGTTCATTGGTCTATATTGATGCAATGGGAATTATTCAATCGGTGCATAGAAAATTACAGCCGACCTATGAAGAACGATTGACTTGGTCACCTGGGGATGGACATGGCTTACGAGTGCATGAATTAAAAGAATTTACAGTAGGTGGATTGAATTGTTGGGAAAACTGGATGCCCTTATCCAGAACTGCTTTATATGGGATGGGTGAAAATTTACATATTGCGGTATGGCCAGGTTGTGTCCGAAATACAATAGATATTACGCAATTTATAGCCAAAGAATCTAGATCTTTTGTAGTCTCCGTTTCTAGCTTGATGCGCGTTAGTGATTTTCCAAAAGATACCCCCCATTTAGATTTGATTATAAAAGATGCTCCTGCAATGATTGCCAATGGAGGTTCCT
>CAYOBX010000664.1:0-2976 GCA_964402245.1 uncultured Saprospiraceae bacterium | reverse complement strand
ATTTTTCATAATTCTAGATTACCTACATACTCTTCCTGCACTATCTCCTTATTCAAATCCGTCATATCCGCAAAGGCAATATAGTCTATGCATAACATAGCAGGATAGGTAAAAAACGCCCCAATCAAAAAACCTATCATTCCGCCAAAACCAATGAAAAGCAAGGCTAAAGAAAAAATAAAATAAACCACCCAGTTTTTTAAAATGATTCGCCTACTTGCTTCCATTGCCTCCCAAACATTCAAGTCATAAAAGATAATAAATAAACTAGTCCAAGAATATAAGAACATGCAAGCAATCATTGGTAATAGTAATAACATCTTCCAAGAATAAAATCCAGGAAAACTATCTATGACAATCTCTCCACTAAAATCAAAATCTCCGAAAATGTCTTTCAAACTATAGGTCCAATCAATTAACTCATTGTTCGCCATAATAAATGGAATGGTAGCTACACCAGCAATAATGTTGATCGCTATGGCTGCCAAAGCTAAGCGAATGATATGCTTAAACCCTTCTAAGTAATCCCATGATTCTATTACTTGATTATTTTTCAGTCGATGTGCGACTAAATAAATCCCTACTGTCAGCGGAGGAAATAGTAAATACTTAGAAGCCCATCCACCAACCGTCGGTATACTAGTTGCAAATGACATTAAAAGAACTGCCCCTATACTATAGCCTACAAAATTTCCAACATTGTTACCAAATAATTGAAAACCCTTAATAATATAGTCCCCTAATTGAAAAGGTTTATTCGTTTGAAGTATTTTTTGAAGATGTGGATGATTCATATTTAAATTATTTAAGATTTTCTGACAATATTCATTATCAGTTTCAAAATAGCAGACTATTCCTCTAATTTAATCCGAATCTTCGATAGAACCTACAGAAATTTAGATAATTGGACTTTCTTCTTACTATATGAGCTATCGACTAGCTAGAAAGTTCAGATATTTCTAGGATTCTGTACTTATATCATGCTCTCTGTCTAAACTCCGTGCCTTCTTTGTTTAAACTCCGTGTAATAATCGTATTTTTTAACTACACAGAGCTGAAACGGAGAAGACACAGAGTTTAAACGGAGCAAATATTACGTATATATTTTACAAATCAAATTATTACAAATAAAAGAAATTTTGTAGATTTGACCCTAAGCTGAGGTATATCCTAATAACTTAACATATACCTAAAAAGACACTTTAAACTATTGAGAAATCTATACAGCTATAAACTCCCTATGAAATTGGGGAACTGAGAATGATAAATCAACTAACCCCTGCAATCATTGTAGGCATCATTGCAGCATACTTTATGGTGCTAATGTTGATCTCCTATGTTACAGGCAGAAATTCTGACAACACCGACTTTTTTATAGCCGGTCGCCAATCGCCTTGGTATTTAGTGGCTTTTGGTATGGTGGGTGCAACCCTATCAGGTGTGACTTTTATCTCTGTGCCAGGGTGGGTCGAAGCTAGTCAATTTTCCTATATGCAAATGGTTATCGGCTATTTGCTAGGATATTTTGTGATAGCGACCGTGCTTATGCCCATGTATTATAAGCTGAATCTTACCTCTATCTATACCTACCTAGATCAGCGATTTGGCAATGCTTCCTACAAAACGGGTGCTGGTTTTTTTCTATTATCTAGAACCATTGGTGCTTCCTTTCGATTATATTTAGTAGCTATTGTATTACAGCAATTTGTAATGGAATCATTTGGTATTCCCTTTTGGGCAACGGTATTAATAACGATTCTATTAATTTGGATATACACTTTTCAAGGAGGAATAAAAACAATTGTTTGGACGGATACTTTACAAACCTTTTGTATGCTATCAGCCGTGATTCTCACGGTTATTGCTATTGGGCAAAAAATGGATTTATCCTTTGGAGGCTTAGTGCAAACCGTAGCAGATAGTCCTTATTCTCAAACTTTCTTTTTTGAAGGTGGTTGGGGAGATCCCAAAAACTTCATTAAGCAATTTCTAGCAGGTGCCTCTATCGCCATTGTAATGACTGGTTTGGACCAAGACATGATGCAAAAGAATTTAAGTTGTCGATCTATTGGGGACGCTCAAAAAAACATGTTTTGGTTCAGCATTGCCTTAGTTATTGCCAAACTATTATTCCTTTGTCTTGGTGCTTTGTTATTCATCTATGCCAATCAGGTAGGAATCACAATCCCTGAAAGATCAGATTTATTATATCCAACCATAGCTTTAAATCATTTGTCCCCTTTTATTGGGATTATGTTTTTACTAGGACTAATTGCAGCCGCCTATTCAAGTGCTGATTCTGCTTTAACTGCTCTAACTACTTCTTTTTGTATAGACATTCTCGACTTTGAAAAGAAAAAAACATCAGAAGCTGTTCAAAAACGAACTCGCTTAAAAGTACATATTGGGTTTTCTATCCTATTATTCTTTGTTATTTTATTATTTTGGTTTATTAATAACGATGCCGTTATTGCCGCTATTTTCACTGTGGCGAGTTATACTTATGGGCCATTATTAGGCTTATATACTTTTGGCTTTTTTACCAAAAGAAAAGTAAATGATTCTTTAGTCCCCTATATTTGTATTGCTTCTCCTATCTTAACTTATTTGATTAATGCCAATTCCGAACTACTGTTATTTGGTTATAAGTTTGGTTTCGAATTATTGATTTTGAATGGTTTGTTAACTTTCTTAGGATTGGCATTTATCTCGGAAGCAGAGATAGAAGAGGATGAAGTGATTGCTTTGGAGGAGGAATGAAATGATGAATGATGAATGAAAAATGATGAATACTATGACTAAATATGGTGTAAGCACATCTTAATCAACGTCTTGTAAATTTTTCATTCATCATTTCTTATTGAAATATTCTTCTGTTATAACTTGCTTTTCGCTAAAACCAAAATGAGAAAAATGAATCTAGCTTATAGATTCTAAATTGTGTGGAATAAGGTCTTAGCATTAGGCAAGCAGTAG
>CAYOBX010000663.1:0-2977 GCA_964402245.1 uncultured Saprospiraceae bacterium | reverse complement strand
AGTAAGACTATCAAAAATATTCAAAATGAGAATTGCGAGAACCAAACTGAGAATTGTTGAAAAATAACAGAAAAAAATATGAAAAAATGGTACGAAATACTCTTCGAAAATTCAGCAAAAAAATATGACCAAGAACGATTTACCAAAGGGACCATTGGGGAATGTGATTTTATTGAAAAAGAGTTGAATTATGATAAAAAAATAAAAATACTTGACGTTGGATGTGGAACTGGGAGGCATGCTATTGAACTTACCAAAAGAGGGTATTTAGTAACTGGAATTGACTTGTCGGCATCTCAAATTAAAAGAGCCAAAGAGAAAGCGGAAATGGAGCATCTTAACATTGAATTTTTAGTCGGAGACGCCAAACAAATTCCTTTTACAAATAAATTTGATATTGCTATAATGATGTGTGAAGGGGGCTTTCCTTTAATGGAAACAGATGAAGAAAATTTTGAAATATTAAAAAGTATTTCCCAAGCTATTAAGGGGAATGGTAAAATAATTTTTACAACACTGAATGGATTGTTTCCAATCTATAATTCAACCCAAGAGTTTGCGAAAGGTAAAGAAAAAGAGAGTACTCAATTTCATAACAATACCTTTGATCTTATGACTTTCAGAGACCATTTTGTTACGGAATTTGAAGATGATGATGGCAATAAAAGGGAAATTAAATGTAATCAAAGATTTTATGTTCCTTCAGAAATTACCTGGTTATTAAAATCATTAGGATTTAACAAGATTGAAATATTTGGAGCAAAATTGGGAAAATTTTCAAGAACAGATAAATTAACACCTAAAGACTTTGAGATGCTGGTCATTGCAAATAAATAGATATCTATTCAGTAGAAGCCAGAGGTCAATTAAATGTATGAAAATTAATGATAATCCGCCTTTTTTAGAGGAACAATTATTAGCTAAACTCCATAGCTTCCTCCTAGAAAATCTGCATACAGATATTACCCAACTAGCATTTAAAAAAGAACTAGTCAAGGGACTAGACAATCGCTTTGTATTAGAACAGCTTTATGGTAAGCAAAAAGCTAAAACTAAATTACCATTCTTATTTGAACAATCTACTATTCTATATCCAGCTAAAGTATCAGTGGAGCAAAGTACTTCTCAAGTAGTCGCCACTTGGAAATCAAATTTAATACAAGGAGAAAATATGCTGGACATGACGGGTGGTTTTGGAATAGATAGTTATCACTTTGCCCAAAAAATAAAACAGCTTACCTATATAGAACAACAAACGCCTCTATTTAAAATAGTCCAACATAATTTCCAGCAACTTGCCATCGACAATATTATTGCTCATAATACAAATGCAATAGATTTTCTTTCTACGACTACCCAACAATTTGATTGGATTTACCTAGACCCCGCTAGAAGAGATGAAGTAGGTAATCGAAAAATTGGTTTAGCAGGCTATACGCCAAATATGTTGGAAATTAAAGATTTGCTATTATCAAAAAGTGAAAATATTTTATTGAAAACATCTCCGATGTTGGATATTCAGCAGGCCGTTCAGCAGCTACAATCGGTTGTGGGAATTTATGTGGTAGGGCTACAAAACGAGGTGAAAGAATTATTATTTGTATTGTCTAATAAGACGACCCCAAGCATAAAAATTCATTGTGTCAATTTACATAAAGATGGCACGCATAGTATTTATATTCCTACTACTTCCTTAGAGAAAAAAGTGTCTTATCAGTTACCTAAAAAGTACCTATACGAACCCAATGCAATCATTTTAAAGGCAGGCTTATTTCAAGAAATAGCACTGGATTTTGGATTGGATAAATTGCATCCCAATACGCATTTATATACTTCAGACACACTGAATCCTAACTTCCCTGGACGGATATTTATCTGTGAAGCTGTCGTACCTTATCAGGTGAAGCAACTTAGAAAATATTTGCTCAATCAGCAAGCAAATATAACCACTCGTAATTTCCCTTATACGGTTGCACGAATGCGAAAAAAATTAAAACTATCGGAAGGAGGAGAGCAGTATTTATTTGGGACTACCTTATTGGATGGTGGCTTGAAGGTGTTGGTTTGTCGGAAGGTAGTTTTTTAAATGATGAATGCAAAATGATGAATGATAAATCTTTGATGTTGACTACTTGACGTTGACCGTGCCCTAATCAACGTCTAGTAATTCATCATTCATCATTCATCATTTCTCATTCATCATTTTATAAAATTGGCACAAAAATATCCTCCGTCATTCCAAAAGACCCCAGATCAGTCGCCGCCTTGATATTGGTAATAGGAATTTCCACCCCTCCAATACTTAAGGCATGAGAAGTAGCAATCTTAGCCCCTGTAGGCAAGGTTTGCCAGTCATCCCAAGTAGCAGATACTCCACCTACAGGGATATTAGAGGCCCACATTTTATAGTTAGTTGGAAGGCCATTTTCGTCTAAGGTCCACAAGTAAGAATCGCCAGGAGTGGCACCTCCACCTTTATAAGTCACTAATAATCCTTTGCCCCCATCTTCTAAATCTACCACACTTCGCTCCGTACCACCATCCATTACTTTGGCAGGTGCGTTGAGCCAGAAAGAATCATTGCACCAATACTCCCAAGCTTCTTTTACCAATGCAGCACCTGCATCTCCAGTTACTTCCTTCCCATCGGTATAAGCTTTACCAGTTACTTTTTGTAAGTCAATTAAAGCTCTATTAGTACCCCATTTAACTTCTGTTAAATGTCTTTTTTTGTCCCAAATATAATCGTGCCCTCCAGGGAAAGACCATTGAATAACACCTGTGTTATTATCCCATGCAGGTTTATTTATGGCAGTTAACATCTTATTGGCCATAGCCTCTGCTTCTGAGCCTGTTTTTCCTGTAGGAAGGGATTCACTAAATATTAGATATGCAATACCTAAGGCTACTACGATCATACCTAGTAAACCTAATATCCATTTTAACCATTTTGGCATAGTAAATTAATTTTCGTTCT
>CAYOBX010000662.1:0-2979 GCA_964402245.1 uncultured Saprospiraceae bacterium | reverse complement strand
CGGATGTACGGAATGAATTCCGTGTTACGGATGTACGGAATGAATTCCGTGTTACAAAATAAATTCAGAGAAATGATAAAAACCGACATCTTAGTAGTAGGCTCCGGTTTAGCTGGACTAACCTTTGCCATCAAAATGGCCAGAAAAAGACCTGATTTGGAAATTTTGGTGTTAACTAAAACAGAAGAAAGAGAAAGCAATACCCGGTATGCACAGGGTGGAGTAGCAGCAGTATGGAATTTTGATGTTGATACTTATGAAAAGCATATTGAAGATACCTTAGATGCAGGAGATGGTTTGTGTGATAAAGACATTGTTTCCATTGTAGTAAAAGAAGGTCCAGATCGAGTCAAAGAAATTATAGAGTGGGGAGCACGTTTTGATAAAACAAAAACGGAAGAATATGATCTTGGAAAAGAAGGCGGACATTCTGAGTTTCGAATACTACACTATAAAGATCTAACGGGTTGGGAAATGCAACGTGCCGTATCTGATACAGTAGCGTCGCTGCCTAATGTCAAAATATTGGAACACCATTATGCTATAGATTTAATCACGCAGCACCATTTGGGACATATTGTTAATCGAGTAACACCCAATGTTGCATGTTATGGGGTCTATGCCTTAAATAAAGAAACCAAAGAGATTAAAACGGTGCTAGCTCGAACAACCATATTAGCAACAGGTGGGGCAGGACAAGTATATAAGGCAACGACTAATCCTGTTATTGCTACAGGGGATGGAGTAGCGATGGTGTATCGAGCTAATGGACGTTTAGAGAATATGGAATTTATTCAATTTCATCCAACCTCTTTATATAATCCTGCTGGTGAAAATCCCTCTTTTTTAGTTTCAGAGGCCGTTAGAGGTTTTGGGGCGATTTTAAGAGATCGTTCTGAGGCTCAATTTATGTTGAAGTATGATGAACGAGGGTCTTTAGCACCCAGAGATATTGTAGCGAGAGCGATAGATAAAGAAATGAAAGAGCAGGGAGAGGAGCATATGTTTTTAGATTGTCGACATTTAGATAAAGAAAAATTTTATGCTCACTTTCCAACGATCTATGACAAGTGTGTCAGTATAGGAATTGATCCCATGAAAGATATGATTCCAGTGGTGCCTGCCTGTCATTATTTGTGTGGAGGGGTTCGTGTAGATGAAATGGGCAAGACCTCTATTAAAAATCTTTATGCCTGTGGAGAGACCTCTGCTACGGGACTTCATGGCGCCAATCGTTTAGCATCTAACTCTTTATTAGAAGCAATGGTTTTTGCAGATCGAATTCACCAAGATGTAGGCAAACGAATTGATACTATTTCTTTTAAAGAAGGCATTCCTGCCTGGAATGCTAAAGGTACTACAGAACCAAATGAATTAGTCTTGATGACCCAAAGTCATAAAGAGCTAAAAGAGATTATGAGTAGTTATGTGGGGATCGTACGTTCTAATGTTCGGCTAAAAAGATCTTTAGATCGACTCACGCTTCTATATGAAGAGACAGAGGCTCTATATCGAGATTCTTTGATTTCTCCTCAATTATGTGAGCTTAGAAATTTGATTACAATTGCTTATTTGATTACGAAGTCGGCATCTATTCGGCGAGAAAGCAGGGGGCTACATTTTACGACAGATTATCCAGAATTATTGGCATATGTGAATGATTCTATACTGTAAGTAGCTTAGATATTCTTGTCTGAGCAGGGTTTATTTGTACATTCACACAAGAATGTCTAAAGTGGGAATTCAATGATTGCTATTGACTATTGTGTTAGCACTCTTGGTGCTAACATAATTGATTTAACTTAGTGTTCGAAACTATTAACTTAACTGCCTATTAAATTAAAATGAAAACAATTTTGCCTTTCCTATTAATTTTAAGTGGCTGTCAATTGCATTCACAAAGCGTTGAATTTTTTTCAGGAATTAATCTCAATAAATATTATGATAATGAGGATTATATTTTTGGTTCTAATTATTCTGCTGAATTGGGATATAATTTGGGAGTAGGTGTAGAATTGAATGATTTATCATGGCTAAGAATTGCATTAAATTATACCAACTATAGTGGCGAACTGTTTGTGAGTGAAGGGGGTCAAGCAGGTAGAAATACTATTCAAGGAACAATAAAAAAATCTCTACTATCAGTAGAGGTGTACCCAATTAGACTTGAGAGAGGTCTTGAATTAAATATTGGTTTTGCAGTCTCTACTTTAATTCATCATAAAACTAATGGAACAAGCAGTGGTTTTTTAATGGGATTCCCCACAGTTTCTTGGAATGAAGCTATTAATGAACGATATGAGAAATATAATTCTTCTGTGTATTTTGGACTATTAGGAAAGTTAAGGTATAGATTTGTTGTCTCCGACGAACTAGAACTAATTCCTTATTACTCCTATTATATAGGGTTGACTAAAGAATTCCTAGAGTTTCCTGAATCAACAAAAGCAATGAGACATAATATAGGAATTGGACTTTCTAAAGCATTGAAAAATTAAATTAAAAAAGGGAACAAACCGAAGTTCATTCCCTAATATCTTTTATCTACCCCCCAGCGATAAAAGACAATACAAATATAAGCTCGACAAGGCTTCATTGCCTACGCAAAGGGGAGTTAGTGTGACACAATCTTAGGTGTTTTCAAAGTAGTATTCAGTTATATGGAAAAAACAAAATTACTTTATTACTTGATAGACTAGATATAAGACCTACTGTTTGTTTGTAATTTTACTTTCTAATTAAGATATAATGGAATAGTTCGTGACAATTAACTGTAAGAAAAAAGTATTTTTTACTTAGCCCTGAGTTTTTTACGCTTTTCTAACATTTGATAACCTATATAAGTTGAAGTTGTTTAAGAATGTAATTCTGTAATTAGTTGTAAGTGCTTGATTTCTAGGACTTACATCAAAAAAGTAGAGCGAACGAAAAAGCTGAAGTATCTATTGGTTTGTGGAGCTTTCTTTAAATTATCTATAT
>CAYOBX010000661.1:0-2981 GCA_964402245.1 uncultured Saprospiraceae bacterium | reverse complement strand
GAATAAATTTAGCATTAAGTTCTCTAAAACTATTCCGTGACGGAAAGTCACTGGATAGTAGGGCGCTCTAAAATATTTAAAATGAGAATTACTGATTTGAGTGGATAAACGATATTAGATTTTAAATTTAGAATTCTAATTCTAAAATCAATTTTATTCAATGTTTCGACTTACTTTCTATTCTTAAAAATCAATAACTATTCCCAGTCTAAAAGACCAATCTTCTAAGCCAATAGGAAAGTCATTATTTATCACTTGCCCATTTTTTTCAATTAAAAAATTATCGTTTTCTATTGGATAACTTATAGGGCGAATAAAAGAATTATTGTCGCTAGAATTATCTCTAACGAACACTCTAGAACGTTCTGAAAAAGGGAAGTAATAGTCAATGCCTGCTTGTAAACCCACTACTGGAGAGAATTGATAAATAAAGTTGAGGGATGACTTAATAGCACTAAATCGTTTCCCAATGGATAGATTTATTTGATCCGTTTCAAAGTTTCTGTCATCTATTCTAAGTATTTCCGAAACGTCTGGATTTTCGAACTGTAAATGCGCTTTTCCAAACCAATAAGCAATTTGTGGTTGAACTATCAGAGGTCTTCCTATCTTTTTTAATAAAAAATTATATCGAAGATTGATGTCGTAAAAATCATATTGGATAAATCTATTTAAACTATGAAAAAAACTCGTACCAACCGTCCATCGTTTTGATAAATCGTAGTTTATATTCCAGTAAATTCCGTTAGTTCTATTCACTCCAGAGAACCGTTCGTTGGGAACAAATACAAGACTATTATTTTGACTAATAAAACGATAGTTAGCATTTTCTATTTCAAGAGGTAAAGAAGTAAGTCCAGCACTAAAGGAAAAGCGATTTCTGATATTTCCCCTAGTTGTATTCACTTTCACTTGCATAGCCTCTTCTTTAGATAGATTAATCTCTTTTTGCCTTATTACTATTGGCTCAATTTCTTTTTTCAAATGCTCACTTTCTTCTAAAATGGCATGGCCTGCAAAGAAAGTAGAATCAAATTCATTAAATACCTGATGACTAAATGAAGTATTGAAATCTAATCTATCTTCAAAAGCTATGGGTTTAACATCTTCTACTATTGTTTCTGTTACAACAAATTCATCTTTAAATTGCACTTCTTTAAAGCCATCACGAATTATTGTAGAATAATAATTGAGATTATTTAGATGCCAATGTTTTTGTGTTTTTTTGTATCTGATCTCAAATGAATATTTTCTCCATTGGTGATTGATATGTCCATCTTTCCTATTTCTTTTTTTTATCCCTAAATCATTTGCACTGATATCTGCTCCTACATATGCATAAGTATCGCTTTCAATATATATATTTCCATTCCAAATACCACTTAGTTCTCCATTTTTTGCATCAAAAGAAATAACATAAACCAATTTTCCATCTTGAATAGAAGGTTCACTTAATTGATAATGGTACTTATTAAAATGTTTAGGATTAATAAACTCCATTCTTTTTTTTACCATATCGTACCGACTCCAATAGAGGTGACCTCCATAAAAACTTGTTTTACTCGCCCAATCTATATGATTAATAAAATTAGTCCTTCCTTTTAAGATTTTTAGTTGGCCAAAGTCATTCTTAGATATTTTATTGTATTTATTTTTGACTATCTCTACTGCTCCTTCTGAGACATAAATAAAGTCTTCTTTTTCCGTTAAGCAATTCTCTCTATAAAATGCAAATTGTTTGGTTATCTGTTGAGGATAATTTTTTTCAATATTCTTAAAGGCTTTTTTTAAAATAGCAGTGGCTGTTTCTGCCGACACCGTAATGGTTTGCAAGGTTTTGGTATCTTCCTTCATTTGAATGACAGGTGGAATCTGATCGCTTTTAAGTTCAATAGTTTGATAGCCTAGATAAGAAATAATAATGATAGAATTATTACCATCTTGAACTTTTAGACGAAAGTTACCATCTTGATTAGTAATGACTCCTTTGCCTGTATTTTTGATAGCGACTGTTGCATATTCGAGAGGCTGGTTAGTTGCATTATCTACTACCTTACTTGAGATAGTTTGGGCATTGATAGTTGATACTAATAAGGAGATAAATAAAAAAAAAGAATTAATTGATTTCATCATGATTCATTATCTAAAGAGGTTATTCTATTTTTTCCTCGGTAGGTCTAATTAAATATTTTTATATGCTACGGACAGGATAAAATATCGAATTTATTTTTGAAATAGACTTCCCAAATCTTGAAGATTTTGTAAGTCTGTCAGGATCGAACTTACTAAATTTTCAAGATTTGGGAAGTTTCATTTTCGGTAATTTATCCTGTTTCGAGTATAATTAATTGCCTACAGCATTAGTATTTATTTTATGAAACTAATATTGTTTACTTATTTATTAGATGCTTTATTTTATAACTTCCCCTTTGTGAAAATACTAATGTGAAGTTAAAATTATTATATGGTTATATATTGACTAAGCTGATTTTATCTAAAAAACAGAACAGTTGTAGCTGATTTAGTTGGTGGTATTAAAGAGATTAAATCGCCTATTTTTTTATAAAAAACTGATAATCAGGATGATGGCAGAGCAGTTTTCCGCATTGCTCGGAGCATATGACTATTTCAATAAGCAGCTTTTCAAAGGAAAACTACCAAGTGTGATCTTAAACCTTAGCAGAAAGAACCAAGCCGCAGGATTTGTTGCTCCTTTTCAGTGGAGGAGTGCCAAAAAGAAGCAGAGGATAAAGGTACGAACCATGAATTGTTTATCAATCCAGAAATACTACTTATGCCCCCTGAATATGTATATGGAATATTGGTACATGAACAGGTACATATATGGCAGGAAGATTTTGGTAAATGTCTTAGCACATTTTCATATACTTGATCTGTGGATTGCTGGAATTGCGAACCACGACTCTCTAATAAATGTTGATGTCCACATGGACTGATGATTTGACCTACTAATAAATGAC
>CAYOBX010000660.1:0-2989 GCA_964402245.1 uncultured Saprospiraceae bacterium | reverse complement strand
CTAGGTGCTGAACGAATGTTTAATGAAATAGAAAACACTAGTAATTTACCAAATGAAGTTTTGGCAATGGTTGGCCCTGCTAAAGCTTATTATTTTTTAGAACAAGGACAAAATGAAGCAGCGATTGATCCATTAATTTCAGCTGTTGAATTAGCAGAGGATCGAGATGATAAAGCAAGATATTCTTTTATTCTTGCTCAGATTTATCAAGAATCTGCAAGAAACAGTGAAGCACTTGCTAGTTTCCAACAGGCCAAAAAATATAGTACAGAATATGAACTAGAGTTTGCCTCTGAATTGTACGTGCTTAAAAACTCCATGAGAACTGGTAGTTTGACTGCTGATGCTGCTGAGCGTCAATTAGAAAAGATGCTGAAAGAAACAAAGAACAATGATTATCAAGATCAGATTTATTTTGTTTTAGCAGACATTGCAATTCAAGGAAATGATAATAAGAAGGCAATTGAATATTTAGCTAGCTCTTTAGAAACCAGTTCCTCAAACACTGCGCAAAAAGGCGAATCCCATTTATTACTAGCAGACCTATATTTTGAGGAGGAAAACTATGTTCAATCCAAGAAAAATTACAATGCAGCTTTAAATTTTGTTTCTAAAAATGATGAACGATACTTTGACATCAAGAAAAGAAGTGAAGGTCTAGTGGACATTGCTAAAAACATAGAGCTCATCATTTTACAAGATAGCTTGCTAAATATGAGTCGTCTAACTGATAAGGAGCGTCGGAAATTAGCTGCTAAAATGAAACGCCAAGAAGTTAGTGATGCACTAGCGGCAGCTAAAAATTTATCTCCTAGCAATAATGATAAATCTGCCCGTAATTCTAATGGGCCAATTGCTAAAACCTTTACTGCTGGAAATGTAAGAGCGGATTTGGCAGGTAAAAGTAATTTCTTTGCCTATAACGATAAAGCATTAAAGAGAGGTAGTAGAGAATTTGCTAAGACTTGGCCAGGTAGAGTAAAATTAGAAAATAATTGGCGGAGAGCTAGTGCTAGTTCAGGAGACATTAATGATGATATTGCAGATGCTGGGATTTACGAAGAAGCATTAACAGAGGAGGAGATTAACGCTTATTTCAAAGGGATACCGAGTACCGATAAGGAAAAACAGGTCATTAATAATAAAATTGAAACTGCTCTTTTTGAATTAGGTACTTTATATAGAGATCGCTTAAATAAAAACAAAAAATCTATTGAGACTTTAGAAGAATTGAATACAAGATTCCCAGATACTAAACATGAAGTAGATTCTTGGTATTTTATGTACTTAGCTCACAAGGATTTAGGAAACACAGCCAAGGCACAGGAATTTTTCGATAAGATACTAGAGAAATATCCAAGCTCTGTTTATTCAAGAGTTTTAAAAGATCCTAACTATTTAGCACAAAGTCAAAATAAAGAAATACAAGTCAATAAATATTATAATGAGACCTATGCGCAGTTTACCTCCAATAACTATACAGAGGTAAAGAAAATGGTAGATGCAGTGCCTGGTAAATTTGGAAAAAATAATTCTCATCAAGCTCGTTTTGCCTTATTAGGAGCGATGAGTCTTGGTAAAGTTGAAAATAAGGATGCCTACATTGTAGCATTGAAACAAATCATTACAACACATCCTGGAACGCCTGAAGAAAAACGTGCTAAAGAAATTTTAAGATTATTAGGAGATCAATCTATTGTAGATGCAGGCTTATTAGATCCTGATAAAATAGAAGCTGCTAATGAGATTTTCAAAGTAGAAGATGACAAAGTACACTATGGGATTGTCGTCTTTGATCAGAAAGTAAATTTAACTAAAGTAAAGGCGGGCATATCTGATTATCATAGAAAAAATCATCGTTTAGATCAGCTTAGGATTTCTAATATTTATCTGGGTAGTGATACGAATCGACCATTGATTATCATTAGAAAGTTCAAAAATAAAAAAGGCGCTTTGAAGTATTACGATGGAGCAAAAAGAGATATAGAAAACTATATCACCATCAAAAACGAATTTAATTTCTTTGTAGTCAATCAATTCAACTATAGAGAAATCCTTAGAAATAAAAGTGCAGAAGAATACAAGACTTTCTTTGCAGAGCATTATCTTGGACGGTAATTATTAGTAACGAATGAAACCTCGATGCCCTATGATAATCATATGGCATCGAAGTTACAAATAACATTCTACGTTCTATACAAAAAAACATGAGCCAGCTCTTACTAATTCGCCACGCCCAAGCATCCTTCTTATCAGCAGATTACGATAATTTATCTGAAAAAGGATTACAACAATCCTCTATACTAGGACATTACCTAGCAGAACAAGATCTTCAGTTCGATCATGCCTATGTAGGCACACTTCGTCGCCAACAACAAACCTATCAAAAAGTAAAAGAGGCATATTTAGATAGAGGATTGTCCTTTCCAGAAGCAATTATTCTTCCTGAATTAAATGAATACAAAGGGATGGATATCATGGGATCCGTTCGAGAAGAATTGGTAAAACATTATCCCAATTTTAACAAATGGTTCAAAGAAATGGATGAAAATCCTACTCATAAAACGAAAATGAAAATGGTTGTCACCTACTTAAATATGTGGGCAACAGATACCCTTGCTTTCGATCTTCCCGAAGGCTCCCGAAAATATGAAGACTTTAAAAATACCGCTCAATTAGGATTGCATAAAATGATGTCTGGCAACGAAAAAGGTAAGTCTATTGCCGCCTTTTCTTCTGGTGGCTGTATTGCCGCTATGCTTGGTAAAGTAGTCGGTACTACCGATAATGGAAAGTCTATGGGCTTTAATCTAGTTATGCGCAACACAGCAATCAATGAGGTGCTTTTTTCTGGTAATAGATTGAGTCTTAAAACCTTTAATACCCTACCCCACTTGGCAGAAGAGATGATTACTACTATGTAATTGGAGGTTATTGAAGTTGTTTAAGAATGTAGACTGAAGTTAGTTGTAAGTGCTTGATTGCTAGG
>CAYOBX010000659.1:0-2993 GCA_964402245.1 uncultured Saprospiraceae bacterium | reverse complement strand
ACATATTTAGTAACGACGAAAGAATAAATTGGTCATCTGGAGGAGATTATTTTGTTCTCAGTTTTTCTTTGAAAGAGGGAGTATTGTTGATACTATGACCGATTTCAAAGAGAAAATGAGGGCAAAAGAAGCCCTCCTAGATGGACAAGTTATTTTTTTGCCGTTACTTAGCAGTATATTTGGATAAAATTAGCTGTTATTTAAACAAAAAACACCTCCTATCCATTGCAAGCACTCAAATTCCATATCCCCGTAGAATATTCTACCTTTTCTGGTTGGATGCTATTACTATTAGTTTATCTATTATTAGTGACCACAAACTGTACGGAAGGCATTGAACCTGGACCTGCACCCGAAGATTTAACAAAAGAAAAGAGAGAAAGATTAGGTAATTTACTACATGAAGCCATATTGTCCTCTCCTAATGATTTTCCATTATTAGATCGCTCTGAAAAAGGGGATTCTGTTATACAAAATTACTTACAAACAGTGTATAATCAAGCTACTAATCGAATCCGTTTGGATCGTTCCTCCATAAAGGATAATCGTTGGGATTTAGATCGTCTGTGGCAAGTAACGGTTATTGATGATCCTAATAGGTTTGCCTTCTCTGCGCCAGGGGGGTATTTTTATATTTCTAGCGGTTTTTTAGCAGGCTTAGGTAAAGGATATGAAATTTACTACTTGATGGCTTTCGAGGCCATTAATATAAGTGAAGATTTTTTGTTGAATACCCTCATTCGAGAATATAGCATTTCTACTCTTTTAAGTTTGGCAGATCAACCAGAATCTTTCTCCCCCCTAGTGCTTACTGAAATTGTAGAATTTATTCAAAGAGACCTAGTCTATGAAACCTCTATTGTGCAAGAAATTGATGGACTAACAGCTCAGCTTATTTGTGAGACGTCTGTTTTTAATCGTTTTGGTATTATTCCGATATTAGATGTTATTGATTTTAGAGAACAATGGAGGGACACTAGACCTTCTTATTCAGATCGTTTGGAATATATCAACTCTTTACGAATAGATAGATGTGGAGAGATTAAATCTACAGGAGCTTATAAGAAATTTGTCTTGGAAAACTTATAAAAGGAACAAAGACGTGAGATGAGAGAGTAGAGATGGATTTCGTTTGAATGATTAAGCTTCATTACTTGTAAACGAAATTTATCTCTGTTCTCTATTCTTACAAAAAAAAAGTAGGCTAAAACATATAGTCTCAGCCTACTTAAATCGGATTATATCCTTAGTTTTTGTTAAATCAGTTTCTGAAATGACCTCCACTTTATGGAGGTGCTCACGTTTTGTTCTTTCAAATTATATAGAACGAATTTGAAATTTAGGTGTTGGTAATAAGAGTAAAAGGTAGAATTATAATTTGTGTATTTGTTGTATGAATCATTAAAGAGCAAATAATATGCCAAACATTAAATTAATTAATAATATTTAAAATAAATATTTAAGATTCTTCAAACTCGAAAACCTCTCATCAGTATTAGGAATGAGGGAAAAATAAATGCAGGTTCTTGACTGGTTATTTTTCCTTCTTTCTTCGTTACAAAAAGCCTTACGTAGCTAGGCTATGCTCGGTTTTTGTGCCTTGAAAGAAGAAAAAATAACTGCCTCAAGAATCTGCATTTATTTCTCCCTCATTCCTTACCTTCATAAGATTTGATTATATGGCAAGAATATTAGGTATAGATTATGGTACAAAACGAGTTGGGATTGCAACAACAGACCCACTTCAGATTATTTCATCTGCATTAACTACGGTGGCCACTAAAGATATTTTTTCTTTTTTAGAAAAATATATTTCAGAGGAGGAGGTCGAGTGCATTGTTGTGGGAGAGCCATTACATTTAGATGGTACGCCAGCCCAAATTGCCCATTTAGTTGTAGGATTTGTAAGAAAATTAAAAAAATCCTACCCTGCCATTAAAATTGAAATGCAAGATGAACGATATACTTCTAAAGAGGCCCAAGCAATTATTTTAAAAAGCGGTGCAAAAAAGAAGAAACGCCAAGATAAATCATTAATTGATAAAGTGAGTGCGGCTTTAATTTTGCAGGCGTATATGGAGAAGCAATGAGCTGTTAGCAATTAGCCTTTAGCTTCTAATTTTACTTGGCCGTCACTCATCTACGCTGCCTATAATTGGAAATAAGTAATGTAGCGTGTATTTAGCAGCTAACAGCTAATTGCTAACCGCTAAAAAAAAGCTAAAATAAAATGAAAATATCTAAAAAATTTAAAGACAGTTTATTTAAAGCAGTTTCTTTAGTAGTTGTTCTTTGGGTGGTTCATATATTTCAACTTGTTACCAACATAGATTTGGGTTTTCTAGGTATTTATCCAAGACATTCTTGGGGCTTGAGAGGGGTTATAACAGCACCACTTATTCATGCTGATTGGCATCATTTGATTTCTAATTCCGTTCCTTTGTTAGCATTAGGTACGACTACTTTTTTCTTTTATGAGCGAGTTGCCTTGCGTAGTTATTTAATGATATATTTACTGACAGGCTTGACGGTTTGGATATTAGCGCGAGATGTTTTTCATATAGGGGCAAGTGGGGTGGTATATGGCTTAGTTTCTTTTATTTTCTGGAATGGCATATTTAGAAAGAGTTTACAATCTATTGTGTTAGCATTGATTGTTACTTTTTTATATAGCGGTTATTTTGCGGGTATACTCCCAAATCAAGAAGGAATTTCTTGGGAAAGTCATTTGTTAGGTGGACTAGTAGGTATTTTTGTAGCCTACTATTTTAAAGAAGAAATAGAATTAGCAGAAAAAATAGAACCTGCTTCTTGGGAATTAGAACCAGATAAGGCAGCTATCTTTTTTTTAGAAAGAGATACTTTTGAAAAAACGAAAGCAGAACGCTTGAGAGATCAAGAAGCAAAAGATGATTTAAATAACACTGGAGGATGGTATACTTCTAATACCTATGATGATTGGTAGGAGATATAATGATGAATGCAAAATGATG
>CAYOBX010000658.1:1318-2998 GCA_964402245.1 uncultured Saprospiraceae bacterium | reverse complement strand
ACGGTCTCGCATACCCGCAGGCTGCCCGCATAGACCCTATGAATAAAAAATGAGTCTTATCTTAAAGTTGATAATACCACTTATTTCACTTTAAAAACAAAACTCATTATGACACAAGTTAGGAAAAAAATCAATTTAAAAGGGAAGAAGATTTATGTAGGAATAGATGTACATAAGAAAAAATGGACAATAGCGGTAAGCACGGAACACACGAACTACCGTCCCTTCAACCAAGAAGCAGATGCAGAACGACTAGTGAATTATTTAAAAGAGAATTTTGTAGGAGCAGAGATTCAGTGTGCGTATGAAGCAGGATTTTCAGGATTTTATTTACAAGAGTATTTAAGCAGAAACGGAATTGAATGTTTGGTAGTACATCCAGCAGATATACCAACGACTGACAAGGAATCAGAATTTAAGACGGATCAACGAGATGCGAAGAAGATTGCAGAATGTTTACGAAGTGGACAGTTGAAAGGGATTCATATTCCAACAAAGGAATTACAAGAAGCAAGATCATTGATACGATTTCGCAAACAAATGCGGAAGGATTTTACAAGAGAGAAATGTAGGATACGATCGCTACTAATGTTTTACGGAATAAAGGTGCCAGAGGAAATAGATAATGGAGGAAAGTGGAATGGAAAGATGAGAAGTTGGTTATGGAATTTAGAATTGACAACAGAAGAAGGAACAGAGACGTTGCAAATGATGATGAGTATGTTGGAATATATTCGAGGAATGCGAGATTGTGCGAATCGTAAATTAAATAAATTAGGGAACACAGATTATTATCTTCCACAAGTAGATTTATTGTCAAGTGTACCAGGTTTCAGTCGTCATACAGCGATTAAGTTTTTAGTAGAACTGGGAGACATCAAGCGTTTCAGAACCTTAGGACATTTGTGTAATTATATCGGTCTAGTACCATCGACGCATAGTTCAGGAGAAAATATACGAGCAAGCCGGATGACTTATCGAGGACATAGTGAGTTAAGAATGATGTTGATAGAATCATCATGGGTAGCGATAGGAACAGATCCAGCACTAGAGTTATCTTATCAGGAATACAAGAAGAGAATGATAGCGCAAAAAGCAATAGTAAAAATTGCAAGGAAATTGTTGAGTAGAGTGAGATATGTATTAATCCATGAAATTCCTTACGAAAAAGGAATAGTAGAATAAACTTAAAAAAAGAGAAAAAATAGTCGCTTAATTAATTACAAAAATGGCGGGAAGAGCGTTGAATAGCGGCCCTGCAGCTGCTTGTTTTTTTAAAACAAAGATAGACTGCTTCGCATAGTTTTCGCCCCGCCACCTTTTTTCTTTTTCATTAAAAAGAAAAAACCAAACCAGAAGAGAACAAAGGGATTGTGACCAAATTAATGGATCACTAATAGGAGACTGGAATTAATGAAAGCGACGCCAAAGGACGTACCAACATAATTTAAAAGAGTAAATAACTTGTTAGAAAAGTAATGTAGGAGTAGTTAGATAATTTTTTTCAAATCACCCCCACCTCTGACGAGGGGTGATTCGAAAAAAATAAAGTTTAGGGAGAAATAATATTACTTTTTAATGTGGACAACTAACGAGCTTTTATTTTAATGTCCAAAATGTAAAAATACTGTTATAAAAGTGTCAGAAATTTTACATAACAATACTTTTTTATCATAGGAG
>CAYOBX010000658.1:0-1218 GCA_964402245.1 uncultured Saprospiraceae bacterium | reverse complement strand
TACTGTTATAAAAGTGTCAGAAATTTTACATAACAATACTTTTTTATCATAGGAGCAGCAATGAACGGGTATGCATTGTTCGCTACAGTTTTTATTTTTTACCAGTTAAATTTTTATTTTCATGTAGCCTTTCCAATAGCATCTTATCAACTCCTAAAATATTCATTGATATTGTATCTAATTGTTTACTAACAAAGTTTGATGTTATCTTTTTATACCTGATTGTATTGCCAACTTTGACAAGAGGATTATTTACTTTTAATTCATATTCTCTTCTTAATTCAACATCGTAGAAATTGTCAATGAGAGCATAAAATCTATGTGTATCTATATTCCATTTTCTTACAACTTCATCATAAGCTTCTTTGTATTTACTTTCGTTTGTATTTGATTGAAATGCACCAAGCATTTTTCTTGTAATATATAATCTTTCTCCAGTCATCTTACTTAACTCTTCAAACATTCCAAACCTTTTCTCAACTACATCATTAAATCTATAAGCTTTAGATGTTCTTTCAAAACTTTTTAAATCAAGAAAGAAATCAATTCCAAAACCAAGACATGCGCCAATAATTACAAGTAGCATTTTTCCTTTTATGGATTCTTTTTTTTCACTCATTTATATCTTTTTTTTTGAAAAAAATCTTGATTACTCTTTGATTATCATTTTTCCAATTTCTCTTCCATTTTTTGTAAAGAATTGAATTTCAATTGTCTTGTTTTCAAAATTCATTTTCGATTTGAAATCTAATTTAGTATCAAAATTCGAATTGAATTTCCCTTTTTCAATTGAACAATAATTGTAATGATTTGCTTTGATACTGCTAAAAAAACCTAATTCTTTTCCATTCGTTGATGTAATCGTTCCTTTTATTGCATTTCTTTTATCAATGTAAAATTTGACTCTTGAAGAGTTTGGTATTACCTCAATTGGTGAAGATATTATTATCCAATCACCTAAATATGGATTTTTCAATTCCTGTTTTGATATATCACTAAAAGACATAAACGGAATTACGACTGAAAATAAAACGAATGATAGAATCAATCCACCAAATCCAAATTTTAATAAATTTTTTGCTTTTTTGGTATTTGAATTAAGTTTCTGTTTCGTGATAAACCATTTCCCCGAAATGTATGATGAAATAATTATGTAGGCCCCAATGATTAATGCTGAGGCGAATACTGTTATTGGATTTGAGAGTAATTTGATAAGGA
>CAYOBX010000657.1:0-3028 GCA_964402245.1 uncultured Saprospiraceae bacterium | reverse complement strand
GAACTTGCGCTTTAAAAGTGTCAACTACTTTTGTATGCTGGATAAACTTGTCGAATAACGGGCTAAATTTAGATGGATATTGATTATCAACTAGTTAGATCATGGTGATTTTTAAAATCACCATGATCTGGACGTATGACCAAAATTAAAACCAATATTTATAATTTAACATGTATAAAAAACACCTTGTCTTATCGATTTTTATTGTACTCTTTTTAGGCCAATTCGCTTGTAGCTCAGATACTAATAAGGATAAAACAGCAGCTGACCCTGCCAAAAAAACAACGGAGCCAGCTACATCCACTCCATCTAATGTAATCAAAAACGCCTATTTCGGCGACTTACATATTCATACCAGTTGGTCTTTTGATGCCTTTGTCTTTAATGTTAAAATAGGTCCTGATGATGCTTATCGGTTTGGGAAAGGAGAAGCCATAGATCATATCGGAGGGAATAAAATAAAGATAAATCGACCATTGGATTTTATGGCAGTTACAGAACATGCAGAGTATATGGGTTTGTATTTACAGCTAACCGATGAGACTGCAGGATTGATGGATTCTGAGTTGGCAAAAGATTTACGCAGTCCAGACCGTCAGAAATCTACAGATGGATTTAACAAAATAGGGGCCTCCATGGGAGAAGGAAAAATTATAAGCGAATTAGAAAATACCCCTTTTAGAAAAAATATTTGGAAACGAGTAGTATCCATTGCAGATGCCCATAATCAGCCTGGCACTTTTACTACCTTTCCAGCCTATGAATGGACAGTCACTCAACGATTTCCTGAAACACCAGGTGTAGCTCGAAATCTTCATAGGAATATAATATTTAGAAGTAGTCAGGTACCCGAAATTCCCTTTTCAAATTTTGATTCTAAAAATCCAGAAGATTTATGGAAATGGATGGAGCAGCAAAGAACTAAAGGTATAGAAGTAATGGCCATCCCACATAATGCAAATAAAAGTGATGGCCTAATGTATCCTTCCACTTATTGGGATGGCCAGCCTATTGATGCTGACTATGCAAAGCTGCGGATGCGAAATGAACCTATTAGTGAGGTGACTCAAATCAAAGGTACTTCTATGACCCATCCTGCCCTAAGTCCAGCTGACGATTTTGCTGACTTTGAGGTAACCAATCTGACTTTTGGAACCGCCCCCATACAAAGTGTTCCCCAAGGGAGTTATGTTAGACAAGCTTTAAAAGATGGCTTAGCTTTTCAACAATCAGTAGGAGCCAATCCTTATAAATTTGGTTTTATAGGAAGTACGGATAGCCATAATGGATCTAGTCCAGCAGAAGAAAATAATTATAGTGGAAAAATAGGTATCGTGGATTTTTCAACTAAACAACGAAGAAGTGGCAAAGAAAATTTGGCTCGCTGGGATAGATGGAGTGCAGGTAGTTTAGCAGGGGTTTGGGCAGAAGAAAATACTAGGACATCGCTATTTGACGCTATGCAAAGAAAAGAAACTTTTGCTACTTCTGGACCTCGAATCAAAGTGCGATTGTTTGGTGCTTGGGAGTTTCCGAAAGATGTATTAACACAAAAGGATTGGGTTGCCAATGCTTCTAAGGTCGGTGTACCTATGGGTAGCGATTTACCCTTAGCGAAAAAAGAAAATGAGGTACCTTCCTTTTTAGTTTGGGCAATTAAAGATGCAGAGAGTGGAAACTTGGATAGAATTCAAATCATTAAAGGGTGGGTTGATAAAGAGGGAAAGACTCATGAAAAGGTATTTGAAGTAATCTGGTCTGGTGATCGAACATTAAACGAGGCAGGCAAACTCACTGCTATTGGGAATACCGTTGATATTGCGAATGCCAGTTATGAAAATAGTATCGGTTCCGTTAGTTTAAAAGGAATTTGGACAGACCCTGAATTTGATATGCATCAAGATGCCTTTTATTATGCTAGAGTATTAGAAATACCTACTCCTCGTTGGAGTACTTATGATGCAATGGAACTTGGAATTGCTGTACCGAAAGATGTTCCTGCCTCTATTCAGGAACGAGCATGGTCCTCTCCTATTTGGTATGGGGCACCGTAACCTAGCTCAAGCTTCCAGCTTGAGTTCTAATACTCAAACTGGAAGCTTGAGCTACGTGCTATACCCCAGAAAAAGCACTAAACCCTCCATCCACAGGTACAATAATACCTGTAACAAAACTAGAAGCATCGCTACACAACCATAGCAGCGTACTGGTTAATTCTTCAGGTTTCCCAAACCGTTTTACAGGGGTTTCGTTGGCAATAGTCTGCCCTCTTGCGGTTAAACTACCATCTTCATTTGTTAATAAACGTCTATTTTGATCGGCAATAAAAAAGCCTGGGGCGATCGCATTGACCCTTATCCCCTCGCCAAATTTATGTGCCATTTCTACTGCCATCCATTTGGTGAAATTATCAATGGCCGCCTTAGAAGCAGAATAGCCTACTACACGAGTGATTGCCTGTTGTGCAGCCATAGAAGAAATATTGACAATACAGCCTTTTTTTTGTTGAGCCATGGTTTGTCCAAAAATCTTGGTTGGCAAAACAGTTCCTTTTAAGTTTAAGTCTGTTACTTTCGTAAAATCATCCATTGATAAGTCGAAAATACTTTGCGCTGGCATTATGGTCGCTCCTTTCATATTTCCACCTGCTGCATTGACAAGAATATCAATACTTCCCCATTCTTTTAAGATTTTTTGTTGAGCTGCTTTTAATTGCTGCTCTTCTAATACGTCTGCTATTAGCGCAAGTGCTGCTCCCCCATTTTGCTTTATTTCTTGGACTTTATTTTCGACTTTAGATTGGGTTCGGCTTAGAATTCCAACCTTTGCACCTGCTTTTGCCAAGCCTTCTGCCATAGCACCACCCAATACACCTGCACCACCTGTAATAATTGCAACTTTTCCGTGTAGATTAAACATTAAATTTTGTGATTATGAATTTGCAACGATAAGATGCTTTCCTAAACATTAGTAAATAACGCCAATAACGGGCTAAATTAAAATGCTTATTGAAAATCAGTTGGTTAGG
>CAYOBX010000656.1:0-3037 GCA_964402245.1 uncultured Saprospiraceae bacterium | reverse complement strand
AAATTTAGCCCGTTATTCGCATTAATAGCTAAAAACTAAACAAACACCAATTTTTTCAGATAATCTGCTCCAACCTTAGCACAATCCATTGGTGAAGCTCCTTGATAATCCTCTTGTTCCATTATATAATGCTTCATACCGTTTGCTTGTGCTACCTTTAATATTTTTGGAAAATCAATTTGTCCAGTTCCTAGATTGCAAGTGGCTTTCTTCTCTTCTGCTGTTGCTGTTTTTAAGCGATCCTTTACATGGCAAAGCCGAAAACGATTAGGATATTTTTGTAAATATTCAATTGGATCTGCTCCTCCAGTTACTACCCAATATATATCCATTTCGAAATCTACTAATTCAGGGTCTGTATTATCCATCATAAAATCATGTGGAATCATTCCTGAAAAAGATTTGAATGAGTAGTCGTGATTATGGTAGGCAAAACGAATCCCATTTTTCTTACAGATTTCTCCACAAGTGTTTAGTTTATCGGTTATTTTTTGCCAATTTTCTTTACTCGTTTGAGGTCCAACATACGGACAAACTAGATATTCCATACCTATCTCTGCTGCTTGCGCAGCTTTTTGTTCAAAGTCTTTATTGATATTACAATGGCTGGAAACCATATTCAGACCTAAACCAGATATGTATTTTTTGAATTCTGTATTGCCCATTCCCCAAAACATTCCTTGTTTTCCTTCATACCCCTCTATCTGATTAAATCCAAATGTAGATAAGGCCCTTAGGGTTTCTTTTGGATTTTCTGGAATGACATCTCGTAAGGTATATAATTGAATACCAAATTTATCAAGACTTGGAGATGGCATAAGAGGTTCAACTATTTCTTTTGTAGAAGTGCTGCTGTCCTTTACAGCAGATTTACAAGCCATTTGTGGCAATAATAAGGCACCAGTAGCCACTACACTAGCACTTTGTAAAAACTTACGACGTTTAATATTCATAATTTTTTATTTTTTGTTAAAAATAAGATTCTTTAAGCAATGCTGTGAAAGTTTTCCCCTATCGATATAGCCTTAATGCTATACGATTATCATATCACATCGAAGTTACAAACTTCGACGATCCACTACATTTACGGCATTTGTCATGTCAGGCTGACCGAGAACTCATGAACTTACAAAATTTGTAAATTTGGGAAGTCTCCTTTAGTTGAAAAACAAAACTTTGTAAATCTTGGAGATTTCCAAGTCTGTCAGATCAACCATTCTCGGTCAGCCTGATGTGCCAAAGAACGTAAAATATTATTAAGCAACAAAAAAAGGCGATACTATTTAATAGCATCGCCTTTTTAAGCTTTTCAAAAGAAAAATTAATCTGCAGCCACTTCGTACTTCAAAGTAGCAGATAAGCTAGGATGAACCTTCACCTTAGCTTCATAAGAACCTAATTCTTTCACTTCATCTATTAAGATGATATGCTTTCTTTCAATTTCAATATCTAATTGATCCTTCAAAGCAGCAGCTAATTGAACATTAGTTACACTACCGAAGATTTTACCACTTTCACCAGCTTTTGCACCGATTTTAATAGTAGCAGCTTCAATTTTTGCAGCTAATTCTTTTGCTTCGCCTAAACGGCCCGCTTGGAGTTCTGCTTCTTTAGCTTTGATTTCGTCGATCTTTGCACGATTAGTAGCATTGGCTACCATTGCTAAGCCGCGAGGTATTAAATAGTTGCGACCAAAACCTGGCTTCACATTTATGATGTCCAGCTTTTCCCCAACTTTTTCAACATCTTTTAATAATATAATATTCATTATTGAATATACTTTAAGTAGTTTATACAACTACGATTTTTAATATATTTATAGGAACCCTCCCCAATTCCCTCTTTAAAGAGAGGATTGGGGGGAGTTTCAAACGAAATACTGAAAATATAGAAATATTACTTCAATAAATCCGTCACATACGGCATCATAGCCAAGTGTCTAGCACGCTTTATTGCTGTTGCGACCCGTCTTTGATATTTCAAGGAGTTACCTGTAATACGACGTGGTAATACTTTACCTTGCTCATTTACAAACTGCTCTAAAAAATCAGGATCTTTATAGTCAATATGCTTGATTCCAAACTTACGGAAACGGCAGTACTTATCTCTCTTACCACCGATTTTAGGATTGCTTAAAAACTTTATTACTTCTCTAGTAGCCATTATTTCTACTTTTAATTTTTTTAATAAGGAATAGTGCTATGAGGCACTAATTTAATACATTAATCTGCTTATGCTTTTACATCATCTGTCACTTTAACCTCTGCAGGTTTTTGTGCAGGTTTCTGTGCAGATTTAGCAGTTTTTTGCTTAGAGCCATTGTCAGAAGACTTTCGCTTATTGTTGTTGCCTCTAGGCTTTCCTTTACGTCTGTGTTGTGGCTCTTCTTCCTTTTTCTTTTTCTTGACGACCTTACCAATCTTACCCGCTCTCTTATCCTCGTTATACTTAACGCCATGCTTATCTAATCTTACAGATAAGAATCTAAGAATAGCATCATCTCGTGTCATTGCTAATTCCACTTCTGGAATAACTGCACCATTTTCTACTTCAAACTCGACACAGTAGTAAATACCAGTGTTTCGTCTCTTAATAGGGTAGGCTAGCTGTCGTAGGCCCATCTCGTCAATGTGAACGATTTTACCTGCGCCTTTAACGGTGTCGACATACTTTTTTGCTGCCGACTTAATTTCATCGCTCGACAGCGTTGGATCTACGATGAAAGTAACTTCATAATTTCGCATTTGATAGAAGTTTATTGTTAAATTATTAAATAATAGTACAAATTTAGTTCAAAAATTTGCGGACGCAAAAGTAGTGATTTATTACGTATTTCGCAAATATCTTTGGAAGAGCAGAGAATAGATAAAAGAGAAGCGAGATTATGTCCGCTTAAAAGACTAGAATATGTGTGATGCACCAACGAAAATGCTCTTGAGAGGTGCGAGGGTACTACAGAATTTATTCTGTATATATTCCACGGAATTTATTCCGTGGTGAATCAGGTTGTAGCCAATGTACAGAATGAATTCTGTGG
>CAYOBX010000655.1:0-3046 GCA_964402245.1 uncultured Saprospiraceae bacterium | reverse complement strand
TCTAAAGGAATATATTAAACATACTTGTTGCCGAGTATCAAAAGAAAGAAACATAGTCTAGCCTGTGCACTAACATAAGCATTCATCATTTCTCATTCATCATTCATCATTTCAAAAGAATGTCCGAAAAAAAACTATTCTTACTCGATGGTCACGCCCTAGTCTATAGAGCACATTATGCATTTATTGCTCGCCCAATGATTAATTCCAAAGGAATTAATACATCGGCTGTAATGGGAATGACTCGATTTATATGGGATGTTATCCGTAAGCAAAATCCTACACATATAGCCGTATCTTTTGATTTGCCAGGACCTACTTTTCGGCATGAAATGTTTGTAGAATATAAAGCAAATCGAGAAGCACAGCCTGAAGATATTACTATTGCCTTACCTTATATTCGAGAAATTATTGAGGGATTTAATATACCTGTCATAACAAAAGAAGGTTTTGAAGCAGATGATGTTATTGGTACTTTGGCGAAACAGGCAGAAAAAGAAGGTTTTAGTGTATATATGGTCACTCCAGATAAGGACTATGCGCAGCTAGTGTCTGATAAAGTATTTATGTACAAGCCTGCAAGAAGTGGAAATGGGGTGGAAATACTAGGTAAAAAAGAGGTCTTAGAAAAATGGGATATTGAACGAGTAGAGCAAGTAATTGATGTACTAGGCTTACAAGGCGATAGCGTAGATAATATTCCTGGTATACCAGGGATTGGTGCAAAGACTGCGGTTAAGTTGCTCAAGCAATTTGGTAGTATGGAAGGACTTTTGGAAAACACCGATCAACTAAAAGGCAAACAAAAAGAAAAGGTTATAGCATTTGCAGATCAAGGGCGTTTGTCTAAAGTCTTAGCCACCATAGATATTAATGTTCCTGTCCAATTCGATGCAGAACGATATATCATCGAACCAATGGATAAAGATCGTTTAGCAAAGGTCTTTAAAGAATTGGAATTTAGAACATTGGCAAAATCTATTTTAGGGGTGGCCGATGACGTACCTGTTCAAGCGGGACAACAAGGCTCGTTATTCCCAACTTCTGCTGGAACAAGTGCTGCACCAGCGCCAAGAAAATTTGCCCCACCTGCCCATTCTGTCGCAGATAAAAACATCAATAACACGGAACACAAATATGAATTAGTAGATACTCCTGAAAAAAGGAAAGCCTTAATCAAATTATTAAAAAAACAAAAAGCATTTTCTTTCGATACAGAGACCACTAGCATTGAACCAACTAAAGCAGAGCTGGTAGGTTTGTCTTTTTGCGTCACACCTCACGAAGCCTATTATATACCCACTCCTGCCGACCAAGAAGCCACTAAGGCTATTGTCAATGAATTCAAAGAAATATTAGAAAGCGATAAGTATGTAAAAATTGGGCAGAATATAAAGTATGATGCTATTATTTTACGCCACTATGGGACAGAAGTAAAAGGCACTTGGTTTGATACCATGCTAGCCCATTATTTATTGGAACCAGGGATGCGGCATAATATGGATTATCTATCAGAAACCTATTTAAAATATCAACCAATTTCTATTACATCTTTGATTGGTAAAAAAGGGAAGAATCAATTGACGATGAGGGATGTCTCAATTGAGAAAGTCGTTCCTTATGCTTGTGAAGATGCAGATATTACACTCCAATTAGCAGATTATTTAAGACCTAAATTAAAAGCAGAGGAATTAGAAAAACTCTATTATGACATAGAAGAACCTTTGATGAAATCATTGGTCAACATTGAATACAATGGGGTGAATCTAGATGAAGAATATTTAGAAGAATACTCTAAAGAATTAGAAGTAAAATTACGTTCTATAGAAGAAGCTATATACGAAAAAGCAGGAATGCGCTTTAATATTTCCTCCCCCAAGCAAGTAGGAGAAGTTTTATTTGATAAAATGGAAATTCCTTATCGTTGGAAAAAAACAAAGACGGGACATTACTCTACTGATGAGACCAAGTTATCAGAATTAGCTAAAGAGCATGATTTTGTGAATCAGATTTTAGCTTTCCGAAGTCTGGCAAAATTAAAATCTACTTATGTAGATGCTCTCCCTAGAATGGTCAACAAAAAGACAGGGCGTTTGCACAGTTCTTTTAATCAAGCACTTACTGCAACAGGTCGATTAAGTTCCAACAATCCGAATCTACAAAATATTCCAATTCGAACGGAAGAAGGTCGAAAAGTAAGAGAAGCCTTCATTCCAAGAGATAAAGACTTTATTCTACTGGCCGCCGATTATTCCCAAATAGAATTGCGCTTAATTGCAGAATTGAGTGGTGATGAAGCGATGCTCGGTGCATTCCAAGCAGGACACGATATCCACCAAGCAACTGCCGCAAAAGTCTATGGCAAAACACTAGAAGAAGTGAGCAAAGATGAGCGTCGAAATGCTAAAACGGTCAACTTTAGTATTATTTACGGGGCAGGAGCCACTAATTTATCTCAACAATTAGATATTCCGAGAAAGGAAGCCAGTGCCTTAATTGCCGAATATTTTAAACAATACAGCGGCCTAAAAGAGTATATGGATAAAACGGTAGAGTCGGCAAGAGAGAAAGGATATGTGACAACACTTATGGGGCGTAAAAGACATCTACGAGATATTGATTCCAGAAATGGAATGATCCGAAGCCATGCAGAACGAAATGCCGTTAATACACCCATTCAAGGAACTGCTGCGGATATGATCAAGATTGCCATGATTAATGTATCCAAAGCTTTAAAGGAGGGTAATTATAAATCCAAAATGATTCTACAGGTACATGATGAATTAGTATTTGATGTATATCGACCAGAATTAGATAAGATAAAGACATTGATTGAAGATGCCATGAAAAATGCCATTCCAAATTTAAAAGTGCCTATTCTAGTGGGAATGGATACTGGTGAGAATTGGTTAGAAGCACACTAATTGCTTGAAAAATCAAGTTGGAATTAAACTACTGATAACCAGTAGTTTATGAAGATTGTTTCTGGTGCTCGGCAAACAGTAGATTTTAATAGTTTTTTAGAGGCAGCAATTTTGTTGGGCAT
>CAYOBX010000654.1:0-3048 GCA_964402245.1 uncultured Saprospiraceae bacterium | reverse complement strand
TCCTCTTAAAAAATACTTCCGTAGCTCTGCTATGCAAGGATTTTTTAAGAAAAACGGAGACCAAAATAAGCTCGCCCAAATGACGGATTTATTCTTTAGTCGTTAGAGTTTGTCTTAACTTAAACGGTTTTTGAAATACGTGGAGAGGTATTGTATAGATGGTTGTGAATAGATAGAATTCAACAACTTCTGGAGCAATACCAAATGGTGTGGTTTAATTATGGTGTGATTAACCTGCTGCAAGATATATTCATTTCAAGAAAAAAGCAATATATTCTTATGTTTTATATATGTTTATTTATACTCAATCGACAATTGTTTGAAATCTTCTGGTATCATCAGTTTAATTCCAAAATCTGTTTTTGAAAATTTTACTTCTTTGTCATCCACTTGACAACTTTTTATTTTCTCTGGCAATCCAATTAGATCTATTTCAATTTGATCATAGGTCGTGTTGAAATGACCTTTCGTTTCTTGCTGTAGGTGATAAGATTTCTTCTTGGATTTATTATGAAAGGTTTTTAAACTATAGTGTTTCTTCTTATACTCATATCCATCTCCTTCATCCTCATATAGGTATTGCGTTTGGTTTTGATCAGAATAATAAACTTTTAGCCCCAAAGTACCGACAGGTTTTTCATTGGTATATTGCATGACTGGATACATCGGAATAATACCACCAGCTAGAATAAAGATAGGAATATGATCCATATCTACTTTATACTTAATAAGTTGTTTGCCCTCATATACAGTTCCCGTCCAAAAATCAAACCATCGACCTTTTGGAAGGTACACACTCACCTTTTTTGCTTTAGCTTCTTTCACAGGATGTACTAAAATGGAATTCCCTACTATAAATTCGTCTTCTCTATTAAATGTATTGCGATCTTGTTGATCGAAAAAGCAAAGCTGCTTAATCATAGGTGTTCCCTTTTGAACATATTGCCAAAAAGCAGTATATAAATAAGGGAGTAATTGATAACGAAGTTCGATGGCCTTAGTAGCCGCTGAAGTATATTTTTTACCAAATGCCCAAGGCTCTTGATCTAAGCGATCTAAAGCATCCCTAGCTTTCACTTTTTCTGCATCTACTTCAGCGGAGCCATCATCATTATTGCCCATAGAGTGTACCCTATAAAAGGGATGAAAAATTCCCAATTGCAACCAACGCACCATCAGTTCTCCATCAGGGTATTTAAAAAATCCGCCTATATCTGATCCTACAAATGAAAATCCACTAATACTTAATCGCTGGCATTGTGTACTAGCTATATGAAGATGCTCCCAAGAAGCCATATTATCTCCTGTCCAAACTGCAGCATATCTTTGGCCACCAGAAAAACTCGCTCTAGTAACTAAGAATGGTCGCTTTTGGGGTTGTAATCTTTGCAAACCATCTAGCGTGGCTCTCGACATTTGTTGCCCATATATATTATGAGCTTTAGCATGGTTCGTTTGATTTCCTTCGTAATGATGTAAGACCTCATCTGGGAAAGTTTTGTGATCTACTTGAAACATTGCAGGTTCATTCATATCATTCCAAAAACCACTTATACCAATCTCATTGTACAATTCTTCATATAAATCTCCCCACCACTTTCTAACTTTTGGATGTGTATAATCTGGCCACACACAGTTTGGAGGCCATACAGGCCCTTCCATCAAATCTCCGTTAGACCGTTTACAGAAATAGTTATTTTCAATCCCTTGTTCGTATACAAAATAATCTTTATCTATTTTAATACCTGGATCAATCATTACTACTGTTTGAAAGCCTTGCTCCTTCAAACTATGAACCATGCCTTTCGGATCTGGAAAATAATTTTTATCCCAAGTAAAACATTTATAAGCATCCATATAATCAATATCCAAATATATTGCATCACATGGGATGGCTCTCTTACGAAATTCAGAAGCTACCTCTTTTACTCGTTTATCAGGAAAATAACTCCATCTGCATTGATGAAATCCTAAAGACCATAAAGGGGGCAATTCTGGCCTCCCTGTTAAATCTGTATATTTTTCTGCGACGGACAATAAGGAAGGACCATATATAAAATAATAATCCATCTCCCCTCCTTCTGCAAAGAACGACAATTGTCCTTTATTTTTTTTATCAAAATTAAAATGGCTCTGGTAAGTATTATTAAAGAAAATACCGTAACCAATGCCTTTATTTAATCCATAATAAAATGGAATAGACCGATATAAAGGGTCTGTATCTTTTCCAAAACCAAATGCATCAGCATTATAATTTTTAAGCTGTTGTCCTCTCAAATTTAAAGGGCCCGTTTTATCCCCTAATCCATAAAAATTTTCTTCTTTCTGGACCTTTTTGGTCATGCTTACCTTCGTAATTCCATTTAAAAGCGTCCTCCTACTTAAAAAACCAGTATCATCCTCACAAATAACATTTCCTTTTAAATCAGTGATCGTAATATTTAGATCAGTTTTGGAAATCTCGCATATAACTTTTTGAGTTTGTATTCGAACTTTCTGCTTTTTTTCTTCAAAAATATATGGAGTAGTTTGCGATTTAAAGGAAGGAGCAATCGCATAAGAAAAATCTTCTTTGAATTGTCCATTCACCGCATATCTAAATCTCCATAAAGTGTTGCTTAACAAATAAATTCTCAAAGCTAGCCCATTCTCACAATAGAAAGTAATGGCACTCTCCTCTTGAAGAATCTTGACTACTTCATTAGGTATTAAATCGAAATATACATCTGGATATCTATTAGTACCTACTGTTTCCGAAATAGGAACAGCTACTCCAATACTTGGATCAACAAGCGTAGGCGATTCTTCTACTGCTTCGTTATTTTCTAATAGATCTAATTGTTTTTGGAGTAATTTAAGCTGCTTAGCAAACCAACTTTTAGATTTATTTTTATTAGGCATTAATAGATAGAGATTAAACTTAGTTCGACTTTAGCCATTGGTCCTTGGTCTTTAGTAACAGTATGCATAGGCTAAAGGTCTTCGAATTTATTTTAGTTACAGTCGATGTTTTTGACCAAGTGTAAGAAAAATACTAAGTAACGACAA
>CAYOBX010000653.1:1903-3049 GCA_964402245.1 uncultured Saprospiraceae bacterium | reverse complement strand
CCTTATATAATAAAATAGCTTATCCATGAAAAGTAAAACAGTTGGCTTATTTATCCTAGCCATCGTTATGCTTATAACGAATTGCCAGCAATCAACCAAAGCACCCACAACGACGACGACTCCAACAGATATTGAAGCTGCCAAAGCATTGTTACAACAACAAGCAGCAGGGAAAACGGCGGACTTAGGCAAAGAAAAATTATCGGAATATGGATTTTTTGTAGGGGATTTAAAAGACTTACAACCAACAGCTGATGTTATTCCCTATGATTTGAATACGCCTTTATTTTCTGATTATGCTCATAAATTGCGATTTTTTAAATTACCTAAAGGGGAAACTGTTTCCTATCGAGAAAGAGAAGTATTGGATTTTCCTGTTGGCACTTACCTTATTAAAAATTTCTATTATTACCAAGATGAAACGAATAAATTGGCAGGTCGTCAAATTATGGAAACCCGCCTTTTATTGCACGAAACGGATGGTTGGAAAACCTTACCTTCCTATATCTGGAATGAAGAACAAACAGAGGCTTACCTAACAGTAGAAGGAGGCACTAAAAATGTCTCTTGGGTAAACGAAGCTGGGAAACAACAACAGGTAGCTTACAGCATTCCTTCGCAGACGCTTTGCAAAAGTTGTCACGTAAAAAATAATGTGCTCACGCCAATTGGCCCAAAAGTAAGACAACTCAATCGAGACTATGCTTTTGCTGGAGGAAAGCATAATCAATTGAGTCATTATGCTAATTTAGGCTTGTTAACTGATTTACCAGAACTATCTACTATCCGAAAATCTCCTGTTTGGAATGACGCTACTTCTGGTAGTTTACATGGACGTGCTTTGGCCTATTTGGATATGAATTGTGCCCATTGTCATAGAAAAGGCGGTCCAGGAAATACCTCCGCTTTACACCTCACAGAGTTTGAAACCAATGAATTTAATTTGGGAATTAACAAACACCCCATTGCTGCTGGTAAAGGGACTGGTGGCCGACCGTATGATATTGTAAAAGGAGAACCAGAAAATTCTATTTTGCTCTATCGGATGGAAAGCACCAACCCAGGCGAAATGATGCCAGAGGTGGCTCGAAAGTTAGTGCATACCGAAGGGGTTGCTTTGATTAAGGAATGGATTGAAAAGATGTA
>CAYOBX010000653.1:0-1803 GCA_964402245.1 uncultured Saprospiraceae bacterium | reverse complement strand
GAAATGACTAAAGAAAAAGAAGCAATCTTTGAACAGTTTTCACAATATGTTCAGCAATACAAAGCCGCATTGTGGCAATCATTAGATATGGTTACTGTTCTTGGGAAAAGAGAAGGGATTTATTTCTGGGATGAAAATGGCAAACGATTTATTAATTGTCATTGTAATGGCGGCGTGTTTAATCTCGGTCACAGAAACCCCGAAGTAAGGCAGGCCTTGATAGACGGAATGGATATAGCTATGATTCCCACCTTTTAAGCTTGCAGACTCTTAGTAGCCCTTGGCTGGCTGCACACTAGAAGACATACTGCTTTTGTACAAGAGCATCAATCTGACTTAACTAATTTAGGGATGGTGGTCATAAGAGGATATGTGCAATCAAATGGAAAAGAAGTTAGCAAGTTTTCAAAATTAAAATTTGTTAAGGAGCTAATTTCTAGACGTATAGAGAAATTATTCTGGAAATGACACGAGTTACCTCCAAACTAATAATATCATCTTTTTTCTATTTGTAATACCATCATAATTGGGATGTGCTGTGTGTTCGGGGGCTAGAAAAACAGGTAAGTTGGGCACCCCTGCTAAATGACTATCGCAACCTGTCAGCAACATAGCTCGAGCGGGCGCACACATCAAGGAAGAGTGATAATTCGTAAACATCGTTCCTTGATGGGCCAATTTATCAATATTAGGGGTGAATGCCTCTCCGCCATAAACACCAAAATCTTGTAGGGCGGCATCGTCTACTAGGATGAGGATAAAGTTGGGAGGATTATTCCCGCTATTCCCGTAGCTTAGACCTCTGGTCTGAGCAGCACTAGTAGCCTGAGCAATACTAGTCATCTGAACAGCAACTGAAGTAATGAAAATTGCTACCAAACGGATAACAATAAAGCATAATCGAATTCTTATAAAAGCCATTGTTCTTTTCGATTTAGGCTGCTCAGACCAGAGGTCTAAGCTACGTGCATAAGATTTAGGCTGCTCAGACCAGAGGTCTAAGCTACGTGTCTTCTTCGACAAATTTTAAAAAATCAGTATGGATATAATTGTGTTGATAGTCTGTCCAATGCTTTACCAAACCCACCTCCACAGGATTATTTAAAGTATAGTTAATCCGATAGGTCAATTCTTCCCGATTCCGAACCATTCTATCAAAGCTTTCAATTTGCCAAAATCGTTCTCCTTCCCTATCAAGAGCTTTATTAGCTATTCTTCCAGAAAAATTTTTAATGGATTTCATAATTAAGGATAGTCCTCTATCTAGTTTATAAAAGATAAAATGAACATGATTGGACATAATGGTAGAACAAATAACTTGATAACGATCCCCATCAAAATGAAAAAGCGCATCTGACCATATTTTAGCAATGTGGTTTTCTTTCAGCCAATGTGGTCCTGTGGTACTTCGATCTAATAGTTTGTCAAATTTTCCAAAATATAAATTATAGCATTTGGTTAGCGCTTTTTTTAAAGCTTCCTCGCTTAATCCTTTGGCTCTTAATAATCGTTCTTCTGCTTCTTTTCTTTCCTTTAGTTCCTCGATTTTCCTTCTTGGTAAACTTCCGTATAAGCGTACGGTCATAAATAAGACTGCATTTTCAGGTTGCCAATGGGGCAGGTTTCTACCATAGTAGTCCCCTTCTTTGGGTGGCAGTTTTCTAGGCATGGTATGGTGTTTAGTTTTCCGTAGCTTAGACCTCTGGTCTGAGCAGCGTGTGTTATTGTTTATAATATTTCTTTCATCCTACTAAGGTATTGATTAATCGAGAAATAATTCAGTTTCATTTTTTTGTAGCCTAG
>CAYOBX010000652.1:0-3051 GCA_964402245.1 uncultured Saprospiraceae bacterium | reverse complement strand
AGTTCTAGAACCAATGGTGTTACCTTTGAATAAGCTTTGAATTTTGTTTTAAGAGATAGGTATTTGGCTAGGTTTTTTTATCAAAAAACCTAGCCAAATACCTACCTCTTAAGAAATATAGTAACCATACTTGTTGCTGAGTATCAAGATAAAGAACCATAGCCTCTGACGGTTTTTTGTGACGAGCCTAGATTTTTAGTAAATTGAAAAAACTCTGCACCTCAGCGTTCAATACAACACAACTAAATGGCATTATTTAAAAAAGGGAATAAATTATTTAGCATACTCCACTTAAAATGCCCAAGATGTCATGAAGGAGATTTATTTCATACGGGTACCTGGTCTTTTCAAGACATAGCAGGGATGCCAGACCGATGTCCTAATTGTAATTTGAACTACATGCCCGAGCCAGGATTTTACTATGGAGCTATGTTTGTTTCTTATATATTTTGGGGCTTCTTTTGTGTGATTTTTGGAGGTGTATTTATAATAGCATTCGATTGGACCGTTGACCAAGCGATGCTATTATTGATTGTTATTTCGGCTATTTTCTTTGTATGGCTATTTCGAACATCAAGAGCAGTTTGGTTCAATGCGATACAGCATTATGATAAGAAATATGGTAACTAATATGAATAGATTGCCTTATACTACATTGACGATCAATGGTCAAACCTATGATAAGCCTGCCTTAGCGGAACTCATAAATAATACAACGAACCTTCCTGCTTGGCAACAGAGTTGCTACCAATTTATTAAAGACTGGTTATCAAATGAAGATTATGTAGAAGTGCAGACTTCTGGTTCTACTGGAACGCCTAAGCGCATACAGTTGGAAAAAGCTCGGATGGTGAATAGTGCTAAGATGACAGGCCATTATTTCAATTTCTCAAAAGGACAAAAAGCTTTACTATGTCTGCCATGTGATTATATTGCGGGTAAAATGATGGTGGTTAGAGCATTTGTATGGGGTTTAGACTTGCACCTAGTTGCACCTACTGGTAATCCAATGAAAGATAATACGGAGGAGTTTAACTTCGCTGCAATGGTGCCCATGCAAGTAACTACTATACATGCAGCATCTCCTAAGCAATTTGAGCGGATAAAACAATTGATTATTGGAGGGGGTAAAGTGGGGCAGACTCTATATAAGGCATTACAACAGTTACCTACCCAATGCTATGCTACCTATGGTATGACGGAAACTATTACGCATATTGCTATTCAAAAACTGAATGGAATAAGGAAATCAGATTATTTTGAAGCACTGCCAGATATTCAACTTTCTTTAGATCACCGAGATTGTTTGGTAATTGAGGCACCAAATGTAGCAGACGGACAAGTAGTAACCAATGATATTGTCCAATTAGAAAAGAACCAATTTAAATGGTTAGGTCGTTTTGACAATGTTATTAATTCTGGTGGGGTAAAGGTATTTCCTGAACAAATAGAAAAAAAGTTAGAGTCAATTGTTAAAGTTCGCTTCTTTATTAGTTATTTATCCGATGAAAGATTAGGCGAAAAGGTTATTTTGATTTTAGAAGATACTCCTTGGAATGAAATGCAAATAACTGATTTTCAATTAGAAATGAAAAATATATTAACAAAATATGAACAAGCCAAGGCGTTTTATTTTGTTAATAGTTTTGCAGAAACACCAACTGGAAAGATACAAAGAAATCGAACAAAATCTTTACTTCAATTGTCTTAAAAAGAGTTGTTTTAAAATTTTCAGAAAAAATTGAAAGTTTGTATATTTGTATGTAACTTGCAGAAAAAAGTAGAACATTGAGCAACCAAATTTCTTTAAATAACGAAGATACCTTCGCCCTATATCGCTTACCAAAAGCGAAGGACCATTTCTTGGTCAAACAGAAAGATGGTGCTTATGAGTCATTGACTCCAAATTCTTTTCATCAAAAAGGCTTTGCCTTTCATCCTTTCCAAGAAACGGATCAACATCCTGCAATATTTATTAGAGGAGATTATCAAGTGCGTAATGCAACGATCAATTTTCAATCTACTCATGAAAAAGAAGTAGTATCGACTACAGAATCACTTTATTTAGAAGAAATTGCTCATTTCATTGAAGCTACTAAAAATGATTTCCAAAAATTAATTCTGTCAAGGATAAAAGTGATTGATATACAGGCAGGTAATTTATTTCATTTATTTGAAGCCTTAAAAGCAGCCCATCCTACTGCTTTTGTTTACTTGATAAATATAACAGGTATTGGATGTTGGATAGGTGCTACTCCAGAACAGTTATTTTGCCAAAATGGAAAGGGAGAAACAATGGCATTGGCAGGTACTCAAAGAGATTTAGGAATTCCTTTGGATAAAGTAATTTGGGGGAAAAAAGAAGTAGAAGAACAAGCTATAGTAGAAAGATACTTCCAAAAAATACTAAGTAATAAAAATATTGTCTATACAAAATCTCCATGCCATACGGTAAGAGCAGGTAATGTATTGCATCTCTGCACAAATTTTCAATTTAATCCGCAAGGGCAGGTATATGATTTAGTAGTTGATCTACATCCTAGTCCAGCTATATGTGGGATGCCCAAGCAACAAGCTAAGGATTTTATCTTATCTCACGAATTACACGACCGAGCCTACTATTGTGGATTTTTAGGACCTGTTAATATTGAAGAAGAAACTAACTTGTTTGTAAATCTTCGATGTATGCAAGTTTTTATAAATCAATTTGCCTTATATGTAGGCGGTGGTATTCTCCCCGATTCAGACCCTCAAAAGGAATGGCTAGAGACAGAAATGAAAGCCAGAACTCTCTCAAATGTAATCGAAAAAGTTTACCTTTCGGAGCAATATGCTTTATAAAGACCGCTTCGCTGTCAGAGGTCAGATCGTTCCAGTTAGCTTACGCTAACGGAACTGTCAGAGGTCAGACTTATGACGTTGACAGCGTGACGTTGACAGCGTGACGTTGACAGCATGACGTTGACAGCATCACGTGGTCAACATCATACGTCTGGCCTCTGACAGCCGTAGGCGATCTGACAGCAAAGCGATCTGACTTCTATTAAAAAA
>CAYOBX010000651.1:0-3066 GCA_964402245.1 uncultured Saprospiraceae bacterium | reverse complement strand
TCATGATATGCGACACTTTTTTATTTTAGAACCTAAAAAATATTACCTTTAGTAATAACTGTAATTTATCCTGTTTCGAGTATACCAAGGCTACGGAAAACCCCTTAGGGATGGGGTGGAAATAAATTTACAAATTTAGGGTAGCTTATTTTGTTCTTAGTTTTCCTGAAAAAATCCTTGCATAGCAGAGCTACGGAAGTATTTTTCAAGGAAAATGAGGGCTAAAGAATCCGTCCTAGATGGACAAGTTATTTTTTTGTCGTTACTTAGGTATGGGACCAACCGTCATTGGTTTGCTAAGTGATTGGTTAGAACCTACTTACAAGGAATTTTCTTTACGCTGGGCTTTTTGCTTTTCTTATATCACGGGTATACTTTTTATTTTATAAAGCTTCCAAATATTATAAGGCAGATTTGGAACGACCCAATTAAAGAGTTCGTACAAATTTTAGACAAGCTCTAACGAAGATAATTGTTGGAATTTCAAAATTAAATTATATGTCAAATAATCATTTCGATGTCCTAATTATTGGTGCGGGAATCTCTGGCATCAGTGCCGCCTATTATTTACAAGAACAATGCCCTAGCAAAACCTTTGCTATTTTAGAAGGCAGACATACTTTTGGAGGTACTTGGGACTTATTTAAGTATCCTGGGATTCGATCGGATTCGGATATGTATACATTGGGTTTTGCATTTCGTCCTTGGACGAGTAAAAAAGCCATTGCGGATGCACCGTCCATTATGACTTATTTAAATGAAACATTGGAGGAGTTTGATTTGAGGAAGCATATTCGATTTAATCAACAAGTAAAGAAGGCATCTTGGTCTTCTGAAGAAGCCCTTTGGACCATTGAAGTGCAAGAAAAAGGAGCAGATACGCCTAGCCAATATACTTGTAATTTTCTTTCGATGTGTTCTGGGTATTACAATTATGAGCATGGCTATACACCTGATTTTAAAGGAGTAGAACAATTCAAAGGAAAAGTTATTCACCCTCAAAAATGGCCAGAGGATTTAGATTATAAAGATAAAAAAGTAGTGGTTATTGGAAGTGGAGCGACTGCCGTGACTATTGTGCCAGAGGTAGCTAAAAAAGCGGAGCGAGTGACCATGCTACAACGCTCTCCTACCTATGTCGTTTCCGCGCCTGCGGAAGATAAATTAGCTAATTTTTTAAATAGTGTTTTACCTCATAAGCTGGCTTATTCCATTAATCGTTGGCGAAAAATTCTTTTACAAAGATTCGGTTTTAACATGGCTAGGAAGTATCCTAATTACATGTCAAAAACCTTGATTGACAAAGTTAAAAAAGAATTAGGCGACGACTATGATGTACAAAAACATTTTACACCAAGCTATAATCCTTGGGACCAAAGAATCTGCCTAGTACCTGATGGTGATTTGTTTGAAGCGATTAAAGCAGACAAAGCAGCAGTAGTTACAGATCATATAGAATCTTTTACGGAAACTGGTTTGTTGTTAAAATCTGGACAGACATTAGACGCAGATATTATTGTTACTGCTACTGGTTTAGACCTCCAATTATTAGGTGGGATTGATTATTTAGTCGATGGGGAAGTGGTGGATCTGGCAAAAACAATTTCGTACAAAGCGATGATGTTTAGTGATATTCCGAATTTATCTTTAGCCTTTGGATATACTAATGCGTCGTGGACTTTGAAGTGTGATTTGTCCAATCAATATGTTTGTCGCCTCCTTAATTATATGGACGAGCATGGCTATCAACAATGTACTCCGAGACAAAATGAACCTAATTTTGAAGTAGAGGATTGGTTGGATTTTAGCTCTGGTTATATCCGTCGGAAAATGCACACCTTACCAAAACAAGGGACTAAGAAGCCTTGGAAATTAGATCAGAATTATTTGGTGGATAGAAAGATGATTGGGAAAGGGAAAGTGGATGATGGGGTGATGGAATTTCGGGCTATTAAGTATAAAAAAGCGGATGTAGAGAAAGCGAAAATAATGATATAGATAAGGATACGGTCTTGATTAAATAGAATTGGTAAGTAAGATATGGAAGAACTAACAAACACTCACAATCAAAAGTGTAAAAACTGTACTCATCCTATCTTTGATAGGGCTAAATACTGTTCCAACTGTGGGCAAAAAAATACAGATGGACGTATCAGTATTAGTAGTTTTTTTAGTGCCTTTTTTAGTACAGTCTTTAATCTGGAATCCAAGTTTTTTCAGACGATGGGGCATATCTTTATCCCTGGGAAATTAACTGTTGAATATTTTCAGGGTAAGCACAAACGTTATTTTCATCCTGTTCGGATTTTTATCGTAACTGCTATTTTATTGATTGCTGCTATTGGTACTCAATTGACCGAAGATGCGCTTATTTTTAATATTTATGAAAAAGCTGAAAAACAAATTCAAAAAGAATTTTTTTTAGCAGAAATGGATGTTGCAGCTCAACGAACACTTGAGAAATTCCCAAACAAGGCTTCCTTAAAACCTGCCTTCGATACGCTTTATCAAAATCTAAAAGGAAAAGATATAGGGGAGAAGGATAGCATCGACATGAAAAAATCTATTATCACCCGAGGAATTGACGACTTTGATTTCAAAATTTCTAAAGAGGATCTCATCAATTTCAGTCCTGAAGAATTAGTAAATAAATACAAAGTTGAAAGGAATTTAGATCGTTTTATATTTAAACAAAAAATAAAACTTATCAAAGATGAGGGTAATTTTGCACCATTTGCATTAGGAAATTCTCTGTGGATTATTTTATTAACAATGCCTTTTTTAGCACTCATCTTAAAAATATTGTATGCAAGACATGATTATTATTATGTGGAACATTTAGTCTTTTCTTTTCATACCCATGCTTTTGCTTTTCTACTATTTGCGATCATCGGATTTATTGTTCTCTCAAGTGCGCCAATATGGTTAATATACATAGGTTTTTTAATTCTGTTTTTTTATTTGTACAAAGCACTCCGAAAAGTATATGGACAAGGTAGATTCAAAACTTTTGTGAAATTATTATTGACCAATATTATTTATTGTTTTCTTACTTTTTTCTTTTTA
>CAYOBX010000650.1:0-3082 GCA_964402245.1 uncultured Saprospiraceae bacterium | reverse complement strand
TAATAAGTTTCTACTCGCCCTTATTACCTATTACCTATTACCTATTACTTCTTACCTACTGAACATTCACCCGTATCCCCTCTGAATGACTACTAAACTCTGGCGCATACATACATTGCATACTAGTAATGCCATTAGAGAATACTCCTTTATGAACGACTCTTAATGGATATTCAAATACAAAAGTACCTTTTGGTAAATGGTCAATAAAGAAGTTCGTCGCCACATCGCCTGTACTTTCATAATAGCCTAAACCACCTTGCCACTTATAGCCACTTAATACATTGATCGGCTCAAAGCCAGCAGCACGAGTGTCTTTTAGATGTACATATTCCATTGCTCGATCTACTCTTATTTCAATTCGTACTTTGATCTTATCTCCTGGTGATAAAGTACTCTTTTCAGAGATCGCTTTTAGTTTTGGGCCAGTATCACTATTCACTTCCTTGAACAACTGTTTTTTAATAGTCAGCGGCGTTTCCTCAAAGGTCTTAATTTTATCTAAATCTTCAAAATATTGCCAGTATACAGCTCCCCAGACAGGTTGGTCATTTGGGTTGCTTACTTTTATATTGGCCATATCTGTGGTAATGTCATCGCGGGTCCAAGTGGTTTTAAAATAACCTGTTCCTGCTTCTGGGCTAGCTTGTGCGGCCGTTATTTGGGCTTGGTATTGCTTGCTATTGCCAAGTTCAACAGCCACTTGCTTTGCGTCTACTAACCAATTATCCCCTGCCATTAATAAAGCATATACTACAGAGCTTGTCGCCTTGGTCGTCTTCCAATGATTAGTTTGCTTATTTTTTAATAACCAGATTTTTAGTTCATTGACCGCCTCTTGATCTTTGGCTACTTCTTGAAATAGTTCAATCATGATGGCATGTGTTTCCATTGGTAATTGATGCCAAAAATAGCCACTAGTTTGTTTCCAATACATGCCCAATTCTTCACTTTTTAAGGCTCGCTCTTTCAAGGATTTTGTAATATCAGAAGTGATGGAAGAAGGCTTTATTCTACTTAATGCCAAGCCGATCATTCCTTCTTGATATACGCCCTTATTCAACCAATATTTTTCTGCCTGTCCTACATAATAATCATGGACTTTCTTCGTATCTGCACTTAGTGGTGCATCCTGAAAAAAGGATCGGGTATATAAATAATGAACCATTAGATTGCTTAAATGATCCTCGCTCATTTTTACGCCTTTACGCTTTTTCAATTTCTCATAGGCTTCTACGGCACGTGCATCTATATATTGAATTGCATTCGCCAATACCTGATCCATATCGCTTTCTGGACTAGTATCAAAAGCATTTAATTTTTTCAAATGTCCCATTCCTTCTACTAAGTGCTGGGTAATATACCAGCTATCTCTACCGCCAGGAAACCAAGAAAATCCACCATTAGATAATTGTCGTTCTTTGATTTTATTTAGAGCGATTACTTGTTCTTCAGCCATCCGATTAAGATCGAATAACAAGCCAATATTTCTTTTTTGTTCTGCTTCACTTTGCGCGGCTAAGACCCAAGGCGTTTCCGTTAACAGAGCAGATTTCAATTCTTCATTTTTAGATAGATTGCTTTTTAATGCATCTGAATCTTTGCCTTTCCATTCTTCAAAAATAATTTGGATAGTAGGATGAGCATTCGCTACAGAACTAGCTAAAGTATTCGCATAGAAACGGCTAAATATTTGCTCGGTGCAGTCATATGGATATTCCATTAAATAAGGTAATGCCTGTACCGCATACCAAGCAGGATTAGAAGTAAATTCCAAACTATAAGAATGGGCTTGCAAAGAGCTAGAGTTTTTAGCCGAAGCTAAACTTTCTAAGCTAAACTCCTTCGTTTCATTTGCTCGTAATGCTAAGGGTTTGGACTCTGTCACTAGTTGTCGATTGGTCAATACAGGAATCGCGCTTTCTTCTCCATCCGAGTAACTGCCTGCTTGACAAGTAACTCTATGTGTGATGGCATTGACTTTTCCTTTAGGTATTTTTAAAGACCAACTTAATGGGGTAGATTGTCCTGCTGGCACACTAAAAGGCAAGGTCTGTTTTTCTACTTCTAATAAGTCTGTTACAGGCTGCATAGTCACCGCATCCAATAATTCAATCTGTGCCGTACCGCTCAATGCTTTCTCAGATAAATTACTCACTTTAGCCGTATAGGCAATCACATCTCCTTCTCTAAAAAATCTAGGAGGGGTCGGCGTAATCATCAATTCTTTTTGCGTAACTATCTCTTTTTGGCTTGTCGCAAATTTTAAATCTTTTGTATGCGCTAAGCCTAAAAATTTCCAGCGAGTCAAGGCTTCATTCATCGTAAATTTAATGATGATATTTCCCTCCGCATCTGTTTTTAAATTAGGTAAAAAGAAAACTGTTTCTTTTAGATTAGTTCTGATGGGTGGCTTTGTATTAGTTGCTTCGTTGTTGTCAAGCATTTGTGTATCACCTTGATTTCCAGCTCTCTGACCAGCGACTCCAAACACCCCATCCGCTTCTTCTTCTATAGCATCTACCATTGCCGCCTCTTTGGTTTCGGTCATCGCCGACATTTGGACTGGTATAGAGCTTGCCATCTCTTGGGGTCCAGTTTTAGACCGCATAGCCATTCTCCTATTACCTCTACTATACCCATAGTTCCTCCCTCCATAGCCAGAGAATCCAAACCATTCCAAACTAGGATAAATTCTATGCTGGTTTTCTACATAATCAGGCTGCCAATTGTTACTCCATATTCTGGTATTTTGGACATGGAAGCCTCTTGGTTGCCATGCATATCTAGGATGTGCATCTGTTGGATAAATATTTAACAACCAATCATTTACACTGAATTGATCCAAGGAAGCATCATACATTCCTGCGACCATTTCTGCGGCAACCTTCTCTTTTTTAGGGCCAGATATTTTGATTCGCCATTCTTCTTCTTGCCCCGGTAATAGCTTATCTCGAAAGGTCGCATATTCAATGGTCAACTCTTTATTTGCCCAAGGCACTAGGATCGTTTTAGAAAACTTATAAGGTCGATTGTTTTTGGTAAAAGTCAAATGATAATGAAAATTTCCTCTATCTGTTTC
>CAYOBX010000649.1:0-3095 GCA_964402245.1 uncultured Saprospiraceae bacterium | reverse complement strand
CTTGATGAAGCGGCTTAAAACAAGCTTTTCAGCAAGAAAAGTGACTTTTTTTAGCAATTTGATAAAAAATAGTCGTTTTAATTTGCATTAATAGAACTTAACAGCCCTGCAATCAATTAGGGGTAGCATGCTTTTCAAAATTTACATAAAGGCATAGAAAATTAATGTTCTTATTAAATAGATGGTGTACTCCCCAATTCTTTATGATTGGGGAACACTTTCTCGCTTTTCTTTTTAAAAATTTACCAATACAATATACGCAATCATATCAATATGAAAAGAGGGAATAAAATAATTAAATTCACATTTTTATTTATTTTTATTTGTCTAAATCTATTATCCTATGGGCAAACACCTTGTCTGGATATTCAAATTATGGATTTAGCCTGTATTTCTGATGCCACATCTACAAACCCCTTTGATGATAGTTACACTTTTGATATTATTGTAAATGGAGGTAGTTCTGGGTGGAAGGCTGAAATTGGAGATACTTTAATGAGTGGTGCCTATGGAATGACTATGAGTAGTCGTACTTTCTCTATTGTAAATGGTCCTCTTTTTCTTTTGGTCTATGATTCAATTAATCCAACTTGTAATAATTATCTAACAATTCTTCCTCCCAATTGTAGTAATTGTAGCACGACAACTATTTGTGCTGATACTGATGAGGAAATTGAATTAATTGGGACTGCTAGAAATTTATGGGGCTACGAAAATTATAGTGATTTTCAATGGTATAGAGATGATTTACCCATTGCAGGAGCGACCGATTCTACTTATCTTGCTACTACACCCGGTACATATACACTCAGGGGCTATTACAGTAGGAATAATACAGCCTCTGCCTGTTACAGTGCGGCTTGTTGTAGTTATACTGTAATTTATAATCCATTGAATCTAAGAGACGATAATTTTGAAGCCTGTTCAGGTCAAATTATTGAACGAAACCTCAATTTTAATGATGCTATTACGCATCACTCAATTTATTCATTATCTATCCCACCAACTCTGGGAGTAGCCGCTATTAATGAAAATGGTAGTTTTATCTATAACTCTTTTTCTGATGACTGTATAAATGATAATTTTACCTATCAAGTGTGTGATACCTTATCAGGCTGTTGTGCCGAGGCTAGTGTAATGATAGACTTAACTGATTCGCAAGCACCACAACTCTACAATATTCCTGCCTATGACACCGTGCATTGTGATGAAATTCTTCCTGTTCAACCCTTAGTCTCTGCTTTTGATAATTGCCCTGAGATTAGTATACATGTAGAGGAATTAAGTACCCAAGGAGAGGATGGTTGTTCTCTTTATAACTATGAATTGACACGAATTTGGACAGCAACTGATAAGTGTGGCAATCAAGCTGTGGATAGCCAAAAAGTGAGTGTTTTAGATGTCATTGCTCCCGATATTTACAGGATTTATACTTTACCCAATGGTAAGAAAATGGTAGCTGGTGTGATGGAACAAGTCAATCAAAATTGGAAAACTATTTCTTTTCCAATTGATTTTCCAACTGTTCCATTAGTATTTACCCAAACTATTACGAGTAATGAACCTACGCCAGTAGTAACTCGAATCAGAAATATATCACCCACTCAATTTGAGTTAAAATTACAAGAAGAAGCTAAAGAAGATGACAAACATGTCCGAGAAAATGTGGCTTGGATCGCCATAGAAGCTGGTACTCAATCAATGGATTATCCTCTTGAAGTTCGTCAACTTAGTCTTTCTCATATCTGGAAATCCCTCAATTTTAATGAAAATCACGCAACTTTCCCAAATATTTTTGGTCAGATACAGACTGTTAATGATAGTGACCCAGCGGCTTTAAGATTCCAAAACCTTAGTACTAGTGATGTTCAGCTTCAGATTGAGGAAGAAAGTTCACTAAGTTCTAATGTTAGCCACGAAAGTGAGGAGGTTGCTTTTATGGGGATTGAAGACAATATCGACCTTATTGATGAACGAGGTTATATTTTAGGAGAAACAGGAAGCATTTCTGTAGATGAAAATTGGGTTACTATTACTACCAATCATACTTATTATAATCCAGTTGTACTTGCAGGTATTCCCCAACATCTTGATGGAGACCCCGGTATTGCAAGAATTCGAAATGTTCGTGCTAATAGTTTTGACCTTCGTTTTGAAGAATGGAATTATAGAGATGGAGGGCATGCCTTAGAAGACATCGCCTATCTAGTAGTAGAGGGAAGCTTACCTTTAGATGTTTCTACTATTTGTGAAGAAGGCACAGATAACCTAGAAATTGGAAAGGATATTATTGCTATTGATAATTGTGATATTAATGTTGCGCTGCAATATAATGAAACCACTATTTCAGATGGAAGCGCTATACAAATTATCCGAACTTGGTATACCGAAGATGAATGCGGAAATGCCACAGGGTTAAGTCAAAGTATACCTTGTACAGGGGTAGGATTACGATTGAAAGCTGTACTTCAAGGAGCTATTTTAGACAATGGCGAAGCTGGTTTAATGCGAGATGACTTGCGTCGAAAAGGTTTAGTACCAACCCGAGAACCTTATACAAATATGACTAACTTTGACCATATCGGCGGTGGTGGAGAGGAATGTAGTGCTGAACAATTAATGATTACTGGAACTAAAGCGGTTGTTGATTGGGTATTTATAGAGCTTAAAAGTGCAGATAATCACGACAATGTAATTGCTACTCAATCTGCTTTACTACTAAAAAATGGTCAAGTAATAGCGGCTAATGGGGATAGTATCCTTTATTTTAAAAATTTACCCTCTGATAATTACTATGTGGCGCTCCGTCACCGGAATCATTTAAAAGTTGAAACCTTGTTTCCTTATATATTTTCAGAATCAAATATTCCTTTTATCGATTTTACCTATCAATTTTTACCTACTAGAGGAGAGGTATCATTTACAAATAGTGATGCTGGAAATGCTTTATGGGCAGGGGATTTAAATGGAGATGAACAAACAATTTATCAAGGGCCTAATAATGATGTATTCCATATGCTCCTGCATGTAATACTTGACCCTACGAATCAAAATTATTTAACTAATTTTATCAATAGAGGATATACAAATAATGA
>CAYOBX010000648.1:0-3104 GCA_964402245.1 uncultured Saprospiraceae bacterium | reverse complement strand
ACGCCGCCTGCTCATCCTTCTTTAGAAGTTTTACAAAAAAGAGCAGTCTCTCAAGTTGTATCGTTGGCACCAGCAGTTGAAGGGATAAATTTATTAGGAACACCTGATGCTCAGGCAACTACTTCTTGGTTAGCATCTATAGAAGATAATCAATTGCCTTTTTGGATTCAAGCAGCAAGAAAATTGGATATTCCTTTTGTAAGGATTACTGCATCTGGTCCACCTCCAGCAGGGATTACCTACGATTGTGTTTATGATGATTGCTGTACGGAATGTGGAAAGCAGCATCCACCTAAGCCTGATGAATATTTTTTCTGGTTAATTGATTCCAAATATTATGAAACCATTTCACAGGATGCAAATCAGGCATGGACTGATGCTAACCAATTACCTGCTTTATTATACATGGAAACAGAACCTATCTTCTATTTAGCTTGGTCAAGAATACACAATGGACAATTCCAACCTATGCGTTGGTCTACAGAAGGAATAAGGGCAGAAAATTCACCTAATTTAGTGTTTTTAGGCAGAGCTGGAGATAGTTTAGATTTTGAAGTAACTAGTGCCATTGCTTCTAGTAGTATTTCAGGATTCCGATATGATATTTTACCTGATGAGGCAATTGCTTTACCTGCTATAGGACAAAGTAGTAGTAGCAATGTAACTCAATTTGGTTTTACTTCCTATCCTTACTTTATTTATTATGAACCATGTAAGCCGATTAAACCCAAATCGCTCTTTAGCCCAGCTTTATTAGTTGCTGAAACGCTAAAAGGAAATTGCCAATTTGAAAATGCACTAAAATGGCTTGAATTAGAAATGAAGCCGTTGGAAAGATGTAATACATGGGTATCGGAATATGCTTCTAAGCAAGAAATTTGCGACCAATCTCTCCTAATACATTATGTACAAATGCTTCATGATTGGGGCAAAGCATTAATGAAGCAAAATACAGGAGAAAGCTTACAACAAGCTAATCTGATTTTTAAAACAGCCAAAAAGATATTAGGTGAAAGCCCCAAAACTATTTATGACGAATTTGAATATGGCTTAGAAACCATAGAGGGATTTTATCCAAGAAAAAGTGCGCTTAATCCTCAATTATTATGTTTATATGAAAAGGTAGAAGATACTTGTGAATTGATTAAAGAGTGCATCAATAATTGGCGTTTACCCAATTGCAAGGAACCCGCTCCATTTTTTGGTATGGAGGAGGATAATTGTACTACAGATAATTTAGCTTGTTTAAACGAAATGAATTGGTGTTTACCTGAAAGCCCCTACCGTTTCCAGTTCTTACATTCTAAAGCGACAGAATACGCCAATGCTTTAAGCGGTTTAGGAGGAGCCTTATTAGCTGCCTTTGAAAAACGAGATGCAGAGACACTTGCTACTATCCGAGAAAGACAGGGACGACAATTACTAGAAAGAAATCTTGAAATTCGACAAAATCAATATCGAGCTGCCGATTGGGATGTACAAGCTTTGAATATGTCTTTGATAATGGCAAATATTCGATTAAGTTATTACCAAAATTTGATTTCTAATGGATTGATTCAAGAGGAACAAGATTATCTGAAATTTATTGATGATTCTATGGTATTCCAAAGTAGTTCTCAAGCAACTCGCACTACTGCTTCTTTCTTTCATAATATCCCCGATACTCATGCAGGCACAGTAAATTTCTTAAAACTACCAGGAGGTGAAAAAACTGCTAAATTTATAGAAGCGGGAGCAGATGTTTTGGGTATTCTTGGAAATATTCAAGGTACTAGAGCTGGAAAAAGAGCTACTCAAGGAAGTTGGCAAAGAAGGCTTCAAGAATGGCTACATCAGGTAAATCTAATCACCATAGAAATAGAACAAGTAACTCGTCAACTGCGTGCCTCCGAAAGAAGAAGGGATATTGCCCATAGAGAATTAAATAATCATCGCTTACAGATGACTCACGCTATTGAAACACATGATTTTCTTCGTGATAAATTCACTAATGAAGGCTTATATCATTGGATGCAAAAAGAAACTGCTGCATTGTATTATCAAATGTATGAATTGACCATGCAAGTAGCTCATCAAGCTCAAAAAGCCTATAATTTTGAATTGGAGTTTTCTAATGATAATTACTTAAACATTTCATTATGGGATAATTTACATAATGGTTTATTAGCAGGAGAGAAATTACAGTTGGCCTTAAGGCAAATGAACAAAGCTTATTGTGATAGAAATGTTAGAGACTACGAACTGACCAAACATATCTCTTTAGCCCTACATTCACCTAGAGAATTTTTACAATTAAAAACGACAGGAAGATGTATCGTAGAATTGCCAGAATGGTTATTTGATTTAGACAATCCCGGACACTATATACGCCGAATAAGGAGTATGTCCATTACCATTCCTTGTGTAGTTGGACCATATACAAGTGTGAACTGTAAAATGACCCTAGTCAGCAGTAAAGTACGGACTAAACCAATACTTGCAAATTCAAATACAGCTTGTGGCGGAGATGAAGCAAACACTTCTGCTTATCTAGCTAAACCAGAGGACTCAAGATTTATTTATCGGTATAATGCCAAAGAAGCTATGGCTACCTCCACCGCCAACAATGATAGTGGCATGCGGGAATTAAACTTTAGGGATGAACGCTACTTACTTTTTGAATGTGAAGGTGCAATTAGTACTTGGTGTATCGAATTGCCAGAAGAAAATAACTATTTTGATATCAGTTCCGTTTCCGATGTCATTATGCATTTAAATTACTGTGCTATAGAAGGAGGTCTATTATTAGCCAATGCTGCCCAACAAGAAGCACAGAAACACCTCCCCGGCAACGGTTGGAAATTATTTGATGTACCGAATGAATTTCCAGATGAATGGTATCAATTCCAAGGTTGCCCTGATGACACAGAATCGAATAACGAGCTACTGATTAAATTGGGTCGAAGACACTTTCCTTTTATTCCAGGTAAACATCAATTAGGTATTAATCGCTTAGAGCTATTCTTTGAAACTTGCGAAGAATTGGATTGCGATAACTATGAAGTCAATCTTTTACTCAATCCTAAAGATAGAGATGAGCATCCTGATAAATGTGAAATTGTTTC
>CAYOBX010000647.1:0-3142 GCA_964402245.1 uncultured Saprospiraceae bacterium | reverse complement strand
TATGTTTATTGATGTTGTATGTTCTGTCTAATCTCACTTCTCAGTCAATAACAATAAAAGGAAATGTTTATGACACTTTAAGTAGTCATTCTATAGATTTTGTAAGTGTATATATTGAAGATAATACAGGGAGAATAATACAATTTACGCATTCGAATGAACAAGGATATTATGAAATATTTTTACCTAAGATTTCAGACTCTTTATATATAATTGCCACTATCCTAGGCTATCAAAAAAAATCTCATCCATTAAGCATAGTAAAAGAGAAAACAATTATCCAAAACTTACATCTTTTACCAAGCTCTATTGAACTTGCAGAAGTTGTGGTTAGTGAGTCTAGCTTGCCCCTAATAGACAAAAATGATACTACTACCTACCGTGTAGCTTCATATATAGATAGTACAGAATATTCTATAGAAGACGTCTTAAAAAAATTACCGGGAGTAAGAATTAGTGAAGAAGGAGGGATAATGGTAAATGGAAAACCAATAGGAAAAGTATTAATCGAAGGAGATGATATGTTTGGTGCAAACTATACTATTGGGACGAGAAACATAAGAGCAAATGTTATTGACAAAGTACAAGTAATTGATCATTATCAAGAAAATCCAGTATTAAAAGATATTCAATCATCTGATAAAATAGTGCTAAATTTAAGTATTAAAGAGGAAAAGAAAAACATTATTTCAGGTACCTACACATTGGGAACTGGATATGGAGAAGAATGGAAAAAATATGTACATACCAATTTATTTTCTTTGTCTAAAAAAGCAAAAACATTTTTATTAGGTAATTACAATAATAATGGCTTTGATGCTAAAGGAGATTTAAGTACTACTTTCACAGACTTTAATGTAGCAAGTCAGTCTATAGAAGACAGTGCGAACGAGCCTTACTCCTTATTGGATTTACCAACTATTCAAGATATTGGCTTACCTGATAAATTCACAAATAGAAAGCAAGTAGGATTGGGCAATCTATCTCAGATATTTAATTTAAGCTCTTCTTTCAAAGTGAAAATATCTGGAATACATTATCAAGAAAAAAACGAACAAACCTATTTTAATCAGAACAGCTTTTTTTCCTCCTTTGATACATTAGATTTTAGAGAAGTATCTTCTTATATCAGTAAAAGCAAGGCTACTGATATTGTTATTCAAACAGATTATTTATCGAGTCAACAAAACAAGAGCTTGAAAACTTACTCCCGCATAGCTCTTCAAACTAATCAAGCCAACGTAGCCTTAGATAGAAAAGAAAATGAACTGCTATCATTTATACCTTCATTTGTAAAGGAAAAACCTATTCATATTTTTAATGGATTGGAGTATACTCAAAAATTAGGTAAGAATTCTGTCTCGCAATATATTGTAAGCCATTTATACAATGAAAATAGACAAGATCTTAATACTAGCTATACGCTATATCCTATATTTTTTGAGAGAGAGAATCTAGACAGTCTTATACAGTACAGTAATCTAAGTCAAAGTAAAACGCAGATGATTTTAAGGTATCTCTACAATAAGAAGATTGCTCTAAGTCTTGATGTAGGTTATTCTTGGAGTACGAATAATATTCGTTCTAATTCAATATTACTAAATGCTGCTTTTGAAACGGAATCACAAGAACTATCTACAAATGATAATACTATTGACCAAGCGAGCCCATTTTTTAAAGCAATTCTCAGAAAAAATATTTCAATTGTAAATGTTTCAATAGGATTGTACTTGGCACGAACCAAAATTAAATATGCTTTTAATAATACGACTAATTTTTGGTTATCCAATCCATTTTTACAATTGAAAATACCAATAAATGAGGCAACCTCTTTCAGATTTTTATATCGCTACAATACAGAATTACCAGAGCTAAATACTTTAAACCAGCATTTTGTTTTTCAAGATTATCAGACGATTAGCACAGGAAATTTAAATTTCTCTCCTCTAAAAAGTCATAGAATTGCAAATAGATTTAGTTATAAAGATGTACTTAATTCTTTCTATTTCAATGCTAACGTATATTATTCAACTAGTGATGATATTCTGGGTAGTACTTTTAATTTTAATGATTTTTTGTTTAATCAATCATTCATTAGATTTATTCCGTTTCAAAATTTTGGAACTAGTATTAGTATCGAAAAGTTGTTTTTTGATATTAGTTCAAGATTTTCAGTACGCTATGACTATAGTGTTTATACTACTCAAAATTATATTAATGACGAAAAACAAGAAGTGAAATATCGTACCAATGAAATTTCTCTTGATTATGGCTCTGCATTTGATTTACCCTTAAATTTTTATATCACTAATTCTTTGACATTCACCAATTCTGAGCTTTCTAATATGGGAGAAGAAAACCAATTGATTACATGGAATGCTAAACTTAGACTACTGTATAGACCGACAAGGAAGTTTTATGTGGATGCTAATTGGTACAATATTCACAACAGGATAACTTCTAGTTTTAGTAATGGCTTGAGTGGAATAGAAGTGAGTGCTAATTATATATTTGAACATAGAAAACGTAGAAATACAGTTTCCATAAATTTTGTTAACCTACCTAACAAATCCCAATTTATTATTAATAATATAGGGCTATATTCTCAAAATCAATATGGCTTAACTGCAGTACCTAGATTCTTTATAGTAAAATGGGATACTTCATTTTAATTATTGGCTAATTATTTACAAAATGACGCTCTTTCTTACACTCTTTTAGTACTGGCATTATTTATGGTACATTTTTATCAAGTAAATATATTTGATAAACAGTAAATTATGTACTTGAATAGTTTTTCTTGTCTACTTCTCTTTTTCTTCGCCTCTATATATTGCTCCGCACAGAGAACAGAAATGATTTACACGGTAGTTGACCAGATGCCTTATTTCCAAGGCTGTGATCATTATGCATTGGGCTCCGAGCAAAAGCGTAACTGCTCCAATCAAGAGGTAGTTAACTACATCTCGAATACTCTAACTTATCCAGCGCAAGCAAAATTAGAAGGAATAGAAGGTATTGTATATATCAGTTTTGTAGTTTCAAAAGATGGAAAAATAGTACAGCCTAAAATTTTAAAAGACATCGGTGGAGGCTGTGGTACAGAAGCAATTAGAATGGTGCAATTAATGCCAAATTGGAT
>CAYOBX010000646.1:0-3147 GCA_964402245.1 uncultured Saprospiraceae bacterium | reverse complement strand
TACTCACTAAATAGTCAGCGGCATATTGCTCTCCCCATTCACCAAGTTCGTTGTGGGTCATAGTTTCTCTTCCTTATAAATCCTTTTAAGAAGATTTTCAATTTTTACATTTGGCTTTAATTTATAATCTTCAATTAATTTTTCAATAGTTTTCAGGCTAGTAATCCAATTTTCACTTTCTAAGTATTCTTTTGATTGATCAATCATCTTAGCAACATCTTCATCATTATTGTTAAGCATTGAATAATTCCTATCAAACTTAGTTTCTTGATAGAGGTCAGACACTAAACGTATAAGTATATTAACTTTCTCTTCCGGTTTCAGGATTATCAATTCACTAATTTCTCCAATATCTATATCCTTTCCGTTGAATATAGGATCATACCCTTTGTTAATCCCTAGTAATATTATCTGCCTTATTATGTATGGACTAATCGAAAAACTTTGGAAAAAGGCATCACTATCGAGTGAATTGTATTGTAAACGAGCGAACAACTTATTATTAGCTTCTTCTGATATAATTGAGATATTATTATACTTCGTATTACGGGTACTACCTTCAGAACAAATCCAATAATATCTATTGCCTTCTACATTTATTTTTCTTGATTTCTTTTTTGGGAACGACATTTCAAACACCTACTAGTTACTCCTTCCCCATCTCCGGTTGATCTTTTACCTCAAACTTAAAAATATCAGGACGAGCATAATGTCCTATAGGATCAAAATCGAGGTGGCTTCGCGTAATTTCATTAAGATCAATTTCTGCAGTAAGGGCTCCAGACTCCCCAAATAAGGGTCCTGCAATCACCTTACCATCGGGACCTACGATCACACTTCCTCCCGGGCATAACTCTTCTGGTTCGTCTTTTGCCAGTTCCTGAAAACGAGTATCATACATGGATTTTGTAAAGTACTGATTACATCCTAAGACAAAACAGCGTCCTTCGAGCGCAATATGTTTCATCGTTGCCGTCCAGTTTTCTCTGGAGTCTGCAGTCGGTGCTATATAGATTTGCACTCCTTGTTGATACATCGCCATACGGGCTAAGGGCATATAATTCTCCCAACAGATCAACCCCCCTAGTTTTCCGATTTGGGTATTATAAGTCACCAAGCCTTCACCTCCGGCTTCTCCCCAGATGATACGTTCAAATCCCGTGGGTTTGATCTTACGATGCACCCCTAATAATCCTGCCTTAGGCGAAATATAGAGCATACTACAATAAAGGGTTCCATTGCCGGATTGTTGTTCGGTTACCCCAAGGACGATATAAACGTTTTGATCCTTAGATAGTTTTTCAATACGTGCTACATCCTTGTCCAGATTAAAGCTATTGGCATAGTACTCGGCATATAAGTCCCGTCCGGCTTCCGTCCGGCTGCCTACTTTAGTCCCAAAAATAAATCCTCGCGGATAGCCTGGCACAAAAGATTCGGGAAAGACGATCAACTGACTGCCTTCTTGCGCATGTTGTGTAGTTAAGGCCTCAACCTTTTGAAGCGTTGCTTCTTTATCAAAAAAGACAGGACTGTCCTGAATAAGGGTGACTTTAATTTTCATTAGTATTAATTACGATAATAGGCATTTCTCAATGAATCTACTCTTTTTTTTAGTTCCCAAGGAGGTAATCCAACAGAGATACGTCGTTTATTTAAATTCTTAAAATCCTTTATTTGAGATGCTTCCGCATTACTATATATGCCATATGTAAATTTATCCCCTTTTGCTAGATCTTTTCTGTCTACAATATATCCCACATAACCGGGAGGTGCAATTCCTTGTCTAGTACTCTCAATTAACAAAGGAGAAAAATATTCAGGTTCTAAAAAATGCATTAATAGTAAAATTATATCTGTTTTTTCACCCATTCTGGGTTTTCCAACAAGTCTGTAATGTGGATATCCATATTCTTTAAAAATCTCCTTCATTCGTTTCTTATGTATACTGTCTATACTTTTTAGATCCTTTTTTCTTGATTCATTTACCCTAACCTCCTGATCTTCTCGATTCATTCTCAAAATTTCTTCTCGCAATTCCTGATTTAACGAATTACGATATGCTATCAATAAAGTTATTTCCTTAGATTTAAGGACCGTCCATTCTTTATACTTTTTAAGTGAATTAAGAATAGGATCATTTTCCAAAGTTTCAAAATTCATTCCCTCCTTTAACATTTGCTCTAAATATGGGAAGGCCTCTTTGTCTTTTTCTAATAACACACAGAGTCTTGCTAACATTTGTGGTTCTCGTATAATTTCTTGATTTAATAGGGTACAACGCGATTCTACTGTTTTCAATAAATCGTACGCTGTTTGATATTCATTTTCCCAATAGGCAAGTTCGGCTTTATAAACTGTTTGATAATAGTCTTCTAGATAATCACAAGCTTCTTTTTTTTGGCAAGCAATACAAAAAAACAAACTCACTACGATGAATCTATACATAGGTAAATACTGTTTTTTCTTTATCAACCATTAATTCAATTGTAGCCCCCATCACCAAAGCACTATTATCATCAAGATGCCCTGCCGGGAAATTAAAGGCTATCGGGAAATCGCATTCATGCACAGCATCCATCACAATTTCTTCAGCAGTTTTTCCAAAAGGGATACGATTATCATGCATCTTGGTCATTCCACCTACAATAAGTCCGGACAAATGATCCAACATCCCGTTGCGTTTTAAATTAAGGATCATACGGTCAATATGGTAAAGGTACTCATCCAGATCTTCTATAAACAGGATTTTCCCTTCCGTTTGCACCGCTGAACTACTTCCGCATAGGGAATATAGTATGGAAAGGTTTCCGCCAATTAATATTCCTTTAGCAGATCCTTTTCGATGTAAAGCATGTGTATCCTGATATTGAATCGCAGTGGTCTTTCCAAATAGAGCATCGCGTAAAGATGCTTTCGCGAAAGCGGTATTATCAGGAATACTTACCGGCATGGTCGCGTGTATGGTTTTAAAGCCTATTTTATGCAAATGACTGTGTAAAACGGTGACATCAGAATAGCCTACAATCCATTTTGGATACTTCACAAACTTGTAAAAATCCAATTGATCAATGATCCGTACCGTTCCATAACCTCCACGTGCACACCAGATGGCTTTTATTTCAGGATCATCTAGAGCTTTTTGAA
>CAYOBX010000645.1:0-3178 GCA_964402245.1 uncultured Saprospiraceae bacterium | reverse complement strand
GGCTTAATCGATGCAAAAGGAATGATCGTTATGATCTGAAAAATGAGCGAAGCGATTTAAGACATACGTAAACTGCAAACGAAGTTTGCACGCTTTTATCGTCAAGGTTTCCATCCTTCTTTTATGGCTGTTTTGAAGATTGCTTTGGGCTCTTTAGCCTGTCCTTTTTGGATCATGTTTTCTGTTATTTTGAGGGCATCTTTTACGCGTTCTTCATCGTAAGAATTAACGTATTTGTATGCAGTTGGAGGGCTAAATCCCAATTCATTGCAAAGCACTTTTACGATTTCTGGTCTTGAGTTAATTTCTTTTCTAATGTTTTTGAGAGAGCTCTCCTCTCTTAAATCATCATGTGGACTCCTGGCTCTAATGTTAAATTTGATTGATATGATACGTCTTGATCGTTTTATTTCTTCAAATTCAAATGAAATGTTCGTTTTGTTTTTTAACTCTTTTTTAGCAACTTCTAGAACGTATTTCTTTAAGTCATTATACTTCTTAAATTTTGTTTTAATGCCACAATAATCCCTTAATTCTTCAATAGATATAGTTCTATGTCCAATAGACTCATATTGTTTAAGTAGCTCAAAAAACCTAATTGAATATATACTGCGTAAGCCCATCATTTCACTCATAGGAAGAGCAGTAAATTTACTTTTTAATCCTTGTAAAAAAGGTTTAAGAAATGGGTGAAGTTGAAACTCCACAACACCTTCTTTTTCTAGATAATCTACGCGGTGTAACCACCCAATCTGTGTTAACGTTTCTGTATCAAGATTTTTGATGTTTAGTCCCCTATTTCTTAGAGACATTGTTACCTTTCTCATTTGTGAGTATTTACTATTAGGGGAGACACCGATCATGGAGGCAAACTCTCTAATACTGATGCTTTGAGTGCCTAAGTCTTCGTTATAAGGGTTAACCTCGGACATGATCCAAAGGAGGATTTTCTTTTCTGTTAAAGACAAAAAGTACCTAGATTCAATCAGATTATTATGTTGAAAAACAAGCTCATTTGATGGAATCGGCTCTCTTTTTTTTAACTTCTTTTTTCTTTTTAGGGAGGACATAATCTTTAAATTGTCTGTCATTTGAAATACCGAACATATGCTACTTCCAATAACAATAGCATATATTTTTTCACAGGCGATATAAAAAAACAACCCGCCTTTTACACCACAAAACCCGCCTTTTACACCACAAAACCCGCCTTTTACACCACAAAACTCGTACTTACCTCTAAAAACACCTTTGTTTATGCGGGTTTTGAGGGGCGTAAAAACATTAAAATATTTAAAATAAAAAAAACAAGCAAAAAAGATTTTTTAAATTTTTAAGTTTTTTGTGGATAACTTATGTTGTTTTTTTTATTCGGCAGGAGGAAGAGTTTTAAATATCTCGAAAAGGTCTTAAACAAATTTGATGTTTATAGGTTTTTTATCTTAGCAAAAAAGAGAGGTATAAAATTCTCAGAATTAAAAAAAACAAAAACTAAATTTAGAGATTTTTATTAGATTAATGTTGGTTAAGGATTTTAAATGCTCCTTAAGGCGTTTTTAAGGGGGGCTGTGACAACGAAATGCTGTTTCTGTGATGTCCGGTACTAAAAAGCAAAAGTTGCGCCGTATGCTCAAATACGGCGCTTTTGATGATTGGTCTATTTTCTATACATATCCAATATTACAGAAATATATTGTCTGATACTTTCTTTTGGATATGCTTTTATTTTATAAAGGTTAGATAAAAGATATTCTCTCTCTTCTCCGGAGTTTGATAGCTCAGATATTATTTCTATAACTTCTGCGCCTTCTTCTACAGACCTCTCACGATCATCTAACCACTTTCGTAAGTACCCCTCCATGTGTTCAGAATGGTGTACCCCCCTGTTTAAGTCTAATCCACCCCGTGTGTGAACTCCAATGGCTATTGGCCATCCTTTGACCAAAACAGGCCCTCCACTCATTCCAGCGTTAGTAAAGCAATCATAGCCTATTATTTTTCTACAGTCTGAGATTTCTTTTAATTCTCCGCTGTGAGCATAAGAGCACAAAGGAGAGTTTTTTACTGTTACACCAACTGGGGTAGGAACTTCATCTGGGTAACCAGCAACACATGTTGGAATAGGAACTTTCATCTCTTTTTTCACTGTAGAAAGGCTAATTCTAGGTTCGATAACAGACTTTTCAAGGAACATTAGAGCAAAATCATATTTTTTGTCTCGTCCAATTTCCCATTCTTTTGGAATTTTGTACTCAGCAACGGGAATAATGTGTTCACAGACTCCATTGTCATGTTTAAAGAAAAACTTAACTGAGTCAGCCCTCATGGGATTTTTTATCTTTATTTTTGAACTATCTTTTGGGTCTAACGTTAGGTTGTGTGCTGCTGTTAAAATAACATCTGTGTCGATGAAAAATCCAGTTCCAGCAGTTGTAATACCGCCTAAACTCTCTCCGAGATCATAATAGCTTTCGACCAATCCCATAGATTGATAAACAGCATCTAGATCTTTTTGTTCTGAACACCTATCAAATGCTTCCACCTTTTTTTTAAATAGAGGAAATGACTCTTGGGGGATTTCTTGTGAGCTAGAACTTTGATATCGATAAAGAATATCTCTTTCAGGATCTGCGCAAAATTCTGATATATCAAGAAATCCGCTTTCCTTCTGTTCTTTGCTTTGTGTAGAGTCTAGCCATGGAGCTCTATTCTTTCTGCTAAATTCAAACATTTTTAGTCCATCTGGGATAGATCTACAGAATCTTACCTGTGCTAGAGGATACCTTTTGGGGATAGATAGGGTTGTCTGAGCACAGACACGTCTTAGCGCGGTGGAAAACATTTCAGCCGCTGTTACTGTATTTGCGAGTATTGCTAGGGATATTCCCACCCTAAGAAAAATACCTTTCTTTCTCATAAACGACTCCTGTGAATAGTTTCTACTCACATTATAGATCTCTTTTAATAAATATCAACAGACATAACATTTGTTTAGCTTCTCAAATAGTTGAGACAACCCTTTTTATGGATTTTGTCCATGCGCACTTAGGCATTAATGCCAATAGATGCTTTTCGTAGAGGATTAACCTTGTAATCCTCTACACACCTTTCAGTGATCAACATGGCTTAATCGATGCAAAAGGAATGATCGTTATGATCTGAAAAATGAGCGAAGCGA
>CAYOBX010000644.1:0-3190 GCA_964402245.1 uncultured Saprospiraceae bacterium | reverse complement strand
TTATTACCTATTACCTATTACTTACTACAATACTCCATCCTTGTGTAGTTCCCAAACAGGGCTTAAATCTCTTAATTGCTGTACTCCTTTTACTACCGCTTTTATGGTAGTATCTATTTCTTCTTCTGTTGTAAAACGGCCTAGACTAAATCGTATCGAAGATTTTGCTAGATCATCTTCTATACCCATTCCTGTCAATACATGAGACGGGTCAAGAGAGGCTGAGGTACAAGCAGAACCCGTTGAAACGGCTATATTCTGGTTAAAAGTCATTAACAATCCTTCACTATCTACATATTGAAAGGATATATTACTAACATGTGGCATCCGAGCCTTCGTACTTCCATTAACAATACTAGCCTCTACTTGGTTCAACAAAGTTTTTTCCAGTTTATTTCTTAGTGCTTCTAGGCGCACAGTTTCTGCTACCATTTCTTCTTTCGCAATTGTTGCTGCTTTTCCAAATCCTACAATCCCTGGTACATTTAGCGTTCCAGAGCGCATGCCTCCTTCATGACCTCCTCCACTCATTTGTTCCGTTACCTTAACACGTGGGCTTTTGCGACTCACATACAAAGCACCTACGCCTTTAGGACCATACATTTTGTGTGCTGTAAATGCCATTAGATGTATGCCTAATTCTTTTGGCGCTACAGGTATTTTGCCTACTACCTGGGTAGCATCACTGAAAAACAAGACGCCTTTTTCTTGACATATTTCACCTATTTCTTTCATTGGCTGCAAAACGCCTGTTTCATTATTCGCCCACATAATAGATACTAAAATAGTATCTTCTCTAATGGTATTTTTTAATTCCTCTAAATCTATCAAACCTTCTTTATCTACCTCCAGATAAGTGATCTCTCCGCCATGTTTTTCTAGATATTTACAAGTATCCAAAACCGCTTTATGTTCTGTGGATACAGTAATGATATGTTTTCCCTTACGACGATACATTTCAAAAACACCTCTTAATGCTAGGTTATTAGATTCCGTAGCGCCTGATGTAAATATTATCTCTTTAGTTTCTGCACTAATCAAATCTGCAATCTGTTCCCTTGCAGTAGTGACTGCATCTTCTGCCTCCCATCCGAAAGGATGATTTCTACTGGCAGCATTTCCAGGGTGTTCATAAAAAAAGGGAACCATTGCATCTACGACTCTCGGGTCGCAAGGAGTGGTTGCATTATAATCTAGGTATATTCTTTTATTAGTCATTGATTGGAATATTCTTGTCTATTTCTCGTTAGTTCATCTACCTTTTAAGTTATAACAGTTACTCACTTTAAACTATTTATGGTCATCAATAAAAAGTCCAAACTTTTGGAATAGTCTAATTTTTCATATTCTAAGCCAATTTTTCTGATGTTATTATAATAATCTTTTCTGTTGGTGTAATAATTCTTCTCTAACTCAATTGAAACAACATCTTGTCCTAGTTTTTCTATTAAAAACCATTTTTCTAGCAATCTCGCAGTTCTGCCATTTCCATCTTGCAATGGATGTATTTTTACGAAAACCAAATGAATTTGGGCAGCATAAAAAAAGGCTTCGTTCGTTTCTATATCATTCTCTAGAAGTTCATTTACTTTTTCAAAAAATAATTCTAATTCTCGATTTACTAAAAAAGGATCACAAGCGATATATTCAATTCTGTCTTCTTCATTTAAAACAAACATAGGATTGTTCCTAATCTTTCCTCTTTGGTTATCAGGCAATAAATGTTCACTTAAAATTTCATGAACTTTAAATACATTTTTTTTTGTGAAACGGTTTTCTTGAATGAATTGATAAGCTTTAAATAAATCCTCAGATTTCTTTGTATAATCTGGATTATACGGAACCTTTAAAAATTTATGTTTGAAGAAGCTATCAAAGTCAATATTTTCTCCCTCAATCTTGGAAGAATATACACTTGATATAGAATTATAAAAATCAAAATAATCTACAGGAAGCGACTCTTCTTTTTTCAACTTGATCGCCATCAATGGATCAAAATCAATTGATTTCAAAAATTCATCTCTTAATAAGTCGCTTATCATTAAAATTATTTTATCATAAAGATACCCTTAAACCAAATGCTCCACAACAAACTCTTCAAATTTAGCCAATGCCTCTGGCATATTCTTTCTACAAAATCCGATCCTAAAGAATCCATTATAATCATAAATATCGCCAGGCAATAAGAGTACTTTTTTTTCTTTTAACACTCTTGCTGCAAATAAGCCATCGTGTTCTTCGAAATTCATTCTTACGAAACCAATAGGCCCTGCAACAGGTTTGTGCCATGAAAATAGTGCTCTATATTTATTAAAGAAAACATCTAATAAGGGTAAGTTGTTCTTCACAATTTGCAGGTTTCTATCAATAATAGCTTGTCTATTCCTTATTCCTACTCCTGCCAAAAATTCGCTGGGTGCTGAATTGCAAATTGTAGTATATTCCTTCAAGATCGCTATTTTATCTAATATATTTTTATTTTTAGTAGCTAGCCAACCAATCCGTAAGCCGGGTAAACCATAAGTTTTAGACATAACCCCTAGGGAAACTCCATTTTCATATACATCGCCTATGGCTGGGATTCTATATTGTAACTCCCGTTCTAATTCCCTATATACCTCATCACAAAAAATAATAATATTATTTTTTCTAGCCAATGCCACAATAGCAGATTGTTCGGATTCCGTAAAATGAAAACCTGTAGGGTTATGTGGCGTATTTAGATAAATGATTTTTGTATTGCTAGTAATCATTTGCTCTAATTCTCCTATATCAAAAATAGGAATATGCTCTTTATATCGAACCTTCCATTCTTTAACTTTGCATCCCAAACTCTCTGGAACAGATTGTAGAGATTGATAACAAGGAGATTGTACGATTACCTCATCTCCTTTTTTTAACATAGCTTGTGAAAATAAAAAAATAGGCTCTTGCGCTCCTGAACATACTAACAAGTCTTCTGAAGAAATTTCTTTATAAATAGTAGCTATATCTCGACGCAACTCAGGTGCTCCTTTAGTTTCCGTATAACCTAGATCAAGCTCTAGCATTTTTTCTGTTGCTCCTTTCTCTAAGGCCAACAATTCTCTTACAGACATGGCTTCACAGTCGGAACTACAGAGTAAGTATTCTGCTGTAAATTCATAGAGCGTATAATATCGCTCTAGTTTAAAAGGTTGTATGGTCATTT
>CAYOBX010000643.1:0-3195 GCA_964402245.1 uncultured Saprospiraceae bacterium | reverse complement strand
AAAGTTGTGATACCACGACTAAGTAGAGTTCAACAGAAGCGAGAGCAGAGAAAAGAGATAGATTTCGTTTAAAAAATAACGAAATTTCATTGTCTACAAACGAAATTCATCTCTCCTCTCGCTTCTCTGCTCTCTATTCTAATAAAATGTCCAGTAGTCTATATAGTTACAAACTTCAACCATCAACTACCATTTTATCAACGAGTTATACATTACGATTATGACTTTTCGTTCTCCCTGGTGATTCCTATTCTTTTTGTAAAGAGAGAATCGTAAATTTGTTATCTATTATCCTGTTATTCTAGAATAGGTATAGCATAAGGATATACCGCAATCTTTACAATAAATGAATAAACTACACTTTCTTATTCTATCTTTATTCCTATTGACTCATTGTGGATTCACCCAAAATGCAGCTCTTCATTTTAATATCAAGGACGTATCAACCAATGCACTAACACCTGCAAAAATAGTGATCCTTAAAGATGGAGAACCATTTGAGCACAAAGTGGCTAGTACGAAGGACTTAGCTTGTAGAGCACATACTATTTATGCCCGAACAGGAACAGGCCAGTTTACAATCCCTGCTGGGATCTATGATTTTTATATTGGAAAAGGGATGGAGTATAGTGTTGAGCGACTGTCTGTCAAATTAGAAAAAGGACAACGATTTAATCTATCTGCCACCTTAAGGAAAGAGCTAGACACGGAAGGATTAATAGGTGGGGATATGCATTTGCATACCTATACCTATTCTGGACATGGAGATGCAACGGTAGAAGAGCGATTGATTTCTTGTGCAGGAGAGGGGCTAGATTGGATTGTAGCAACAGATCATAATGAAGTATTAGACTATAAACCCTTTTTAAAAAAATTGGAATTAGATCACTTGATGGCTTCTGCTATCGGTAATGAAGTGAGTACACCGATTGGACACTTTAACACCTATCCATTACCTAATGGATCAGCACCGATTAATTCAGATATTTCTATAGGAAAAGATTTATTTGATAGTATAAAAAAACAAGGGACTGATAATACATTAGTACAAGTCAATCATCCAAGATGGATCAAGACTGATTTTTTTAATACCAAAGGTTTAGATCCTTATTTTGGAAAATCTAAACATCCAGAATGGGATGGCGGATTTGATGCAATTGAGGTCTTAAATGAAAATGGCGGAATCGGGTGGAGAGATGCACCAGATAATCTGCATTCTGTTAGACAAGATTGGTACAACCTTTTGAACCGAGGGAAGCGAACTACGGGATTGGGCAATTCGGATAGTCACTCTGTCATTGCTCAAATAGCTGGAGTACCTAGAAATTATATTGTGAGTTCAACGGATACCCCTACCGATATTAGTGAGGCAGAATTAATTCGTAATATCAAGGAGCAAAAAGTAATTGTTGCAGCGGGTTTATTACCTACGATTATAGCCAATAAGAACTATGGAGTAGGGGATCAATTGACTTTGCAAGATGGCCAACTATTATTACAATTGCAGGTACAAGCACCATCATGGGTATCTTGCCATAAAGTAGAGCTGATTGAAAATGGAGTAGCCATAAAAACTTTTGATGTACCGCCTTCAAACAAAACAATACGTTTTGACAGTTTAGTGGTATTACATCCGAAAATGGATAGTTGGTATAGTTTGGTGGCTAGAGGGGATATGTCAATGGAACCGATGGTGCAATCAAAAGAAAAGCCAGTTTATCCAGTAGGGTTTACGAATCCAATTTGGGTAGATGTAGATGGCGATCATCAAATTACTTCAGTTGATGAGAACAGTCGCTTGCTGGTAGATTCGATGCATAATAATACTTCGTTTTTATTAGCACGACTACAGCAACGACCTGCTATGATTATTCCTGCTTTTCAACATCTTTTTGAAAAGTATCCTATTAAAGCGGTTCCTTTTACTTCTTTGTTTTTAAAGTTGGCTAGTTCTAGGCAAAGACTTTTATTGTATCGAGAGCTAGCCAAAATAGGTTCTGTTAGAGCAACCAGTATACTGACCAATGAAAAACGAAAAGACTTACTTCCTTTAGAAGAAGTAGTGCTTAATTATTATTTAGCCTTTCCCATTAAAGAAAATAAAGTAGCCAAGTTTAAGAAAAAAGAAAACACAGACTTAGATGAACAGCTCAATTGGTTAGAAGACGTCTTCCGATATAATTATTCAGGTGCGACTACTTCTACTGTAAAAATTGCCAAGGGAAATAGACAAGCCTCATTGGATAAGTTAGACTGGCAAACCTTAGAGACTACCAACACTAGTTTTCTACCTTTAAATAAATTGTCTGATAAGAATGGCTCACACTACTATATACATTATCCACTCTTTGCAAAAATGGATACCTTATTCTCTTTTTATATAAATACCAATGCACCCGTAAAAGTGAGTAGAGATGGGAATATTATTCAGACGATCTTATTTAATAATCAATTTCCTATTGAAGGAAAAATGGTTCAGCTGCCTTTAGTGAAAGGAAAAAATGATCTATACTTTCAAGTACAAGCTATTCCAAATAATCGAGTTGCCATACAAGAAATTAATCCAGATAAATTAATTGATCCTTTACTGGCGACTGTACATACGGTGAAACATGTTGCCTTAGATAAAGCGATTAACTACCAAACGGAATATGTCTCGAGATATCATGGACATGGAATTGCATTGACCGATGGGTATAGAGGAACAACGGATATACAAAGCCAATTGTGGCAAGGATGGAATGGAGAGGAGGCAGCCTTCACTATTGATTTAGGGACGGTCCAAACAATTCAAAAAGTATCTTTAGGAATATTAATCAATCAAGATTCTTGGATTTTTGCCCCTGCTAGTATTAGTTGCTCTTTTTCTAAAGATGGAGTAATTTTTACTCAAGAAAACTTAGTAACTATTGATGCGACTACGAAACAATCTACCGCTCAAACGCAAGATGTTGTTATCTCCGATCAAACTATTAATACCAGATATATTAGAGTCATTGCCAATAAATTGGATGCTATTCCTGATTGGCATAAAGGGAAGGGTGGGGCTGCTTGGATTGCTTTGGATGAGTTGATTGTGGAGTAAAAAATGATGAATGAGAAATGATGAATGATGAATTCGTGGATCGTCAAGGTTACAAACCTTGACGATCCTAGGTAATATTTAGAAACGAGCCTATTAGCTATAGATATAAC
>CAYOBX010000642.1:0-3203 GCA_964402245.1 uncultured Saprospiraceae bacterium | reverse complement strand
GGTACTATTGATCCTGCTACTGGACTTTTAATGCCAGATGCTGGTTATACACCTATTGATCCTTCCAATGCAGCAGATGATTACGATTGTGAAACTATCGTAGCTGCGGGTGTGGATATTTGTGATTACATCGCAATGTTTCCTAATTCAAACATTGCTACCTTAGATTGTGATGGCGGTGGCGTAGATAATACTACGGAATGCTTTGGTCCTAACAAGGGAACTATTAATCCTACTACTGGATTTTTACTTCCTGATGCTGGATATTCACCATTAGATCCAATAGATGCAACCGATGATCTAGTAGACCTAGCTTTAATGAAATCATTAGCAACAGGTCAAGTTGGCACCGTATTCCCGGGAACTTTTATAGAATTTGAAATAACGGTAGTTAATCAAGGTTTAGGAACTGCTTACGATATCGAGATACAAGATCTTATTCCTAATGGATTGATATTCATACAGGCAGAAAATACTGCTGCTATTACTGGTAATACGGGAGCTTGGACATTATCTAATGGAGTAGCTATCTACACGATTCCTAGCTTAGCCGCTAACGAGCAAAATACTATTACGATTAGATTAACAACAAATCCTAATCTTAGTGTGACTTCTATTGAAAACCATGCAGAAGTAGGATCTGGTGCAACTAGCCCTGGCGGCCCTGATGCAACACTTGCTAGTGATACCGACGATAATGATACAGCTGTTATTTCTTTTTTCTCTCCTGATGACATAATCATTATTGGAGATACAACCATTGCAACAGTAGACCCTGTGGTGACAGATACGATTATAGATATAGATCCAGAAGGAACACCAGGTTTCAATGAAGAAGAAGAGGAAGTAGATTGTAGCGACTATCCTGTTTACTGCTACCATGGATTGGCGATTGAATTAATGCCAGTAGGAATGGTCCAAATTTTGGATCAAGATATCAGTGTCAACGATTACTCTAATTGTAATGGATACAAATTAGGTATCTGGCATGAGAGTATGTCAATGGAGCAGCCGACTAATTTGGAAGAAGTCAAGGATTTACCGGCTAACCTAATCTTTACTTGTGAAACTTTAGGAAACCAAGTAGTCCAATTGTATGTCATTGATTCTGATTGGAATTATAATTACTGTGAAACCTATATCAATGTTCAAGACAACAATAATTCTTGTGTTGAGTCTCAAGTTTCTGACCCTACCAATGCACTAGTAGGAGGACAGGTAAATACTTGGAATGGAGATGCAGTAGAAGAAGTTTTATTGAGCACAACTCAAGATGAATATAATACAACTCAAGATGGTTTCTACCACTTTGAAGTACCAATGGACGAAGCATATACGATTACTCCGCAAAAGAATAACAATCCTTTAAATGGAGTAAGTACTTTTGATTTAGTCTTAATGACTAAGCACATCTTAGGAGTTCAACCGTTCGACAATCCTTACCAATGGATTGCCGCAGATGTGAATCAATCTAAGACCGTTACTGCTTTTGATTTAGTTCAACTAAGAAAACTAATTCTTGCAATTGATACAGAATTTACGAATAATACTAGCTGGCGTTTTGTAGAAGCTAATTATGACTTTATTACCAATAGTCCGCTTACGGAGGCATTCCCTGAGCAGGCACATATTAGTAAGCTAAGTAGTAATATGGTGATGGATTTTGTTGCTGTAAAGATTGGAGATATTAACGGAAGCGTTAGACCAAATTCTTTACTACAAGGAGAACCACGAAATAGTGCCAAAGTATTTGAAATAGAAGTTACGGATCAGTTCTTAAAAGCAGGACAATCTTATGAGATTCCATTAAGTGCTAAGGACATCCAAAAAATTCAAGGATACCAGTTTACAATAAATACTAGAGATGTAAGGATAGATCAAATACAAGGTGCATTAATGACGAAAGAAAACTTCGGTCTTAATAATTTAGAAGCAGGCAGACTTACCGTAAGTTGGAATCAAATACCAAGCTACGTAGTAAGTGAAGAACAGCTCTTCACAATCCAACTGCAAGCTACTAAAGATACTAGATTAAGTGAGGTACTACAATTAAATAATCAACCAACTGTAGCAGAAGCTTATGATTTAGAAGGGAATATAATTAATGTACAATTGAAGTTTACTAACTCAGATAATACTACCGAGTTTGACTTAACACAAAATCAACCGAATCCATTTAGAGATCAAACTAGTATTGGTTATTCTTTACCGAGTAACAGTCCTGTAGAATTAATCTTAAGAGATGAAGCAGGAAGAGTTATCAAGGTTGTGAAGCAAGATGGTAAAGCTGGATATAATTTAATTCCTTTAAATGAATTAGATATAGCTCCAGGATTTATTCACTATCAATTGATTACTAAATTTGGAACTAAATCTAAAAAAATGATTCGGGTAGAATAGATTTGAGTGTATAACAATTTGGGGCCATGCAAATGAATACCTGAGGCTATTTAATAGGACTTTTGCAAGCAAAATAGGGTATTGAACGCAGAGGTGCAGAGATGCGGAGAACCAATCTAACTCTGCATCTTTGCGTCTCTGCCTTCAATTATGCCCCCGATCTGTTTTACACTCAATTCATTCCGTATCTCCTACCGAGTTTTTATGAGTTGTTCTTTACCGATATAATGCAAGGAAAGGAGTCCTCTAAACAAATCATAGTAGAATTTTTAGCAAAATACGGACAGAAGCATCGGTACTTTGGGCATGGAGTATTTCATGGAGCTATTAACGCATTTTTATTGCTTTACCATTTATAGTTTTTTCTGCATTAGTAGATAATAGAGGAAAGGGATATGTAATGCAGTATTTTTCCTATTGCTTGGTGACTAGCATGCTAATAGGTGGATTGATTTCAGCATTTGTGTAGAAAAAGCTTTTACTAATTAGGTGGTAAAATGGAATAAATAGGTTTTTTATAGAAAAAATAAGCTTCTTAAAAGCATTTTATTTTTTATTTTAAACACAATCATGTATTTAAATATAAAATAACTATTTGATAATCAATATTTTAATTAGTATTGAATAAATAAAATAGAGTAAATAAAATTCACAAAAAGCCAATTTTGTATTTTGAAAAAGAGATAAACACTTGCATCTTTGTAATGTAATTAAGAGGGACTTAAAAAACCTCTTAAAGCTGATTAACAAGAATTAGCTAATAATTTTAGGATATGTTCATGGGATTTTCGTAAGCGCTAAGT
>CAYOBX010000641.1:0-3205 GCA_964402245.1 uncultured Saprospiraceae bacterium | reverse complement strand
GCAATGGCAATAGTGCCTGCCAAATAATTAATTCTTTCTGCTATACGGACTGGGAAACGGACCTCGTCCTGTCCTGTGCCCGTATATCTCAATTGGATTAATTGATCTTCGATATGGATTAAAGCGGTGTCGATAGTGGCAACGGATTCAATTAATTGATTCGGTTTTTTCAAAGCCTTCATTGTTGCTTTCATATCATATAACTGCATTCTAGTGATTTCTATTTCATTGACTAGCTTAGCAACGGTATTCATATCATTTTGCAAATCTGTTAGAATAGCTGTTTGCTCTTGAATATCCTCCATACTACCTTCAGAATGAGGATCTTTTTTAACCACTAACTCTTGAATATTAGTTTTATCTCCTGCTTGTAAATGGACTTGATAAGTGCCAGGTATTGCTAAGATTGAAAAATTTTTAACCAGTGGATTATGATCCCCTTTTTCTTTGACGGTAAACCAATCAGCATACAAAGGTTTGTTCCGTAAAACGATGGCATCATTTTTTTCTCCTTTCAAATCCCACATGACTCGATTGAGACCAGATTGTCCTTTGTGTTTTAAAGTTCTTATCGTATCGCCTGTACTATTTACAATATGAACTTTTACGCTATCATTTTTTTCTGACAACCAATAATTGATACTAGCACCATAAGCAGGATTTTGCCCAAAAGAAGGTTCTGGAAAAAATTGCATATTGGAAGTAACAGATTGAAAACGCCAAGCAGGTCTTGGTGTAAATAAGTGTGCTTTTGACGCAGCAATATCTGCCGTCATTTGCTGTAAAGGAGTTAAGTCGTCTAATATCCATATCCCCCTGCCATAAGTACCAATCACTAAATCATTAAAGTGTTCTGGAATATCTAACCAATACATAGGCGTATGGGGTAGATTACTCATAAGTGATTGCCATTTTTTTCCATCATCAAAAGAGACATACAATTTCGTTTCTGTACCTAGATATAATAAACCTTCTTTGACTGGATCTTCTCTAACACATCTAGTATAATTTAGATGATCGCTTACTATTCCATTAGTTATTTTTTGCCAAGTTTTTCCGTAGTTACTAGTTTTATAAACATAGGCTTCAAAATTGCCAACTTGGTGAAATTCAATGGTTACATATGCCTTACCCGCATCCCACTTAGAAGCATCAATATTTCTAACCACTCCATCCTTTGGTAAACCTGGAATATTTTTAGTTACGTTTTGCCAACTATCGCCACCATCCTGACTTACTTGTACCAAACCATCATTGGTGCCTGCCCAAAATACCCCTTGTTTAACTGGAGATTCATCGAAGGCATAAATGACATTAGCATATTCAACATTAATATTATCTCCTGTTAATCCACCCGAAAATCCTTGTTTGCTTTTTTCGTTTTTGGTTAAATCTGGACTTATGACTTCCCAACTTTGGCCTTTGTTGGTGGTGCGATGTACATGTTGACTAGTCACATACACCGTATTATTATCATGAGGAGAAATCAATAGTGGAAAGGTCCATTGAAAACGATATTTTGTTTCTTTCGCTGGATGACCTACCGTAAACTCTGGCCATACTTCGACTTGTCGATACTGTCCTGTATTCACATTATATCGAGTCACGATTCCACCTAATGGACCCATACCCGAAGCACTAGACCATACCACATCTGGGTCTACAGGGTCAGGCGTTGCAAAGCCGCTTTCTCCACCACCTACATCTCTCCATGCACCAGTCGGAATCATACTAGGACCAAAAATCCCTGCTTCTCTAGTATTACTTGGACCCATCATAGACGGGCCGTCTTGTCGATTCGTAAAAACATTATAGGGAATATTTTTATCAGTCGTTACATGATATAATTGAGCAACTGCCAATTGGGTTCTTCTCCAATTTTTGCCTCTGTCTTGAGAAATAGATAATCCACCATCGCCCACCACAATCATCCGATTGCCATCCAAGGGATCGATCCACATTTCGTGATGATCCCAGTTAGGTTGACTGCCTGGAGCAGATTTCTCCAATGTTTTTCCTGCATCAATACTTCTAGAGAATCCTGCCCAGATAAAATAAATTTCATTAGGATTATCAGGGGAAGCAGCGCATCTTGTATAGTACGCTTGTCGACCACCAATATCTCGATTGGCATTCACCATTTTCCATGTTTTGCCATTATCATCAGATCGCCATAATTCTCCAGATTCTGTAGCTTTGCCATCTAGCGGAATACCATCACCCGTTTCCATCTGCGCATAGACTCGGCCTTTCTGAGCAGGAGACATCGCTAATGCTATTTTACCTATAGTCGTTTTAGGTAAACCTTTTGATTTTAATTTCGTCCAAGTCTTACCTCCATCTACCGACTTATGTAAACCACTACCTGGTCCACCACTTGTTCTATTCCAAGTTTTTAGTTTTAATTCCCATGTACCTGCAAATAAAATCCGAGGATTAAATGGGTCTAATACCACATCTGATGCGCCTGTGTTTTCATCTACAAATAAGGTATGTTGCCAAGTCTTACCCCCATCTTCTGTCATAAAGACCCCTCTCTCTTTTTGAGGAGCATAGGCATGACCCACTGCAGCTACATATACAATATCAGGGTTGGTCGGATGTACTACAACACGACTAATTCGACCGGTATTTTCTAATCCAATATTGGTCCAGGTATCTCCTCCATCCATAGATTTCCATATCCCGTTACCAATAGAGACATTGGAACGAATAAAACTTTCTCCTGTCCCAGCATACACAATTTCCGAGTCGGAAGGCGCTACTGCTAAAGCCCCTATGGCATGTACTGGCTTATCATCAAAAATAGGTTTCCAAGCAATACCTCCATCTGTGGATTTCCAAATCCCTCCTGTAGCAGCTCCTACATAATAGGTTAAGGGATCTCCTGCTACCCCTGCAACGGAACTGATTCTATTACCAACTGGGCCAATGTGCCTATATTTTAATTGTTTGATTTGCTCTTGGTTGAGGATTTGTGCGGTGCTGGTGTAAGGGAGAAAGCAGGACAAGAGTGTTATACAGACTAATAGAGCGAGGTTATTGCTATTTCTTTTTAAGCTTATGAAAATGGATTGGTTCATCTTTGTTTGTTTTGATTCTGAAATTTATGGTTAGAACTGGACCTTTCTTATTTGTTTTAAAGGTAGTTTTTTTTGTTAAAAAAATATGTTTTTTGGTGGATTTATAAACGAAAATTTGTTGA
>CAYOBX010000640.1:0-3219 GCA_964402245.1 uncultured Saprospiraceae bacterium | reverse complement strand
GCAGAAAAGAAACAAGATGTTCCAGTTACTGCAATACAGGAAAAAAGTGCTTCGGGTGTTGCAGAAAAGAAACAAGATGTTCCAGTTACTGCAATACAGGAAAAAAGTGCTTCGGATGTTGCAGAAAAGAAACAAAATATTACAGTTGCCGAAGTACAGGAAAAAGAAGCTTTGGATCTTGTAGAAAAGGAACAAGCTGCTCCAACTGCTGCAATAAAGAAACAAGCTATCATCACAAAAGATATAGATTATGTTGCTGATTCGGAGTACGATAATCAAAAGGATTTATTGGACATCTACATGCCAGAAGGGGAGAAAGATGTGCCCGTTATTGTATATTTTCATGGTGGTGCTCTTTTACAAGGGGATAAAAGTATGGGAGAAGGCATAGGCAACCAATTAGCAGAATCTGGAATTGGTTTGGTAAGTGTCAATTATCGCTTGTCTCCTGATTTTAAACACCCTGCCCATTTAAATGATGTAGCCAAAGCCACAGCTTGGGTCATCAATAATATTAAGGATTATGGTGGCAGCCCAGAGAAAGTCTATATTGGAGGGCATTCGGCAGGTGCTTATCTGGCTGCATTATTAGCCATTGATGAGTCTGTGCTACAAGCTCAACATATTGATCTTTCTAAAATAGCTGGTTCGGTTCTTATCAGTCCTTTTCTTTATGTGGAACAAACCGCAAAGGATCGCATAGCAACAGACCCTATTTATAAATCGATTTGGGGAGATGATTTTAAAAGTTGGAAACAGGCTTCTGTAACGCCTCATATTTCAGCTAATCGAGATAATATTTTATTATTGTATGCGGATGGAGACGATGATTGGAGAAAGGCGCAGATTAAACGATTTGCTAGGTCAATGACGGTTGCAGGTAATTATCAAGTCCATACGCAGGAAGTGCCGAATAGAGATCATATATCTATTATTACTGGAATTACAGAGGAGGATGATCGGATCGCAAATTTGATAATTGACTTTGTTTTGAAAAAATAGAAAGTCAATTAAAATGTAATTGAATCATAAGAAAAATTATTAGACTTGTTACCCTTTAAGAAATGCTTCTATGAAATTTGGATTTTTTCGATAGTTTGACTTAAAAAATTAGTGCATAGCCTAGCTACGGACTCAATTTTTAGGACAAAATATCGGAAAAAGACATTTTCAGGGGAGTGTTTCTTAAAGGGTAACAAGTCTATTTATTTTTCCTCTTCTTTTTTGTGCTTGCTAATACTACTACAATAGCACAAGTTCTCTGTTCTTCAAAATGTCAAGTAATGTAATATCAAAAATCAAAATAATCACAACTGACTAGGAGTCAGGCGATAGGGCAGACTAAGCGATATTATGATTTCATAACCAACAAAATTATTTGGTAGGTTGTAAATCAGATAGTTATAAAGAACCTGCCAATTAAAATTGGCGCTTACATGAAATTAACGACTAGCCTGAGGGATTCAGGAGTCAAAACATTGAATCGAAGCCTAAATAGTTCCCTCTTTATGAAATTCCACCTGACCCCTGTTCTCTGACACCTCACTAACTAAAAACATTCATAAAATGAAATTAAGTTATACCTGCGGTACAAGTGATAAACCGCTTTTAGGAAGTACTATTGGAAATATTTTTGATCAAACAGTTGCTCAATATCCTAATAACGAAGCCTTGATTGTCAAGCATCAGAATATTCGTTATACTTATCAGCAGTTTAAAGAAAAAGTGGACGAATGTGCCAAAGCATTCTTAGCTATTGGTATCAAAAAAGGAGATAGAGTTGGGATGTGGGCACCAAATTGTGTGGAATGGGTAACGGTTCAATTTGCTACGGCTAAAATCGGCGCTATTCAAGTTAACATCAATCCGAGTTATCGTTTACATGAGTTGGAATATGCCCTTAATCAATCTGGTTGTGTATGTATCGTAACTGCGACAACATTTAAGACTTCCGAATATACTAAAATGCTTTATGAATTGGCTCCTGAATTACAGGATTGTGAGCCAGGGCAATTAAAATCCGAGAAACTTCCATACCTTAAAACAGTTGTTCGTTTACATACTCCTGCGTCTGCTGGTATGTACAGTTGGGAAGATTTACTAGGATTTGCCCATAAAGTAAATGCTACTGAACTCCAAGCCATTCAGCAAATGCTCTCTGCTGATGAAGCGATCAATATACAATATACGAGTGGCACAACTGGTTATCCAAAAGGAGCAACTTTGAGCCATCATAATATTTTAAATAATGGCTATCTGGTGGCGGATATAATGCGATTTACAGATAAAGATCGCTTAGTGATTCCTGTTCCTTTATATCATTGTTTTGGAATGGTGATGGGCAATTTAGCTTGTGTTTGTTTTGGGGCGACTATGATTTATCCAAGTGCAGGATTTGAACCAGAGGCAGTTTTACAAACCGTAGAAGAAGAAAAAGCTACTGCCCTTCATGGTGTGCCTACCATGTTTATAGCAGAATTAGAACATCCTGATTTTGACAAGTTTGATTTAACCTCTCTTAGAACAGGCATCATGGCAGGCTCTCCTTGTCCTGTTGAAGTGATGAAAAAAGTGAATACCCTGATGCATATGAATGAGGTAGAAATCGCTTATGGGATGACAGAAACCAGCCCTGTTAGTACCCAAACCAGACATGACGCTCCTACCAATAAAAGAGTGGCTACGGTGGGTCGAGTATTGCCCCATACGGAAATAAAAATCATCGACCCAGAAACTGGACAAACCGTGCCAAGAGGAGAGAAAGGAGAATTATGTACAAGAGGGTATTGTGTCATGCTAGGGTATTGGGAGGACGAAGAGAAAACCAAATCTGCCATCGATACTGCTCGTTGGATGCACACAGGAGATTTAGCGACTATGGACGAGGAAGGGTATTTGAATATCGTAGGTCGAATAAAAGATATGTTGATTCGAGGTGGAGAGAATGTTTATCCAAGAGAAATTGAAGAATTTTTATTCCAACATTCCAAAATTAGCGATGTGCAAGTGATCGGGGTACCTGATAAAAAATATGGAGAAGAGGTCATGGCTTGGGTTAAATTGAAAGAAGGAGAAACTTGTACCGCAGAAGAAATTAAAGCATTTTGTAAAGGAAAAATTACTCATTTTAAAATACCTCACTATATCAAATTTGTAGATGATTTTCCGATGACCGTAACGGGTAAAATACGTAAGGTGGAGATGCGAGAACTTAGTATA
>CAYOBX010000639.1:0-3220 GCA_964402245.1 uncultured Saprospiraceae bacterium | reverse complement strand
ACTAAATCAGGGGTTAAGGCAAAGAGATTGACAACTCATGTATTGAGAAAAACTTTTGCTCTAAGGTATTTTGAATTAATGAGAGAAGAACATGGAGACGAACGAGCCTTAATTGAATTATCCGATATTTTGAACCATGCCAGTACAAAAGTTACTAGGGAGTATTTAGGGTTATCCGAAAAAGATAAAGCAGATATTTTCGCTAAATTCGCATAGAAAAAATTAAGCCCTTGTAATTCTTTGAATTTCGAGGGCTTTTTTTGTTTCCCTATAAAAAGATCACTTTCTTCCCTATTTTATTCTCCTTCAATACTTTTTAAATAAGTAATTTTTTTAATACAAAAACTTAGCTAAACCAACAAATGTTAAAATAAAAAATATATCAAGCCGTGGCATTTTTATTGTATTAAGAAAAGATATACTATGAAGTTAGACCAATAAAGTCTACAGAAAACAGCCCCCTATGAGAAAATTTGCACCAGTTACTGCATTAGCTAGCTTGATAGCTCTTGTCGGTTTACAATCCTTTACTTCCTCGGAAGCTCCTATCCTAAACTATATAGATCAATACAAAGCAATTGCTATAAGCGAGATGCATCGCACAGGTATTCCTGCGAGTATTACAATGGCGCAAGCTATTGTCGAATCTAGATATGGAACAAGTACTTTATCGGTAAAATCAAATAATCATTTTGGTATTAAATGTAAGGGGGGATGGGAAGGTAAAACCTTCTATTTTAAGGATGATGACTATCGCCATGGTCGATTAGTTAAGTCATGTTTTAGAGGCTATGAGGATTCGGTGCAGTCTTACTATGACCACTCTGATTTTTTGATGGAAAATCCTCGATATGGAATTTTATTTAAATTGGATCGAACAGATTATAAGGGCTGGGCAAAAGGCTTGAAAAAGTGTGGGTATGCTACAGATCGCAACTATGCGAAAGCATTGATTGGGATGATTGAAAAATACCAGCTACATTTATTAGATCTAGAATTAAATATTCCTAAAGAAGAAGTTGTTTTGATTGCCCCTGTTCAACAAACGGAAGTTATTGCATATAATTCTGCCCCAACTTATAAACCTGTTACCTCTCCACCAAAGGCATTTAGAATTCCTACTAATTATCAACGAGGAGCAGGCAAGGAACGAGCTTCTATTGCTGACGCGCGAACTTTTCAGGAAGAGGTATTTCAGGGAGGAGAATCGTATTTATTTGAGATTGTGCCTAATGTGGAGCGGAAGGATATTAAGGAATAGAAGTCAGAAATCAGATCGTTCTAGTTAGCTTACGCTAACGGAACTGTCAGAGGTCAGATTTATGATGTTGACATTAGATGAGTATGTCCTACTTCCTGATGATGATTATTTTAAATTGAACGGATAAGAACGACGTTCCTTAAAGAAACGTTGTTCTTTGCCATTTCTCAACGAATTATATATTAGCATAAAAAGCGTCAGCAGAACTAAATCTACTGACGCTTTTTTAAATTTATAAATGATAAGCCGTCAACTTCTAAGGGTCAACATCCTAAGTCTGACAGCCATAGGCGATCTGACAGCGCAGCGGTCTGACCACTGACCTCTCAGACTGACTTCTACTTTGTACTCAAAACTGCTCGTGGTGCTAAACACATTTCTTCTAACTCCAATCGACTACCTCTAAAAACATTTAAATCCACATTTCCTTCAATACCATTTATAGTGCCTCGATTGCCATATTGCCAGAAATCCCATTTATAATTGACAACAGGTTCTTTGGTATTGTATCGGGCCATCCAGATAGGATAGTGATCGAAATTATGGCGGATATATTTTTTATATAATTTCTGGTTGGTATAAATAATTGGTCGAATACCATAATGTCGCTCTACTATATCTAACCAAGATTGTAATCTATTAATGACTAAAGTCTTTGAAGCTCCATTCGTTACTTCAAAATCCAGAACAGGTGGTAAATCCCCATATTCTAAGGGGACTGCGTTAATAAAATTCATTGCCTGTTCGAAAGAAGACAATTTTGGATGGAAGAAGTGATAAGCTCCCCTTTTTAATGCCTTTTGCTTAATGGTATTCCAATTATGTTCAAAACATCTATCCACTAATTCTAAGCCTTCCGATGCTTTTACAAAGACAAAATCTATCTCCTGCATTGCAACCGTATCCCAATTGATTTCTGATTGATGGTGAGAAACATCTATACCATGTACTTCATAGCCCTCTATGCGCTCTGTCGGTTGCTGACAGGCGTATATAAGCATACATAAAAATGGCATTACTATATATTTCATAATCGGGATCATCAAGTACTATTTCTAAATAGCACTACAGTTAATCATTAATTTTTATTGAGTTGGTTTGAATCGGAAAATAATACCTGAAGGGGAAATGGCATTATTTATTACTTTTGCAAGTAGGATGCGAGATAACTCTCTAGTAATCATTTAAAGAAATATTCTTTTTTATACTTCTATTAACGAATATAAAAAGGCAATGTTTTCCAAAAATAATAATATGTTTTGATGAAGTCAATATTTAGCACGTATTTAGAACTAGGTTTTAGTCATATTTCGGATATTAACGCTTATGACCATATCTTATTTTTAGTGGCACTTTGTGCTATTTACAGTCTAAAAGAATGGAAGAAGATATTGGTTTTAGTAACTGCGTTTACCATAGGACATTCCATTACACTAGCCTTAGCAGCCCTAAACATCATTAATTTTCCATCTAAAATAGTAGAATTTTTAATACCTGTTACTATTTTAATTACTAGCTTATATAATGTATTTGCTCCTACAAATATGCTAGAAAATACCACTTTTAACAAAAAAGTAAGTGTTAATTACTTTTTCGCACTATTTTTTGGTTTGATACATGGCATGGGATTTTCTAATTTCTTACGTTCTATGTTAATGCCAGGGCAGGAAGAGGAACTAATTCCTCAATTATTAGCGTTTAATATTGGCGTGGAATTGGGGCAATTATTGATAGTCGCTATTATTTTAGCTTGTTCCTTTGTGGCACTTCATCTTTTTAAAGCCAAGCAAAGAGAATGGACTTTATTTGTTTCTGGTGCAGCGGCTGGCGTTGCCTTGATATTAATGATGGATACTTATCCGTTTTAACAGTGGAAGGTAGACTGCGGGAGCTTTTGCAGAGAGGCAAAAAAAACGTATTTCTATTAGGTAACGACAAAAAAATAACTCCACCATTTGG
>CAYOBX010000638.1:0-3221 GCA_964402245.1 uncultured Saprospiraceae bacterium | reverse complement strand
TAACCCGTTATTCGCATTATTACCTATTACCTAGTCTCAAAAAATAAGTTAACACCACTTCATGCAATTTTTATATCCTAGTTTCCTTTGGGCATTATTAGCATTGGCTATTCCCATTATTATACATCTTTTTTATTTTCGACGTTTTAAGAAAGTTTTCTTTACAAATGTCAAATTTTTAAAAGAAGTTAAAGAAGAGACCAGTGCCCGTTCAAGATTGCGCAATTTATTGACCCTTTTGATGCGATTAGGGGCGATGGCTGCTTTGGTTTTAGCGTTTGCGCAACCTTTTCAACCAGTAGATACTGCGGTCAAAAAAGGACAAAAAGCAGTTAGCGTCTATGTGGATAATTCCTTTAGCATGAGTGCCTTAAGTGCAGATGTGCCATTAGTGGAAAAAGCCAAGCAACGAGCAAGAGAAATCATAACCGCCTACCAAGAAGAAGATGAATTTCAGGTATTAACAAGTGATTTTGAAGGAAGACATCAGCGATTAGTTAGTAAAGAAGATGCATTGATCTTAGTAGATGAAATAAAAGTAAGTCCAGCCGTCAGAACGATGTCTACCGTTATTGCTAGACAAAAGCAGGTATTAAATGCATCGACTAATGAAAATAATATATCCTATATCATTTCTGACTTTCAAAAAAATATTACAGATATAGAAGCTTACCAAGATACCACCGTCGAAGTTAACTTAGTTCCATTACAATCCGTACAAGAAAAAAACATCAGTATAGATTCTTGTTGGTTTGACGCACCTTTACAAATGGTTAACCAAACCAATAAATTGGTTGTTCGTGTCAAAAACCATAGTAATGAAGCCGCAGAAAATCTTAGACTATCCCTAAAATATGATGGTCAAGAAAAACCAGTAGGAACTTTGTCCTTGCCAGCTAATGGAACTGCGATAGATACTATAAATTTAACGATTCAGCATACAGGTTGGCATGAAGCACAGCTATCCATTACTGATTATCCTGTTCAATTTGATGACCATTATTTTTTCACTTTCAATGTAGCAGAGAAAATTGAGGTCTTGGCCGTCAATGAAGGAGGTCCTGATAAGTACCTCAATGCAGCATTCAAAGGGGCACCTACGTTTAGATTAACCAACCAACAAAATACGAATTTGGACTATGCGAAATTTGCATCCTACCAAATGATTGTACTAAATAGTATTAATGCCATTTCCTCTGGGCTGGCTTTTGAATTAAATAAGTATGTTAAGAATGGAGGAAATTTACTAGTTTTCCCAGGCACCAATGCGAATTTATCAACCTACAAAAGCTTTCTAAGAGCCTTTGAAGCAAATCAATATGTGCAGTTTGTAAAAGAAGAAAAAGCAGTTGGCTCTGTAAATTATGAAGAATTTATATTTAAGGATGTGTATAAGAATAGAAGAGCAAACCTTAAACTTCCTGTTACACAGGCAAATTACAAATTAACCAATTTTGGTAGCAATAAAGAAGAAAAATTACTAGCCTATAGAGATGGGAGCACCTTTTTAGGTAAGTATAGTTTTGATAAAGGAAACTTATATCTATGTTCCGCACCTCTGTCTGATGATTATAGCAATTTAGTAAAGAATGGGGAGATTTTTGTTCCCATGCTTTATAAAATGGCTATTTCTTCTGCAAAAGCTAAGCGTATCGCTTATACCATTGGAAAAGACGATTATATAGATACCGAAAATCTTATCACAGAATCAGAAACAGTATATAAACTAAAAGGGCAAGCAGAAGAATTCATTCCAGAACAAACAGCAATAGGTGCGAAAGTCATTTTAGGGGTATACGACCAAGTGAAAGAGGCAGGGTTTTATAATCTATCTTTAAAAACAGATAACCCGCTATCTAAGTTTGCCTTTAATTTTGATCGAAAAGAATCTCAATTAGATTATTGGAATGAATCCAACTTGAAAGCTAGGGTAGGAGAGCAAGTAAATGTATTGACAGCTAATGCGGATACAGATTATACTACATTGATTGGACAGCGTAGCCAAGGTATTCCATATTGGAGATGGTGTGTGATTGCAGTTTTAGTATTCTTATTGATCGAGGGCTTGTTATTACGATTTTGGAAGGTATAATGATTAGGAGTCAGGTGACAGGGTTCAGGAGTCAGCGTATTCTGCATAAAGGAAAGGATATTCTTTCCTTAGAGTCGAACTTAGAGTCGAAATAGTTTTCTTTTGTGAAATCCACCTGACCCCTGACTCCTCGCTAATTACTCCTCGAATAAATTAATAACTGCACCTAATTGCTCCAGATAAGGGCATTGTTCATTGATTTGTAATAGACCAAACTCAATTGATGCGAATTTAACAAGATGTTGGTATAATTGGTTGCCATACCCTTTTCTTCGTTCTTTTTCTAAAATATAACAGTTTTGTAGCAATCCTATACCTGCGGTAGATGGAGCAGAAGGAGATTGTCGAATGCTACCTATACCAATTATCCTGGCTTCTTTAAAAACAAAAAATAACCCTTCTCCTGCTTTATCAAATCTACACTGACCTGATATCCATTGCTTTTCTAACACATCAAAGGTAATTAAGCCTTTTTGTCTCCCTTCCTCTTTAAAGATTTTTAGAGATTCTATTGGGAGGTTCAGAACTTGTCTAATGGTAACGTCTGTTATAATTGTAAGCATATGTATGTGCTTTCATGTAAAAAAAACAAATTTAAAAATAATTAATGTATTTTTATTGTTAGGGACGAAATAAGTGCTAAGAGTATGTCTAAATTAAAAAGAGCGGAACTGGTTTTATTTAGATTTTTTTGTGCATATATTTTGTTATACTAAAATACTTTAAATAATTATTCCGTGCTTAAAAAAGGTGATAAGTGTATGAAATTAGCTGACAGATGCAGCATCCTGATCTTTCTTTGCGTTTTTGCGTTCAATTATTTCGCTTCCTTTCTCAGCGTTTTCTGTTGAGGAGCGTTCAACTAGTGGTACAAGCCAGAAATAACTACCCACTCTAACTTGTCCTTTTGCTGCTACTCTGCGTTGTTCGTCAGTCATGTAGCTACGGCTATATTCCCTCCTCACGCCTTGAGTAGCAACAAAATTACTTCGTTTTAGTGTGCATTTATTTCTGGGTTGCACCACTAGCGATTGGCATCCACTATGGTGAATGTCCAATGGACATTCAAGCGAGTGAACCGCAAAGCGGGTGGGAAAGCTAGGAGCAAAAGAAGCCGTCCAAATGGTGG
>CAYOBX010000637.1:0-3233 GCA_964402245.1 uncultured Saprospiraceae bacterium | reverse complement strand
GCACAGGTCGCTTCATCTAACTCCATACATGGATCATCACATACGGGTGCATCTATTGTCCAAGTGTAATCAATTTCACAAGCAATTTCATCTCCACATTCGGTTGTAAAACTAACAGCCCAAGTTTGTATAACTACTTGCTCTCCTTCTACACAAGAGACCGTTTCTCCTATATTGCTAGACATTGGATTCATAGCTGCACAAAAATAATTCAATTCAAGTGATCTCGTTGCTATAAAATTAGAAAAAAACACGTCATTAAGTACTTGAGGGCCTTCAATAGGAATAGGTCCTCCGCTTGGGCAGAAATCAGTCAGTTCTGAAACATCAGCTATATTCCATCTAATTTCTTGTCTAAAAATCGCAGTTGCCTCGCAATCTCTTTCACAAGTAGGATTGGTTGCTGTATATACTCTTGAAAGTATTCTATAACTACAGCCAATTGCCTCAGGAAAAAGAATATTATCTTCAGGGCCAGGATCAACAATAGCAGGTGCAATATCTACTTGCACTGTTTCCCCATTAGCTAATGTAGCTGTCACATTTCCAACAATACCTACAGCAGCAACTGTCCTTAGATTTGGATCGCAACCAAGATCTACATTAAGATCTCCTGTTATCATTGGAACTTCGCAATTGCAAGGAGTATTTTCATCTTGAGCATTTAAAATAGTTGCCGTCAGGAAAACTAACAAACTTATTCCAATCAAATAATAAAAGCCAGTACGCATCCTTTTTAAGCACAACCAACTAAATAAAAGTAAGGTTTTGTTCATAATTACTTTTTGGTTTTTAATTATAAAATGTTATAAGTTGGTTATTAATACAGATACTCCGCTTTAGAATACCAAAGCATAAATAAGGGAAGTTATACGAGCAGGAAATGATAGAAATAGCAGAGCTTTTGTCAATTTCTACAAAAGAAATTGCAAGGCAGTAACTATTCCATCGCATAGAAATAATAATACTTCTAGGAAAATATTTTAAAATTGAAAGTGGTGAGTTCGAGTAATAGTAGTAACAAAACTTATTCCGTCAAAAGATGGAATAGTACGTTGAAACTTAAATAGTTAGGTTAAAAAATGATAGGAAGGAATGAGGAATACAAATATCCTTATTAAGTAAGGAGTGATGGGAATGATAAATTTAAAACCTTATATGATAATGCAAAGTAACAAATAAAAAGATACTTAACAAACAAAAAAATAAAATATTCCTAAAAACACTTATAATTTAATTGGGAGTTCAGGAGTCAGGGCATTCTGAGTAATCAAATTCAATCGAAGCCGAAATTGTCCTCTTTTTCACAAAACTACAACCTGTCCCCTGACTCCTCAGGCTGGCCGTTAATGGGATAATTTACAAAATATTCAAGATTTGGAAAGTTTTTTTAATTGATAAACAAAGACTTACCAAATTGCAAAACTTTACAAGTCTGTCCGATCAACCATTAACAGTCCTGACTCCTACCCCCTAGCTAATTACCTTTTTCACGGGTTCCACCAAATCCCATAGATTCCCATAAAGGTCTTCAAAAACAGCGACCGTCCCAAAAGGCTCTTTTGTTCTAGGGCGGGTAATTTTAATTTTATGCTTTAAAAGATTTTGATAATCTCTTTCAAAATTGTCAGTATGCAAAAACAGAAATACTCTGCTACCTGCTTGGTTCCCTACTCTACTTAACTGTTCTTCGTTTTTAGCTTTTGCTAATAACAAGCAGCAATTAGAATCCCCTTTTGGTGCAATCCTTACAAATCTTTTAGTCGGGCTCAAAGTCGTATCTTCTATTAAATCAAACTGTAGTTTTTGGGTATAGAACTCTATGGCTTCGTCGTAGTCTTTGACTACTAATGCTATGCTGGCTATTTTTTGCTGCACAATATATAAATTAGTTATGTCTGAAATAGCTGCAAAATACAAAAACACCATGATTAAAAAAATCATGGTGTCTTCAATTGCTGCATTATCAATGATGTTTATTAAAAGATCAAGCTCTATTGAAATCAATAATAATTTTGCCAAATTGCTCAAATTTACTCATTTTATCAAAAGCTTGTAAAATATCGCTCAGAGAATATACAGCATCAATTTCTGGTCTAATTTTATGCTTAGTAACAAAGGATAACATCTTTTCAAATTCTAAATCATTCCCCAACAGAGATCCAATGATCTGTAGTTGATTATAATAGACCGTGGAAAGATGGATTTGAGGAGAGGTGCCATTAGTCGCTCCATAAAAAACAAACTTCCCATTATGTTTAAGCAAATGTAATAAATCGTTTACTTGACGGCCACCTGCAGCGTCAATTACCACATCAAATTTTTTGCCATCCATTTGTTCTACCCAACTAGAATCTGTATAATTCACACCTTCAACCACACCCCAATTTTTAACAGTATTTATTTTGTCATTACTACCTGAAGTAACCCACACTTCCGTCCCTACAGCCAATAAAAACTTAATGACCATCTGTGCTACACCGCCACCTGCACCCGTAACTAATACAACATCAGTTGGACGTATTTTAGCTTTCTCAAATAAAACTCTATAGGCAGTTAAGCTAGCCAGAGATAATGCTGCTGCCTCATGATTAGAGAGATACTTTGGCTTTTTATAAATCTGGGAAGCATCAATACTGATAAAATCAGCAAACGTGCCGTTTGAGGGCATTCCTAATAAAGTAAACTTTTCAGAAGGAATATTATTATCACTTCCCCAATTAATACTAGGATTAATGATTACTAGTTCCCCTAGCCAATGTCTTAATGCAGTATCAGCCACCTCGATGACTTCCCCCACTCCATCTGAACCTAGTATAGCATTAAAAGTATAATCTCTGAAATATCTACCTGTTTTTATTTTATAGTCTCTTCTATTGAGACCTGCTGCAATTAATCTAACTAATACTTGTCCTTCCTTCAATAAAGGACGATCTACGTCATAGATGCCTGTTCCTCCTAGCCAAGACATCTTTGTTTGAAATGCTTTCATAAGTATTTATAATTTAGTTTTTCAACGAAATAAAGAAAACTTCTTAGTCAAAATATTCAACTGCTCTGCCTTACCAAATAAGCAAATACCAAAATATTCTAATTCCGATTCTTTGCTATTTTTTGTCTGCACCAACTGATCTTCAGCGGAACGACCTAACATGGAGGAAGAAAAATCATTATATAATAGTAGCAAACTGTTTTATTTTGATCTCTGCATCTAGTTTAGTTAAGCTACTAAA
>CAYOBX010000636.1:0-3235 GCA_964402245.1 uncultured Saprospiraceae bacterium | reverse complement strand
ATACTAACCGCTAATCCCTGAGCATTTAGTAAATCTTTATTAATAGTGCTCGCAAATAAACTGCTGCTTCCTTTGCGATCATCATATACTTCAATATTTAACTCTTTAGCGTATAATTTAGCTAAGTCGCCCAATTGCTTTGCCTCCTCTTCCGCCTTGCCCATGCCCATAAATAAATCAATAACTGCGGTACGAACTAACTCATACTTATCTATTTGCATTAACATGGCACGCTGTGTCTTGCCCTTATAGCTTTTGCCTAACTGTTCCATCTGGTCTTTTAGACTATCCGTAGAATAGCCTACAATACGCGAGCGGTATTGCCACCAGTGAAGGTTGCTGTTGTTATTATTAGCGATATAGAGTTGTTGATGCTGCTGTTCCGCAGACTGTTGACAAGAGAAGCGTGCCATCGCTTTAGTCAATTCCAAAACAGTCTCTACTTGTTCTTTAGATAAGCCATTAGCTAGTTCTTGGCGATCTTGAACACCATTCAACCATCTAGCATATTTCACCTTTACTTTACTCTTAGAATAAAGCGTAATCATTTTTGCTAACTCTATAGAAAGATAGTAGTCCTTTATAACATGTGTTCCAGCTATTTTTTTCTCAGCGTAATCTTTCATACGGACAGGCTTACGGATCTCGTCTTGCAATTCGTACACCTCTGTCAGCCACTTTTTAAGGGTGGTTCCGTAATGTTCTTCGGGTAGTTGAAGGGCAGCATATAAATTAGTTGCTGTAATAACCTTTGTACCTTTTTTGCTAATTAAAATTTGTAATTCCATTGTATTGTTTATTAATTACAGTACAATTTTAAACAAATATTTTTAAATAAACAAATAATTTAAAACAATTCTAAAAATTACCAACAATTTGTAAGGTTTTACTAACATTGAATTTGTTGATAACTTATTTGTTTATAAGACTTTGACATGTTGTAGCGTAAGTTCTTCATACTGCTTAAATGTCAGAATTAGGATTTGTAGGATTTCAGGATCAATAGGATTTTAGCAATAGCACGTTTGAAAATCCTATCAATCCTGCAATCCAACGAATCCTAATTCTGACCGTGATTGATGTTTTGAGAACTTACGCTGTCTCTACAGCAAATAAAAAAGCCCCTTAGTAAAGTATACTAAAGGGCTTTTTCATAAATGCTATCAAATTAACGTTGTTCCTCAAAGGAACGACGTTAATCTTGATCTAGAATTATCTAGATCGCTGAATTAATTTATGAATAGCTTCAGCGTATTGCTGCTCCATCTTTCTTAAGTCTGTATCATATTGATGTTGCACTTGCTTTAAGATAGTAGGATCGACATTGGATATGTCTAAGTGGAAATTTTCAACAATTCTTTTCAATCCTGTACTAGCCACTTTCTTAGGCTTTTCTTCTACTTTTTTGAGAATGCTATCAAAAATAGCAGAATCTGCGGTAGGCGTTTTTGGATCTTTTTTATTTTGTCTTTGAGCAGCCTGAATTTGATTTTTAATTAATTCTAGAATACTAACAGGAGACTTTCCTTTTTTTATACGGTTATTTTGAACCTTAGTATCTAGATCTCCTATTTTTTCTTTGATTAAATCAAATACATTGGGATGCGCAGTTTCTTGTGTTTTACTTGCTTTATTTTTTTTCTGAACGTCATTTATCGTTTTAAGAATGACATTGAAAATATCACCTGCCTTTGCCATTGATATTATTTTAGTTAGTTATGTTGATTAATTATAAATAAGACTTACGAATAAAATTGCAAATACCATTCGTTATTTCTTTAGACAAAGATAACTATATGAAGCCACAAATTAAAAATATATATTTGTATATAAATATCTAGATATCTAGACCAATCTTCGAGCTGTAGTTTTTTTGTTTAAACCACCACCTTTTTCTATATCTAAAAGCACCAATCCTGGTTTTTTACCAACGGTAAGACTACCCAATTCTTTTTCATAGCCTAATGCTTCAGCACCATTCAGCGTTGCCCATTTAAATAAAGTTTCTAGAGGAACGTAAGATTGATACTGGTGAATCGTTTTTATTTCTTCTAGAATAGATAGTTGCCAATTAGAAGTTAAACTATCCGTACCAATGGTCAACTTGGCATTAGTATCTAAAAAATATTGGTAGTTAGGTAATCTATTTTCGATATATAAATTAGCATTTGGGCAAGTCGCCCAATAAGTATTAGAATTCCATTTATGCGCAAGTTCAATATCCGCTTTTGTAGACATAGTATTATGGACGAGGAGCGTTTTGCAGGCAGGATTCATATGTGCTAAAGCATAATTGATAGAGGGAGTTTGGGTAGCTGTAAAGGCATCTAATGAAATGTCAAAGTTTTTATAGAAATCTAAAAATGCCCCTTCTTTTTTTAAAAAAAATAAATTTTCATCAGGCGTTTCTTGGTTGTGAAGACTCACTGTACAACCTTCAGGATTCGCTTGATTAATCAAGTGAAATAATTTTTTAGAAACAGAATAGGGAGCATGAGGAACAAAACTTTTTTTATTGCCATCGACATTAGTATGTGCATCGTACACAGCTTTATACTGGAGGTAAGTATCGCTTGCGAAATCCTCTTGTAGGAAATCAAAGCATTCCACAAACGTATAATAGTTGATACTACTTTTTGTCTTTTGTGCAGCGGTATCTATCTTATTGGAAATATCACCAACTGCAACAATTCCCGCTTCATACATTTCTTGATCTCCAGCTTCGATAGCCGCCATAATTTCTTCTTGAGGTATATCTCTAAATTGTACCACATTCGATATAAATGGAATAAGAGAGGTGCCTGTATCTACTTTTCCTTTCATGTGCGATAATTCCAGATGGCAATGGGTATTGATAAAGCCAGGAATAATGACCCCATCATATATTTCTAGTGTGCTAGTATCGTAGGAAGTACGTTCACCAATGGATATTATCTGTCCATTATCGTTTATTACAATAACTCCATTTGGAATAGGAGGAGCATCTATAGGATAAATAGTATCAGCTGATATTTTTCGCATATTTTAGTTTAATTGAGTGTAAAAACACTGAAAATGAGCTATTTATGATTATATTCTAAAAAAAAATGAATGTTTTTTTTGTAAATAGAAAAAAAAAGGTAATTTCATCACTGAGACTACAGGTAAAATTAAATATTCTTTAATAAATTCTTTGATATTAAGCTATATCTAGCCTAATACGCTCAGAATCAGAGATAAGTGTTGTAAAAAAACT
>CAYOBX010000635.1:0-3237 GCA_964402245.1 uncultured Saprospiraceae bacterium | reverse complement strand
TGAAAAATAATTAGAACCAGATTGCCCAACTTATTATTTCGTCGTTACTTAGTTTGTTCAGAAAAGAATGTGCGATCTGATCGTTCCAAACGATCTGACCGCTTGATTAAATACCGCAAAGCGGCTGAGTTTAGAAGTATAACCCTTTGTAATCAAGTAGAGTTAGTAGCCCCGCTCCAAGGAAACTATATTAGCTAATTTTTGTCCTGCTTTAAATCTACGATAATTGTCAGCAATTAAAATCGCAGCAGAGGATCTATTGGTCAAGCTAGCAACATGCGGCGTTATTTTAATTTTAGGATGTTTCCAAAAAGGATGATCCGTTGGTAAGGGTTCTTGATTAAAAACATCTAAATGCACACCTGCTAAATGTTCTGTGTCTAATAAGTGAATAATAGCAGCTTCATCATTATGTGGACCTCTACCCACATTGATTACAAAAGCTCCTTTGGGTAGATGTTCTAAATTAGAACTAGTCAAAATTCTTTCTGTAGCATCTGTTAAAGGTAGGATATTAATTAGAAAATTTACATTATTTAAAGCGTTTGGCAATTCTTCCATCCCTACATAGCTTTCAACACCTTTGATTTCTTTTTTAGAATTAGACCAGCCTTTCACTGGAAAACCTAAGGCAGCAAAATTAGCAGCAACACAAGTCCCTATTTTTCCTAGTCCAAGAATCCCAATAGTCGTATCTCTAAAGCGTTTATAATAGGATGGTTTCCATAAAGATTGGGCTTGTTGCTTTTGATATTTAGGTAAATTTTTAATCTCTGATAATACTACGGCTAAGGTAAATTCCCACATATCTTCTGCTAAAAAAGGATCAACAATTCGAGCTAAGGTCATGTCTTCTGTCAAGGCATTTGTTTCAATAATATTATTGACCCCTGCCCCTAATGATTGTATCACTTTGATATTTGGAAATTCTTGCAATGCTGCTTTACGAGGCTTAAATGTAATTATAAAATCAACCGCTGCGGGATCTTTTACATTGGGATAAACTTCTACCAATTCCTCTGGTAATTCTTTTTGAATGGCGGCTCTCCATTTTTCTTCTATCGGATGTTCTATTATTATTAATGCGCTCATTTATATAAATTTATTTTTGCTACCACACTAATTTTAAGTTCGCGTAAGGCGGATAGTTAATCCGTCCAGATCATATATAAAAGCGGATTAACAATTCGCCTTACAAACTCTTAATCTTTCCACCATCTACAGGAATATTCGCTCCTGTTATATAAGAAGCAGCAGGACTCGCTACAAAAGCAATGACTGATCCAATCTCTTCTGCTTTTGCAAAACGTCGCATGGGAATCTCAGCAAGCATTAGTTTCTCTACTTCTTCCCTTGTCAAATCCCCTGATTTCATCTTACTTGCTAAAAGCTCCTCCAATCGTTCCGTACTAGTTGTTCCTGGTAAGATATTATTGACTGTTATTCCAAATGGTGCTAATTCATGCGAAAGGGTTTTAGACCAACTTGCTACAGCTCCACGAGTGGTATTGGATACCCCCAAACCTAGAATAGGTTGTCGAACAGAAGTAGAAATAATATTAATAATCCGTCCATATCCTTCTTTTTTCATAACAGGACTAATCAATTGAGTCAATAGATGATTACAAATTAGGTGATTATGTAAGGCTTGTATAAATTCTTCTTCCTTTGCATTAATAATTGCCCCACCCTTTGGGCCACCAGTATTGTTAATCAAGATATGAATAGGTTTGGTAGCTAGTAATGCCCTCACTTTTTTACGTAAGTCTTGGCTATCAGAAAAATCTGCCACCAAAAAGTCATGATCTTGTTTTCCAACTTTTGATAATTCTTGCATGACCTCTGCCATGCGTTCTACATTTCTAGCGACTAGGGTAACATTGGCGCCTAATTTAGCCAATTCAATAGCCGCTGCTTTTCCTAGTCCTTTGGAACTTCCGCAAACTAGTGCGTTTTTGTTGGTTAGATTTACGTTCATTAAAATTAGTTCTAAATGATAAATTTTGAATTTTGAATTTTGAATACCAAGAATACTGGCTGCTGTAACACGGAATTTATTCCGTGCTACAGAACTGTATCGTTCCATTGCCATAAATACCGACTAGCCACCGTCCGATAGGGTCGCCAAGGCTCGGCAATTTCTAGTAATTTTTTTTTCAAAGCACGACCTTTCTCCTCGACTCCATATAGCTGAATCATTCCATTTCTAACCACTAGGTCATCTAAAGGTAAGACATCCATTCGCTTAAGCGTAAACATTAGAATCATTTCTACGGTCCAGTTCCCTACGCCTTTAATTTGAGTCAACTGTGCTAAGATAGCTTTATCCGATTCCTTTGTCCAATCTTTATCTAATAGATTATGTTCGATAAAAAAATCAGCCGTATTTTTCATATAAGCTGCTTTTTGTCTAGACAAACCTACTGCCCGCAATTCTTCAGCTGTAAGTTGTTGTATATGGGCTGGGTGCGGATATAGATCGTCAAATAAATCTAAAAATCGGTTATGAATAGTAGTTGCGGCCTTACCTGATAATTGTTGAAAATTAATAGATCGTAATAGGGCTTCATATACACTATTTTGAGCAACCCGTTTTTTCAATTTCACTGTATCTACTAACTGTTTTAAGATTGGGTCTTTGGAGAGATGTTTTTTTATTTTAGCATTCATAATTTTTCAGTAGACTAGTTAGGGATCAGGAACGAGGAATCAAGGGTCAGGTGGAATTTCGTAACAGGAGAACTATTTCGGCTCTGATTCAAAGGAATGATGCTTTCCATTACGCAAAACACGCTGGTTCCTCAAGCTAACCGAGAATGATTGAACTGACAACCTTGGGAAATCTCCAAGATTTACAAAGTCTTGGTTTTCAACTAAAGGAGACTTCCGTAATTTACAAATTTTGTAAGTCCATGAGTTCTCGGTCAGCCTGTCCTGCACTTTGTCACCTGACTCCTAGTCATTTACGAAAATCTTTTTAAAGGTGTCTTATTTCGCTCAAATATAATATAAAAGATTACAGGTTCACACAGTCGCAGACTTATATTTGGTATATTTGTTTTTAAAACCATACACTTTTTAGACCAGAGAGCAGAGAAGCGAGAATAGAGACTCAATCCGTTTAAAAACTACAATAATTCGTTATTTGTAAACGAAATCTATCTCTATTCTCTATTCTCTATTCTCTATTCTCTATTCTCTGTTCTCGCTTCTCTATTCTACAAGTTGTATGGTTTC
>CAYOBX010000634.1:0-3244 GCA_964402245.1 uncultured Saprospiraceae bacterium | reverse complement strand
GGCAAAAGAAGCCGTCCAAATGGTGGAGTTATTTTTTTGTCGTTACTTAATACCTTAAATATTAAATGTTGTGTAATAATTAACTAGACCTTTGTCCGACCCCCAACATAAGAAATGATTACTTTTGCGCTATTTTTGTAAGTTCTATGTAGTAATTCTATTCCATAGGATTAGGTTTTCAACCAATATCAAAGTCCATGTCTACAACTATAGACGTCATTATACCTGCATACAATGAGGAAAAATCAATAGGAAATGTCCTTCAAGACATTCCCAAAGACTTAGTACGAGAAATCATTGTTTGTAATAATGCTAGCACAGACAATACCAAAGCAATAGCCTTGGCAAAAGGTGCGATAGTAGTAGATCAACCCGAAAAAGGATATGGAAATGCCTGTTTAAAAGGAATAGCCTATTTAAAAGAAAAATCAATTGAAGAACAACCTGATATTGTTGTTTTTCTAGATGGTGATTATTCGGATCATCCTGAGGAAATGCATAAACTTGTTCAACCTATTATAGAAGATGGAATAGATATGGTAATTGGGTCTAGATCTATGGGAAATCTACAAAAAGGAGCTATGATGCCACAGCAGATCTTTGGTAATTGGCTAGCTACTACCCTCATTAAATTTTTCTATAATTATCAATTTACAGATCTAGGTCCTTTTCGAGCGATTACTTGGAAACATTTAACGGCTATTGATATGCAAGATCGAGATTTTGGATGGACAGTAGAAATGCAAGTAAAAGCTGCAAAATTTGGTTTAAAATGTATAGAAGTTCCGATGACCTATAGAAAAAGAATAGGTGTATCTAAAGTCTCTGGAACAGTACGAGGTACGATTTTAGCAGGACATAAGATATTGTGGACCATATTTAAATTATTGTAAGGGATTTGGAAGTAAATAAGCTACGCATTTTACTTTGCGTAGCTTATTTACTTCCAAATCCCTAACTACCAACTCATAAGTGCATCGCATTAATTAGTTTAAAATTTCAGAGAAGTTATTTTTTCGGCAATTCCCCCAAAAAAATGAATATAGATAGATAAATATTTTTCAATACCTGTTTTTTTAGAAAAAAATAAATGATTTTACTAGCACATATTATTCTTGGGATTTATATAATGGCATTATTCTGGATAACAGGCTATTGCTTATTGCAGCTACATTTACTCTATCAATATAAAAAAGGAGATAAAACAAAAACCGTAGCTAAAGGAAATATAGAAGACAAAAATCTTCCTTTTGTTACCATTCAATTACCGATCTATAATGAGCTTTATGTTATAGAACGACTGATAGATCGGGTATGTGAATTTCACTATCCAAAAGATAAGTATGAAATTCATATTTTAGATGACTCTACGGATGAAACCGTAGAGGTTGTTAGCAAAAAAGTAACAGAATACAAATCGAAAGGCTTTAATATTCAGCATATTAGAAGAATAGACCGACAAGGGTATAAAGCAGGCGCATTAAAAGAAGCTACAGAAATAGCACAAGGAGAATTTATCGCCATTTTTGATGCAGATTTCTTGCCTAGAAAAGATTTTTTATTAAATACCATTCCTTATTTTAAAGACCCTAATGTAGGAGTCGTACAAACTCGCTGGGAGCATATTAATCAGAATTATTCCCTGCTAACGAAATTGCAAGCCATGCAATTAAATGTACACTTTACAGTAGAACAACAAGGTCGAAAATCAGGAAATTACATGCTTCAATTTAATGGTACCGCAGGGGTATGGCGTAAGGTAACGATTGCAGATGCAGGTGGATGGGAAGCAGATACTTTGACAGAAGATTTGGATTTGAGTTATAGAGCACAACTGAAAGGTTGGGAAATTGTTTTCTTAGAAAAATTTGGTTCTCCAGCAGAATTACCTGCTGAGATGAATGGTTTAAAATCTCAACAATTTCGTTGGATGAAAGGAGGCGCAGAAACTGCTAGAAAAATGCTGCCAACTATCTGGAAATCTGATCTGCGAATAAGTCAAAAGATTCATGCTACTGGACATTTATTAGGAAGTACTGTTTTTATTTTTGTGCTGATAGCAGGAGTATTTAGTGTACCTCTATTATTTGCTTTGCAAAATATAGGTTTTGATATTCGCTATTTTGGATTTTTCTTGTCAGGTTTATTATCGGTCATTGCCGTTTATTTTGTAGCAAATGTAAGTGCAGAAATAAAGGAAGAAACTTGGTTAAAGAAAGTTCTAAAATTTGTTGTATTATTTCCTGTGTTCTTAGCACTATCAATGGGCTTATCACTGCACAATACAATCGCCGTTATCCAAGGTTGGATGGGCAAAGAATCTCCTTTTGTGCGAACGCCAAAATTCAATATTAATACTATTACCGATACTTTTAAAAAGCAAAAATATTTCGATTCTAAGCTATCTTGGGTAACGATCTTTGAAGGTTTGTTGGCTATTTATTTTTTAGGTGGAATAATTGCAGGCATCCAAATTGGGAATAGTGCTTTTCTTGCTTTTCATGGTTTGTTGATGGTTGGATTTGGAACTATCTTTTGTTATTCTATTGGACATTTGAAGGGAACTAAATAGTCATAATTAAGCAGTAAAGCCAATAATCAAATATAACAAGGCCGTTATCCCTCCCGCAATCAATGCATAAGGTAATTGGGTCCGTACATGGTCAATATGGTCGCTAGCAGCGGCCATCGAAGACAAAATAGATGTATCAGAAATAGGCGAACAATGGTCTCCAAAAACACCCCCACCTAATGCTGCTGCAATCGCCAAATGCACATTCGCATCCATCGTTTGTGCCATAGGCACAGCAATTGCAATCATAATTGCAAAAGTTCCCCAAGAAGTACCTGTAGAAAAAGCTATAAAACAACTTACTAGAAAAACTATAAATGGAACTAAAGAAGGGGAGAGCCAAGCTTTAGAAATATTAGCTACATATATACCTGTTTCCAATTCTTTACAAACTGCACCAATCGCAAAAGCCATCAGCATTAATAAAGCCAATGGCATCATTCCTGAAATACCTTTCAGAGTCAAATCTACCATTTCTTTTAAATCAAAAATGCCTTGTATTTTATAATAAATCATCGAACTCAGAAGCGAAATAATCAAGGCAGTCAATACAGCGGTTGATCCAGAACCTTGGCCTATTGAATAGAAGAATTTACCAAAAAAACCACTATCTCCTCGGTTTTCTAATGCCGCATCCCAACCTGTATACGCTAACATAACGGGCATCATCGA
>CAYOBX010000633.1:0-3245 GCA_964402245.1 uncultured Saprospiraceae bacterium | reverse complement strand
ACTTGCGCTTGAACTTCTTTAAAGTCAACTGTCAACTACCTCGATAAACTTGTCCCAAATCTTGAAGATTTTGTAAGTCTGTCGGGATCGAACTTACAAAGTCTTCGAGACTTGGGAAGTTTCATTTTTGGTAATTTATCCTGTTTCGAGTATAAAATTTATTCTCTGTGCGCTCCGTGCCTCTGTGTTCATTTATCTATTACTCTAAAACTCATTACACATGAAATGCCAAAAAGAAAAATTCAACCTTGACCCAGATACCACTTATCTCAATTGCTCCTATATGTCTCCCCAAATGAAGCAATTAGAAGCAATAGGGATAGAAGTAATGAAGCGGCAAGGCAAGCCTTATACTTATAGTATTCCCGATTTTTTTGAACCAGTAGCTCAATTGAAACAAGCTTTTGCAGATTTAGTGGAAACAGATACACCTGATAGAATTGCCATTATTCCTTCGGCTTCTTATGGGCTAGCCAATGTAGCCAATAACCTTCATCTCAAAGAAGGAGAACAGATATTGGTGGTAGACGAACAATTTCCTAGTAACATTTATCCTTGGCATCGAGTTGCAGAGCAATCGAAAGCAACAGTAGATATAGTACATCCACCCGCCACTCAGCGTAACAGAGGTAAGATATGGAATGAAACAATCCTATCCACAATAACAGATCGAACTAAGATGGTAGCGATCAGTCATGTACATTGGAAGGATGGGACCTTATTTGACTTAAAGGCAATTAGAGAAAAGACAACTGCACATGGTGCTTTATTGGTTATTGATGGAACACAATCGGTAGGCGCCTTACCTTTTTCTATAAAGGAAATTTTCCCAGATGCATTAATATGCGCTGGTTATAAATGGTTGATGGGGCCTTATTCTTTAGGGGTAGCTTATTACGGATCCTACTTTGATAATGGAATACCTATAGAAGAAAATTGGATTAATAGATTGAATAGTGAAGACTTTACAGGCTTGGTAGATTATCAACCATTATATCGACCTTTAGCCAATAAATATTCTGTTGGAGAACAAAGTAATTTTATTTTAACCCCTTTGCTCTTAGCAGCTATTCAACAATTAAATACTTGGGGAGTTGATAATATTCAAGCTTATTGTAAACACATTACTACATCCGCCATAGCCGAAATGCGAGATATGGGGCTATATATAGAAGCAGATAATCATCGAAGTGCCCACTTATTTGGCGTTACATTAAACGAGCAAATTAACCCAGATTTGCTCAAAAAAGCCCTAGAAACCGCTAAGGTACTAGTCTCTTTTAGAGGAAATGCGATGAGAATTGGCCCAAATGTTTATAATAATGAAGAAGATTTAACAAAATTATTGGTTTGTTTGAAAAATTCCTTTGTTAAGGGGTAAATAATGTTAATAACTTTCAAGTGATTAAATATAAATAGTATTGTTTGCTGATTGTCAGGTAAATATGAATCGTTGTTTTATTAAACAAATTGTATTAAAAGTATTGGTATTTAAAATATCTACCCTAAATCAACCTTTATAAACCGTTAAAAAACGTACATTTATCGTTTTTTTTTAGAAATCTTTTGTTTTAATTAGATTAACCCAATACATTTGCCTCGAATTAATTTTAAGCATTAAAAATCTTTTTCAATGAACAAAGGTGATTTAATTACTAAGGTAGCTGAAAATGCAAACCTTACAAAAGCACAAGCTACAGACGCTGTAAATTGTGTACTAGACTCAGTTAGAGATTCACTTAAAGATGGTGACAAAGCTGCAATTCTTGGTTTTGGAACTTTCTCAGTAACTCACAAACCAGCTAGAACTGGTAGAAATCCAAGAACTGGAGAATCTATGCAAATCAAAGCAAAGAACGTTGTAAAGTTCAAGCCAGGTAAGGATTTAGCAGCTTCTGTTAACTAAAGATAAACCGAACGAAAAATATATTAAGGTGGATTCTCTTATGGAGGATTCACCTTTTTTTATGCCGTTTCTTGATGGATTTTCAAAGAACCTAAAATACATTTTTGTCTTCCACACTACTATTGAAGATAAATTTTAGAGACACTTAAAAATCATTATGAATAAATTGGTAAATTGAATTTTTTATCATTTTAAAAATTTTAAATGAAAAGAACATTTACCTACTTACCTTTTATATTAGGATTTATCGTTTACCTTTTTTTATTAAGTAACTCAGGTGGGGCGCCAGCACAGTCGTCAGGTGCTCCAGGAGAAACAACGTGTGGAAGAAGCGGTTGTCATGCAGTGGCAGAGAATATTGGAGGAGCTGCTATTGAGATTGCTTTTAATGAAGGATCTTTAGAGTATGTTCCAGGAGAAACCTATTCCATGTCTGTTGGTTTGAGTAGTTCGATGAATGAAGCAAGAAATGGATTTCAATTAGTTGCTTTGGATTCATTAAATAATAATGCTGGAAGTTGGGAATTAGTAGAAGCCTCTACTACTCAAATTAGGGCCGGTAATACTTTTGGAGACAGATCTTATTTAACACATACCGCAGCAGGAAACGGACAAACTTCTTGGATGGTCAATTGGGTTGCTCCAGCAGAGTTGATTGGAGATGTTAACTTTTTCTTAGCTGTTAATGATGCAGACGGTAATGGTGGACGAACTGGTGATGATATTTATATTACTAATCTGTCTATTAATCCAGCCTCTAGCACCAGCACAAGTGTGTTAGATCTATTAGCAAAAAATATTACAGTATATCCTAACCCTGCAAGAGATTTTGTGAAAATAGAATCCTCTGGAGTAGATATTTTAAATACATCAGTATATGATGCTACAGGAACCATTGTAGCTACTTCTTTTAACCCAACTTCCCTCAATTTAAATAACCTTGCTAAAGGTATTTACTTTTTGAAAATAGAAACGCCAGAAGGTCTTCTTATGAAAAAGTTACTTTTAAACTAAACTGGACTTTTGACAGATTACTTTTTATAGCCTCGCTGGCTAACGCCAGCTCAGCAAATATAATTTCTGTCTCCAAAGAACCCTACTTATTCTTTACAAGTCTTTTCTCTTACTGAACCCACATAGCTGTCAAGTTATGTGGGTTTACTATTCCTACCTGTAACTAGCTAGCACTCACGACCGAATACTTTTCAGGCTGACCGAGAATGGTTGATCTGACAGACTTGGGAAATCTCCAAGATTTACAAAGTCTTGGTTTTCAACTAAAGAAGACTTCCCCAATTTACAAATTTTGTAAGTCCATGAGTTCTCGGTCAGCCTGTTT
>CAYOBX010000632.1:0-3246 GCA_964402245.1 uncultured Saprospiraceae bacterium | reverse complement strand
TTATCTTAAAAAATTAGATTATATTCAAATTTATGTTTTCTTTGTAATTAGACTTTTATCCAGTGACTTCCCGTCACTGGATAAATTCACCCTCAATCTCTTTAAAACTATCCAGTGACAGGAAGTCACTGGATAGTAAGGCTATCAAAAATCTTCAAAATGGGAATTGCTGTTTTCAAATGAATAGAAGCAAAAATCTCTGTGTCTCCGCGTCTCTGCGTTCAATTTTAGACGTATAGCCGAAACTGTACAAATACTATCAACAGATGAAAAAATCAACCGTCCTCCTATTGCTAGGAATTTTTCTATTACAAGCTTGCCAATCAGATGAAGAAAGTATAAGTTATGAAAAGCCTGATGACAACCGCTTTACACATGCGACCTTGAACGAACCAGGTTCTTTAGATGAACCAATGGCATTTACTTTTCTGAATCAGAATGATCTATTGATTGTAGAAAGAAAAGGAAGTGTGAAAGCGTTTAATGTGGAAGATAAGGAAATGCGACAAGTGGGTTTTATACCTGTTAATACCAAATATGTTAATAAAGAGGGAAAGTCCCGAGAAGCGGAAGAAGGCTTAATGGGGGTTATTGCCCATCCTGACTTTGCTACGAATAAGTGGATATATATGCTATATGCTGATCCTGATGATAACAAGCACGTTTTGGCAAGATGGGAATATAATGGAGATACTATTAGGGACGATTCCAAAATAATTGTTTTGGAATATCCTACGCAGCGAGAAGAATGTTGCCATACAGGAGGCGGAATGGTATTCGATAAGGATGGAAATTTATACTTAACGACTGGAAATAATACAGTTAACCCTCCGCAAGGAACTTCCAACTTAGATGAACGTCCTGGAAGAGCGTTTCATGATGATCAACGTACTTCTGGTAATAGCAATGATTTAAGAGGAAAGATTTTACGTATCCATCCGGAAAATGATGGCTCTTATACTATTCCAGAAGGTAATCTTTTTCCAAAAGATACCCCTAAAGCTCGAGCTGAAATATATACGATGGGCCATCGAAATCCGTGGCGTATTTCTATTGATAGCGAAACAGGGTATATCTATTGGGGAGAAGTAGGCCCAGATGCTCCTAAGGATACAGAACAAGGTTCTAGAGGCTATGATGAATTTAATCAAGCTAAAGGCCCTGGCTTCTTTGGTTGGCCCTACTTTATAGGAGATAATCAACCCTATGCGGATTATGACTATGCTACCGATTCTATTTATGGAATGTTTGATGTTAATAATCCGATAAATACTTCCCCAAATAATACTGGGATAGAAAAATTGCCTCCTCCTCAAAAAGCTTTTATTTGGTATCCTTATGCCAATTCTGAAGAATTTCCATTGTTAGGTAGTGCGGGTAGAAATGCGACGGGTGGGCCTGTTTTTCGACTAGCCGATTTTCAAAAATCAGATAAACGATTTCCTGCTTATTATGATGGTAAATGGTTGATTATAGATTTTATGCGGGGTTGGATTATGTCGGTTACTATGGATGCGAATGGTGATTATGTATCTATGGAACCTTTCTTACCTAAGGAGGTTTTTCAAAGTGCTATAGATATTCAATTTAGTCCAGATGGCGATTTATATATTTTAGAATATGGCTCCGCTTGGTTTAGAGGCAATGACAATGCCTTAATTAAACGAGTACAGTTTAATGGAGGAAATCGCCCGCCTATTGTACAAGCTAGTGCAGATAAAATAGCAGGATCTATTCCTTTAAGCATTCAGCTAAGTTCAGAAGGAACAATAGATTATGATAAAGATAAATTGTCTTATGAATGGACGATTGCATCCGAGGATGGCAGCAACAAAATATTAAAAGGGCCAAGCCCTAAGCTCACTTTAGATAAGGAAGGGGAATATAGTGTGTACTTGACGGCAACGGATAGCGAAGGGAATAGTAGTGAAAAAGTATTTAATGTGACAGCAGGCAATGAACCGCCAGAAGTGGCTATTCAGATTACAGGTGGAAATCAATCTTTCTATTTCCCTAATAATAAATTAGCCTATACGGTTAATGTAAAGGACAAAGAAGATGGCTCTATAGAAACGGGTGCTATTCCAGCAGAAAATGTAGCGGTTAATTTTGACTATGCACCTGAAGGTTTTGATCCAATAGAAATTGCTCAAAATCATGTAGCAAGTGATGAATGGATTACTTTCTCAAAAGGGAAAAGTTTAATTGATGGTAGTGATTGTTTGTCTTGTCATAGAGTGGATGTAAAATCTATCGGTCCAAGTTATATGGAGGTAGCTAAGAAATATAAAGGCGATCCTAAAGGACAAGCGATTATAGCAGATAGAATCATTAATGGAAGTGTAGGTTATTGGGGAGAACATGCTATGAGTGCTCATCCAAATTTATCAAAACGAGATGCTGCAGCAATGATAGAATACATCATGAGTCTCAACGAGCCGCAAGCTACCCCCGAAGCTATTCCGTTGTCAGGAACTTATACCACCAAAGCACCAAAAGGGACAGAGGGCAAAGGCAGCTATTTATTTAGAGTAGCATATACCGATAAAGGAACGGATAAAGTAGAAGCATTGACTGCTCAAAAAATTGTAGCCTTACGGAATCCTAATATCAACCCAGAACATTATGATATAGCTAAAGGAACACAGTTACTCACTACACCAGGACGTTCTTTTAATATTATAGAACATAATGGATATATTGGTTTTGAAGATGTAGACTTAACGGGTATTAATGAGTTGATTATTGGTGCAGAAGCTTCTGAACAGGTAAATGCTGCAGGCGCAGTTATCGAAGTTAGACTAGATACTCCTGATGGTCAACTAATAGGGGCCACCGAAAAAATAATTCCCGCTTTTATTGATTTTTATGCAGAGTATGATAAATTGCTTACAGCATGGCAAAAAGGTGGTAAAAAAGGACCTGAGCCTAGTTATTGGCAAGTACAAGAAATGTTCAAACCTAAATTTACTGTTTCATTGAAAGAAGTGGCAGGCAAACATACGATCTATTTTATCTCTAAAAATATGGAAGCCAAAAAAGGACAGATTTTGGTTCAAATTAATAATATTGAATTTAAACAAGCGATTTAATTATCTCAAATTATTGCATTTAAAAATTTCATGATTTTTAAATGCAATAATTTAGAGCTAACACAACATTGAGTACTTATAGACTACTGGACATTTTGAAGAACAGAGAAGTGTTGAACTCTACTTAGTCGTGGTATCACAACTTTACTTAGTC
>CAYOBX010000631.1:0-3251 GCA_964402245.1 uncultured Saprospiraceae bacterium | reverse complement strand
GTACCACTCACATCGTGATGATCTCTACCTAAAACAATAGGAGCAGAAATAATACCCTTAGCAATAGCCTCATTAAAAGCTAAGGCAATTTTGATCCTACCTTCTGCATCCGCATATAAGATTCTTGCTTGAGAGCCAACTACTAATTTATTTTTCTTGGCTGCGCTAATCCATTGGATATTATCCGCTAATTGCTGTTGAATTTCATTCGGCGCAGTAGTCGCTATTTGTTCCAATATCTCTAGTGCTATTAAGTCCGTCTTATCTAAATCATCTGATAAACCAGATGTACAAACCCATCTAAATGGTCCAAAGCCATAATCAAAACACATAGGGCCCAAAATGTCTTGGACATAAGATGGATACTTAAAATCAATTTTATTTGCTGCCATAATATCAGCGCCTGCTCTAGAAGCTTCTAATAAAAAAGCATTTCCATAATCAAAAAAGTAAGTTCCTTTGGCGGTATGTTTATTGATTGCAGAAGCATGTCTCCGAAGCGAGGCTTGTACTTTTTCTTTGAATAGTTTAGGATTTTCGCTAAGAAGTTGATTTGCTTCTTCATAGCTTAAGCCAACGGGATAATATCCACCAGACCAAGGATTGTGCAGAGAAGTTTGATCCGATCCAAGATGAACAAAAATACCTTCTTCATAAAATCGTTCCCATAAATCTACTACATTGCCTACATACGCAATGGATACAATTTCTTGCGCTTTTACTGCAGATCGGACTCTTACTAATAAGGAATCAATCTTCTCCTCTAGCTCATCTATCCAACCTTGTTCATATCGTTTTCTTGCTGCTTTAGGATTTACTTCTGCGCATATTGTAATACAACCTGCGATGTTTCCTGCTTTAGGTTGTGCACCGCTCATGCCGCCTAAACCTGCTGTAAGGAATATCTTCCCTGCAATAGATTCATTGGCTTGTAAATTTTTTCTAAATGCATTCAATACCGTAATAGTAGTGCCATGTACAATCCCCTGTGGACCTATGTACATATACGATCCCGCAGTCATTTGTCCATATTGAGTAACGCCCAGCGCATTGAATTTTTCTAAATCATCTGGTTTAGAATAATTCGGAATCATCATGCCATTTGTCACTACTACTCTCGGCGCATCTTTAGAAGAAGGAAACAAACCCATTGGATGACCAGAATAAACATGTAAGGTTTGCTCCTCTGTCATCTTTGACAAGTATTGCATCGTCAAAAGGTATTGTGCCCAATTTTGAAAGACACTTCCATTCCCTCCATAAGTGATTAGTTCATTGGGATGCTGTGCCACGGCTGGATTCAAATTATTTTGAATCATCAACATGATCGCTGCTCCTTTTTGGGAGGTAGCTGGATATGCTGAAATGGGTCGAGCATACATCTCATAGTTAGGTTGGAAACGATACATATATATCCGTCCATAATTTTTTAACTCCGCTGCAAATTCTTTAGCTAGTATTGAATGCCATTCAACAGGAAAATATCTCAATGCATTTCTAATTGCTAATTTTTTTTCTTCTTTGCTTAGAATATCTTTTCGTTTGGGGGCATGATTGGCATTGGTGGGGTATGGTTTTTTTTGGGGTAATTCATTTGGAATGCCTTGCTTTATTTGTTCTTTAAAGGATAATTTGGTTGGAATCATGGTTAGAAGATAGTTTAATTATTTGGAAGCTATTACTGGCGTTTCGCTAAAAATAGATACAGAAAAACAAATTTAAATATTTGATAAACAGACATTTATGTAAGTTTGATTGGAAACTCGGCAACAAGTATGCTTAGCTACTTCCTCTTTTCCAAACCATACAAGGTTTCAATTGCCCTTGTTGGTATAAAATTTCTCGATAATCATTGGTTGGAAAACTGATTATATCTGCTAATAATCCTTTTGCTAATCTTCCTCTATCTTTTAAATTTAAAGCTGCCGCCGCTCGATAAGTTATACCTGATAGCACCTCTGCATTAGATAGTTTTTCAAAAGTGCCTAAGATAGCTGCTTGACCTAGCAAATCGCCCATCGGAGCAGAACCGGGATTCCAGTCGCTGGCAATCGCTACTGCTGCACCAGCGTCTAATAATTTTCTAGCAGGAGCAAATGGGCAACCCAATCCTAAAGTAGCTCCTGGTAAGGCCATAGCAATTACTTTGCTTTTTGCAAGTTGTTTAATTTCTGTATCGGTACTTGCTTCTAAATGATCTGCACTAATAGCTTTGTGCTTGATAGCAACAGCACTTCCTCCTGTATGAAATTGATCTACATGTAAGGTCAAGTCAAAACCCATTTGCTTTGCTTTCTTTAAATAAGAGTCAATGATGGTGGCGGAAAAGGCACCCTCCTCGATAAAAGCATCTACTCGATTAGTCAATTTTTCTTTTACTAATTGAGGAAATAAGGTGGTACTAATTTCTTTTAGATAGTCTTCTTTAGACCCATCATAATCTTTTGGGAAAATGTGTGCTGCTAAACAGGTAGCTATCAAATCAGCCTTACTTGTCATATTAGCCAATTGTATCGCTCGCAGCATTTTCAATTCTTCTATTACAGATAAGCCATACCCACTCTTTACTTCAATAGTAGTGATCCCATTATTAATATGCCGTGCTGCTCTTTTTAAAATTCCTTTTACTAATAGCTCTAAGGATTCTCTTCTAGTTTGAGTGACCGTATCCCATATACCTCCCCCTGCTTTTGCAATTTCTAAATAACTACTGCCTCCATTCCGCATGGCATAGTCTTTGGCTCTTGATCCTCCAAAGCAAATATGGGTATGGGCATCTATTAAGCCGGGCATACCTACTTGATCCCTGTTTAATCGAGTTATCTTAGGTTTTAATTTTTTTGAGGATTGGTATAGCTTTTCAAAATTTCCTAGCTCTACTATTTTTTCTCCTTTTATTAAGATTCCTGCATTCTTTATGATTGGCAATTGCTTATCCTTGATGGCACCTCTTAGGGGTAGCTTTGACATTGGGAGTATTTGTTTGAAAGGGCCAATTAACGTATATTTATTCATATTTGCTTTACTACATTGTAATAAAATTTTGTTCTTTGTTAACATCTAAATTTGTTACCATAGCCCTCAAATTAAAGTTGCAAACTTTAAGAATATTGGGTGTAAGTTACAAACTTACACCATCGTACTGTGCTAAAACTAAGATATACTAAAATGCTTAAAATATTGATTTATAGCATTGAATAGTTTTTTAGAGGGAGCAATGTTATGAGGTTTTTTTGCAAAAAAACCTCATA
>CAYOBX010000630.1:0-3294 GCA_964402245.1 uncultured Saprospiraceae bacterium | reverse complement strand
CAGTTTTTGAAAAACTTGCAGATTTCGCACGAATCGACTTTTCGGAGTGGACTCAAATCTTGAAGATTTTGTAAGTCTGTCAGGATCGAACTTACAAAATCTTCAAGTTTGAGTCTACTCCGAAAACACAATTTATTTATACACATAGACAAGCCACATAGTTCTCACTTATAAACATTCAAAAAATGAAAACGACAACATTTCTAACATTTGTAGGGAATCAATGTGGTAAGGCGGAAGAGGCGATAAATTTTTATATTTCTATTTTTCCAAATTCGGAAATTAAAAACCTGATAAAATACTCAAAAGGGGAGGCTGGAGGAACACCAGAGCTTATTAAATATGGTGTCTTTACATTAAATGGTACGGAGTACCTATTTTCCGAAAATAATTATAAGCATGCTTGGTCATTTACACCAGGAGTATCCATTCTTATTGAATGCAAATCAGAAAATGAGATACAAAATTTATTCAAAAAACTTTCTTCAAATGGAGGTCAGATAATGGTCCCTCTTGACAACTATGAATCGGATGGTTATGGCTTTGTTGAAAAATTTGGATGGTGTGCAGATAAATATGGCATTTCTTGGCAACTTATTCTTCCTAAATAGACAAGCTAGCATACAACTCAATTCAATATGGGCAAAGTATTTCCAACTATCGAACCACGCATCCAAACGTTTATAGAAAAACAAAAATTATTTTTTGTAAGTACCGCTCCTCTAGAAAAAGAAGGACTAATTAATTGTTCTCCAAAAGGATGGGACTGTTTAAGAATACTAGATCCTCTTACCGTAGCTTATATTGACTTAACAGGGAGTGGGGCAGAGACCATTGCCCATCTAAAAGAAAATCAACGAATCACCTTTTTATTTTGCGCTTTTGATGGTCCACCTAAGTTAGTCCGATTGCATGGGAAGGGAGAAGTATTAGAAAGAGATACGCCAGAATTTAATGCATTAATTGATCAGTTTCCTAATTACCCAAGTGCCCGATCCATTATCAAAGTAGCCGTACATCGAGTGTCAGATTCTTGTGGCTATACGGTACCATTATATGAATTTAAAGAAGATAGAGATACAATGGAAAAGTGGGTCGCTAATAAAGGAACAGATGCTTTGGTGGATTATCGGAAAGAAAAAAACAGCTATAGTTTGGATGGCTTACCAGCGTTCGGCAAGATAGAGAAAGAATAAAGTTATCTTATTAGCTTTTGAAATCAAAATAATTAATTGAACGCAGAGTTGCAAAGATGCTGAGAACCAATATAACTCTGCATCTCTGCACCTCAGCGTTCAATACAAAAATATTATGCTTCCCAAATAACCGAATCCTCCGAATGATGCCAATCACTCATTTGTTCCATATATTTTTCATTAATAGCCCCTCGTCGGATTTTTAAAGTAGGGGTCAACATTTTATTCAGGTCGGACCATGCTTCTTTAGCTATGATCATAGTAGATATTTTTTCATGTGGAGCTAGATGTTGATTGACTCTTTCTAATTCCGATTGTAAATTGGCTATGATTGCTTCTTTATCTGCTTTTTGACCAAGCTCAGATAAGCAAACTAATCCAAGTGGCTGAGGAATTCCTAAACCTGCTACACAAATTTGTTCAATATTATCGTTGCCACTAAAGTGCGCTTCTATAGTAGTAGGGACCACAAATTTTCCTTTGGTCGTTTTAAATGCATCCTTTACTCGGCCTATAATTTTGATGTAACCTTCCTCGTCCATAACGCCTTTATCCCCCGTATGTAACCAACCATCTTTAATCGTCTTAGCCGTTAATTCAGGATCTTTATAATAGCCTTTCAACATCCAATCCATTTTCATCATTACCTCTCCCGTATCAGGATGAATTTTCCCTTCTGTTCCTGGTAATGGCTTCCCTACTGTATTTGGTTTATGACCGCCTTCAGGCATCAATGTAAATCCGCCAAAATTTTCTGTCATACCATATACTTCCCTTAGGTTGATCCCTAATTTTTGATACCATTGTTTCACGGATTCAGGGGTAATAGAAGCACCAGTTAGGTTACATTTAGAATCAGCTAAACCCAGCGTCTGCTTGATTTGCATTTGTACCTTTTCTTTCGCAGCTGGATTAGCTAACATAGCGTCCAATTTCTCCTGTGGCATTTTAGACAACACCCCTAATTGAAATTTTGTCCATATTCGAGGCACTGCAAAAAAGAAAGTTGGACTAGTTTCTTTTAAGTTTTTAGCAAATGTTTCTAAAGATTCAGCGAAAGAAATACTAGCCCCATTTTGTAAAGCACCAATCTCAATGGCCGCCCTTTCAGCAATATGATTTAATGGTAAAAAAGAGAATAATCGACCTTCTCCTGTAGGTACATCAAAAACTTTGAAATTGTTATATTTTACTTCATTAGCCGATACTAAGGCGGCGTTTTTATGGGTATGCATTACTCCTTTAGGGCTACCTGTAGTCCCAGAAGTAAATAGAATAGACCAAATATCGTCTAAATTCGGAAGGGGAGAAGTTGTCTGTGGCTCTGTAATTTCTACTAATCTATCCCAATCATATCCTACCTTTATTTTGGCAGAACCTTCATAGTGCGGAAATTTAATAACCACTTCCATCTTGTCTGCAACCTCGGACCGATTTGCATCCCAGTGGTCCATTTTACCAAGAAATAAGGCTTGACAGTCACTCTTATGTAATACTTCTTCTAACTGGTCTGCCGTTAAACTTGCATAAAAAGGTACAGATACATATCCACCCATCATAATTGCCAAATCTGCTAATATCCAATGGGCACAATTTTTCGAACTTAGCCCAATATGACAACCTTTTGGTAAACCCAAGTCTTTGAGTGCAGATGCCATTCGCCTAGCCTCTTGTCCTGCTTCTGCAAAGGTCCATATTTTCCAGGTATCTCCTTTGGGTTGTTTTAAAAAAGGTCGGGTAGGGATTTCTTTTTCCCATTTATAAAAATACTCTATCGGTGTTTTTAGTGATTCTGACATTTTTGTAGGTTTTGATTTTAATTTTGGTTTGGTATAATAATTTTATATAAAAATGCCAATTTAAGAATTAAATGTAATTAATAAGCAGGTATTGGGTTATATTCCGAATTAAATTAGGGAGAAGAAGTAAGATTTGATGTGTTTATTTGATTGCTTAATATAATACGTTCTTTTTTTATTTTACTCATTTGTAATTTTATTTTAAATATAATTTTCCTAATTATACCTAAATACTTAGATCAATTAGAAGGGTTTTCTTATAAAAAGAATATTGCCTAAAAAATCAAGTTACAAACTTG
>CAYOBX010000629.1:0-3296 GCA_964402245.1 uncultured Saprospiraceae bacterium | reverse complement strand
TCTTAGACTGGAAAAGAATAGAAGAAGATGCTCAAGTTATTATTTTGTCGTTACTTAGTAACGACGAAATAATAACTCCACTCATTTGAAGAATTGAATGGTGTCGTTTTTTCGGGGTCGTTTTCTACACCCCCGAAAATTAACTTCTTGGCAATCTATTCTTTAAATGACGGGGCGTAGAAAACGACCTCGTCATCCTATGCACCCAAGATGATAGAGTTATTATTTAAACATTATTAAGAAATTTAAACAAAATATCGAATGAATAAACTTTGGTTAATTGTTAAGAGAGAGTACCTAACTCGGGTAAGAAAAAAATCGTTTTTGATTACCACTATTTTGATTCCATTTATATTTGGCGCTTTTACTATTCTGCCTAGTTATCTAATGAGTGTTCAGGAAGACGAAGTAACGAAAATAGCGATTATTGATGAAGGGGATATTATGAATAAAGCGATCAAAGATGAAAAAGATCTTTATTTTTCTTTTCATAATAAAGATTTAGAAATTATGAAGAAGGAGGTCGAAGAAGGGAAATTTAATGGAATTTTAGTGATCCCTAAGATAACCAAATTAGATAAAAAAGATTTTACCTTAAATTATTATTCAGAAGGGCAATTAGGCTTAACCGCCAAACTGAAATTAGAACAAAAAATAGGTAGAAAAATACGAGACTATAAAGTTGTCGTTTCTGGAATGGATCAAAAAGAATTAGATAACTTAAAGAGTTATGTCAATATAGATCCTGAGCCGATTAAAGAAGGGGGAAAAGATAGAAGTTCTATTACTAGTATGGTTCTATCTTCTATCGGTGGTATCTTAGGGATGTTCATGTATATGATTATTTTGATCAATGGACAGCAAGTGATGATGGGTGTAATGGAGGAGAAAACCAATCGAATTGTGGAAGTCATGATTTCTTCTGTTAAACCTTTTCAGTTAATGTTTGGAAAAATTTTAGGTATTGGGGCTGTTACATTAACACAAGTAGGTATATGGGCCGCATTATGTCCACTCATCTTTTTAGGTGCTCAAATATTCTTCGGATTTGATACTTCAGACATGCAAATGGATATGGCCACTTCCAATTCAGGATTGGATGAGGATGAAATTCAGGGAATGGCTTTAAAAATCACTAATGAAATTGCGAATGTGAATTGGTGGTTGATTCTTCCTTCTTTTGCTTTGTATTTATTACTTGGATTCGTAGCCTATAGTTCTTTATATGCAGCGGTTGGTTCCGCAATTGGTGATGATATGGGAGAGGCACAAAAATTAACGATTCCAGTGATCATGCCGATCATATTGTCGATTATGATTTTATTTCCAGCTATTTCTGCCCCCAATAGTACTTTAGCTGTATGGTCTTCCATTTTTCCACTCTCTTCTCCTTTTATTATGCCGGCCCGCTTGGCTTTTAATCCACCGATTTGGCAAATTGCTTTATCGCTTATTTTGCTAATTGCTACGACTATATTCTTTGTATGGTTATCTGGTCGGATCTATAGGGTAGGTATCTTTTTATATGGTAAAAAAATTACCTTTAAAGAAATGTGGAAATGGTTGTTTTATACTGGATAAAAGAGGTAATAAAAATTCTAGTCTCTAGTCAAATTTAATTGAACACAGAGGCACGGAGCGCACAGAGTTACATGTACTCTGTGCCTCCGTGTTCAACAACTTTCTAATCTCTCCTCCCTACTTATTTTCATTTTCTATAATCAAAAACCAAAAAATAATGTTCATCTCCTATGAACTATAATTTCCTAGTATTATTCCTATTACTCAACATTAATACTATGCTTGCTCAAACGACTATCCTTGAAAATTTCCAATCCACTCCAAAGCTACAATGGCGGATTATTAATGACGGTGTAATGGGTGGACTTTCCAACAGTCAGATAGATATTACATCAGAAGGATATGGCCTATTTAAAGGTAGTGTTTCATTAGACAATAACGGCGGATTTGCTTCTACTAGAGGCATTCTTTCTGCACCTATCAGGCAACCTGCGACTAAAATTAAAATCAAAATTAAAGGAGATGGTAAAAAATATAGCTTTCGAATACAATCTAATAATCATGCCCGGGTTTCTTACAAATTAGATTTTTCTACAAAAACTGATATTTGGGAAGAAATTGAACTCCCTTTAAAAGATTTTATTCCTACATGGCGTGGTCAATTGTTATCTGGTGTCTCTCCAATTATTACGACTGAGATAGGCCAAATAGGCTTTTTAATTTCTGATAAACAAGAAGGTCCATTTGAATTATTAATTGATTGGATCAAATTAATATAAAACTATCTTTACATTAAGAATCCATCTTCTTAAAACTAAATAAGTATGATTTTTGTTGGGTAGTAAAGTAAGATCTGATTCGTTTATAAGGAAACAGCTTTAAAAAATGAATAGAAAGAAATTTATAAAGAAAACGATATTAGGTGCCGCAGGAGTTGCCACTGGCAGCTCAATGTTAAAAGCCAAAAATGTAAATTTAAAAACCTCGACTTACGACAAAATGATGGAGCAAGTCGGTTTTAATCACTTACCAGAAGAAGCTGGTATCATCACTAAAAACAAAAACGGTATGCAATCGGTATTGCACAAAGCAGACACAAGAGGCCATGCAAATCATGGCTGGCTAGACACCCATCATACTTTTAGTTTTGCTCGATACTATAATCCAGAACGAATGAACTTTGGCGTGCTACGTGTTTTAAATGATGATGCTGTAGCCGAAGGTAGGGGTTTCGGTACCCATCCACATGATAATATGGAAATTATTTCCATTCCTTTAGAAGGAGATTTAGAACATAAGGATAGCATGGGTAATACGACTACGATTAAACAGGGGGATGTACAGGTGATGAGTGCTGGTACAGGCGTTTCTCATAGCGAGTATAATAAAAATAAGGACAAGGCGGTCAAGTTTTTACAGATTTGGATGTTTCCTAACCAACGAAATGTGACTCCTAGATATGATCAAATCACTTTGAAAGATGCTAATCTAAAAAACCAATTCTTTCAAATTTTATCTCCTAATGCAAATGACGATGGTGTATGGGCACATCAAAATGCTTGGTTCCATATTGGGAATCTAAAAGCTGGACATACAGACTCTTATAAAATAAAAGCGAGTGATAATGGAGTATATGCTTTTATTTTAGAAGGGCAAGTAACGATTGAAGGACAAGCACTTTCTAAAAGAGATGGTTTCGGTGTTTGGAATACGGATTCCATTTCTATTATTGCCGATATTGATACGAAGGTGTTGTTGATGGATGTACCTATGGT
>CAYOBX010000628.1:0-3301 GCA_964402245.1 uncultured Saprospiraceae bacterium | reverse complement strand
TTACTCCAAAGGCCGTCAGGTTATGGTTCTTTATTCTGAGACTCGGCAACAAGTATGTTTACTATATTGCTTTAGAGATAGCGATTTTAGTAGGTTTTTTTATAAAAAAACCTACCAAAATCGCTATCTCTAAAAAAACTATATCAAAGCTACTGCTTGCCGATTGCCAAAAGCTACCCTCATAATTATCAGATAGTTATTTTTAGCCTGACGACTATGAATTTACTCTTCACTAAAAATTACCAATAGTATCTAAAGGAGTACTAATGGTATCTATTGGAGAAGCTTGTTCACCCCAGAAACCATCATCTTCTTCCTCTTCGTCTCCAAAAGGATCGTCGAAGAAGTCATCTCCTTCAGGAATTAAGCCTTCTTCATCTCCTTCGGCAGGGGTGTCGGACTCGTATTTATCACAATTTAATTCTATTGGAATTTCACCTGGAGGACGGAAAAATTCAGCTTCTACATCCCACTTTAAAGCAGGATCTTTTTCTATTCTAGTTAAGAACTTAGCAAAAAATGGAGCAGCCATTCTACCACCTTGACCCAATGCTTTTTGTTTGAATCTAATCCATTTGTCTTCTCCACCGACCCAAGTACCTACTACTAAATTGGGCGTAATTCCCATAAACCATCCATCTACAGCATCATTGGTAGTACCTGTTTTTCCGCCATAATCTTTTGTTTTGATGTCTCCAAAACCTCTCTTGCCTTTTCCCGCATATTTTAGCATCTCCACCATGATGTGATTAGTCGTGGCATCCAAAGCAGGTTTTTCTACAGGGCGATTATTATAAATTTCCTTACCATTTCTATCTTCAATACGAGTAATGAAAATAGGTTTGTTGTAGAAGCCGTTATTGGCGAAGGTGGTATAAGCACCTGTCATTTCTTCTACAGACAAATCCGTTGCACCCAATGCCAAAGAAGGAACAGCTTGTATTCTTCTTTGACCATTTAAGTATTTAGAATCGGTATTAATGCCCATTTGAGAAACTAATTCTACTACAGGTCTAGCACTATTCAATTCTTTCATTAACCAAACAGAAACGGAATTTAAAGACTTTCTTAAACCATCTAATAGCGTTACTTCTTGATTGGTAAAATCACTAAAATTTTTAGGACTCCAATCTTTATCTAAGGCAAAACGTCCATCTCCTACGCCTATCGTATGTTGTACATCCAAGACCTTTTGGCAAGGAGAAAGATTTTTATTACCAACTGCGGTAGCATAAACAAATGGCTTAAAAGTAGACCCTACTTGACGAAGAGAAGTAACGTGGTCATATTGGAAGTATTTAAAATTAATACCACCTACCCAAGCTTTTACATGTCCGTTAATCGGGTTAACTGCCATGATACCTGTTTGCAAAAACATTCGATGATACTTTAATGCCTCTAAAGGAGTCATAGTCGTATCTACTTCCATCTGACTATTGTAGGCAAATACTTTCATTTTTTCAGGCTTCTCAAATGCTTTTTTTGCTTCTGCTTGGAACACTTTCCATTGTTTAAGCAATTGATCCCATTTACCATTTCTCATTACAGTTCTGTATTGAGTAGCTTTTTTGGAAGAGATCGCATCATCCCTCACCAAATCAGCAATACCTTTATTGCCATTGGCCATTAACTCTAGATCAAAGTCAGAGATTTTTATTTTTGAAAAGCTTTTTTGTACTTCCGTTAGGATGGGTTCTAAATGTTCTTTTCGAAGTCCTTTATATAAATCAGTTTCTTGTAAAAGACGCTTTAAAGTTCGTTGTCTAATTTTAATTTTTTGATCATGTTCTTCTTTACTATCTTCTCCATCTCGAAAAGTCCAAGGATCATCTCGCCTCCATTCCTCCCAAAATATTTTTTGTAGTTGCTGCATATGTTCTACCATAGCAGACTCCGCATGTTGTTGATAGCGAGAATCTAAAGTCGTATATATTTTTAAACCATCTTGGTAGATATTGTAATTGCCACCATCTGCTTTTTTTCGAGCACCATCTTTCAATAAGGTTTTTAGTTCATCTCGTAATACCATTCTGAAATGCTGTGCCATCCCATCTCTGTGCGAGCTACGCGTAAAATTAATACCAAGTGGCAATACTCTTATAGAGTCATATTGAGCTTGTGTTAAATAGTCATTTTTCTGCATTTGTTTCAAGACAATTTCTCGTCTTTTAGTGGCTCTTTCTTCAAATCGAAGGGGATTAAATCTAGAAGGATTTTGTAACATGCCAACCAACAAAGCAGCTTGCTGCACATTCAAAGAATCCTGTCCAGCACCAAAATAAGTTTCTGCTGCTGCTTTTATACCATATGCTCCATTAATGAAATTAAACTCATTGAGGTACATTTTTATAATCTCATCCTTTGTATATGTTCGCTCTAACTTTAGTGCCGTAATCCATTCACGTAATTTTTGGAATCCTCTTTCAATGATATTACTAGCACGACCTTCATTTTTGTTGGTATATAATAGTTTAGCTAATTGTTGCGTAATCGTACTACCCCCACCGGCACTGTAGTCTTGTAAGACTACAGTTTTTACAGCTACTCGAGCCAAGCCTTTTAAATCAATGCCAGAGTGGTCATAATATCGTTCATCCTCCGTGGCTAATAAAGCATTAACTACATTTTGAGACAACTCACTAAATTCTACAGGCACTCTATTTTCTGTAAAATAACCACTACCTAAAGTGGTGCCATCAACAGTATATAGTTCAGAAGTAAAGCTGTTTTTAGGATTTTCTAAGCTTTCAAAAGAAGGGATTTTACCAGAAGAAGCAAAGAATAATAGGAGTGCTATGCCTAAGATTCCAAGAATTAATAGTAACCACATGGCACGTACTATCTTTTTGTAGGTAGGTTTTCTTTGTTCTTGGATTTCACTTCTCGACAGTATTGGTTCCATACTATTTGGACGTATTATATTTAACTTAGATTTAGAGAGCAGAGAAGCGAGAATAGAGATCGTAAGCGGTTAAAAATCAAAAAATAAGTCTTTTTAATCGAAAGTTCTCTGTTTTTACCTTATGCTGTATTTCTAAGTATTTGTTTTATTGTGTAATTAAAGTCATAGATTTCCTAGTAACAAATATACTTCAATATCCTCGTAATTAGTTAAATTTTAGCTTGACCTTAACGCAATTTTTAAGGAGAATGCGCTTTTTTAGATTCTTTGACCTTTCAATTGAAAGGAATATAGTGAAATAGGGAGGATAAGGTGTTTAAAATATCTTTTTATAAAGGCTTTCTTACAAAAAACTATATTAAAGCTACTGCTTGCCGATTGTCAAAAATCACCGTAAGT
>CAYOBX010000627.1:0-3305 GCA_964402245.1 uncultured Saprospiraceae bacterium | reverse complement strand
CATTCATTTTTTGTAACCTAAACTTCCCATTAACAAACATATCTGCTTGGTCATTATAATGAGCACTCATAGGATTTCCAGATTGTCCAGTCGGCAGGATATTTACAGAATGTTCAATATCAGCAAAATCAATGATCCGTCGTTTGGCAGGACCACTTTTCACTGTATATAATCCATTGGCAGTAGGATGAAAGGCCATATTATTTAATACCTCATTATTACCAACAACAGGGAATGGTCCTACATTTAAAAGTCTAGCTAAATTAGGATCTTGTCCTAATATATGTGGGTGGGTAATGCTATGTACCTTCCCCCATTTCCATTGCTCAATATCTGCTCCTAATTGTGCTTCTAATTCGGATAACGTTTGTTGAAAGGCAGCTCGTACTATTTCTTGACGAGTTTCTTTTTCGTTAGTTGTTGACTGATCGTCCCACCAAGGAGAATTTTCTTTTTCTAATAAAAAAGGAAAACTTCGCCTAGCCATAACCGTCATTAAGAAGGTAGAAAAATCGGCTGCTCCTAACTCATCTTGAAAAGTTTTTTCCATTATTAGATAATCCCATTTTGTATAAATGGTGGTGGCTATATCTGCTAATTGAGAATCGCCATCCCAAGCAGATAATAACGCAATAGCTTTTGCAGCATTATTTCCTTGCAGTGGTGTATTGCCAAGAATTCTTAATAATCGTTTTGTTACTTGTGCTTTTTTAGGAGATTTTACATCTAGGATCATGGCTTTAGTACGAGCCATATCCCATTGATCTTCTTGATCTAGCATGTTAACGATCCGCCTAGCTCGATCCTCTGGAATATAGTACCCTTTGTGTAAAATACCTGCCGTAGTTTCAGGTTGGTTATTGGCAGAATAGACATAGCCTTCAGGTGGATTAATAGAATGTGGATTATCAGAAAAAGGGATATATCCTAATATTTCATCTGCGCCACTAGCTCCATCTAGAAATAGTTTTGAATTAATGGAGTCCCGACGTATTGGTAAGCGAGCCATTGTCCACCAAGCGATGTTACCTTCTTTATCTCCATACATTAGATTAAGGCCTGGGGCATGAATCAAGGCAGCATTTTTTTCTACTTCTGCCATTGTGGTAGCATGGGTGATACCATAGGTTGCCTGTAGATTTTCGGATGGAAATTCATTATAAATCCACCAAGATGCAACTGGTTGGTCGGTCATAGTTCCTACATCGGCTATCGCTTCATTGATGATTGGACCATGCCTAGAAGTCTTTACCTCAAAGTTTATATCTTCTCCTCCTTTTACGGTTATTACCTCCTTTCTAACTTTCATATCTTCCCAATGATCTTTAAACCATACTTGATTTGGATTATCAGGGTTCGGTTTTTCTACATATAAATCTATATCATCATTTTCAAACATCGTCATCCCTACTGCGTGATGCTCATTATGGCCCATCACAGGAAAAGGAACACCCCCTAAGAAATAGCCATAAAAACGATGATTTGGATATTCCAGATGTGCTTCATACCATACAGAAGGTTGTGCGAAACCTACATGGGTATCATTGGAAAAAAGAACTTGTCCTGAGGTGGTTTTTTGTCCACCTACCACCCAACTATTACTTCCCATAAAAGGCGCTACAGGTAATTGTTCGATTAGTTGACTAGTAGAAAAAGAAGTAGTAGTGGTTGTAGAGGTAATTTCTTTTGCAGGAAAAACAGGGATCATTTGGGCTTTGGGATTCCAATGAACGTCAAGATCTTGTAAATAGGAAGCACCCCACTTATTTTGAATGCGAGTAACTAAAGGATCTGTTCGCCAACCCTGTGCAAAACTAAAAGCCATATATCCATATATAGCATAGGTATCCTCAATCGTAAAAGATTCTTTTTCTATACCTAATAATTGATATTCTATAGGAGTGGTGCCTTTTTCAATATAATCATTGATACCATCTATATAAGCTAAGGTTGCTTGTTTTACTGGGTCTGAATCAGGGATCGCTTCAAATAAAGCAGCGTTTTCTATAGCTTTTACTCCTGTGCCAATCGTTCTGAAGAAACGATCCATTTGAACCAAATCTGGTCCTAAAATTTCTGCTAACCTGCCCTTTCCTAATCGCTTCATCAATTCCATTTGCCATAACCTATCTTGAGCATGTACATAGCCGAGGGTATAGTGGGCATCTACCTCATTTTTGGCATATATATGAGGGATTCCGAAATCATCAAAATAAACCTCTACGGCTTGCTCTATTCCTTGTAAGGTTACTTCTCCTTCATAGGATGGTTTGGTAGATTGTAGATAGGCATAGGCAGCGCCCATTGTTAGGAGTGCTAGAAGGATTATACCTAAAAGAAGGATTCGTAATATTTTCATAGGGGGAAGATACGAAATAGGAAAAGGTTTTAATTAAAATTTAAATGAAAATTGAAATTAAAACACTAGATGTAATGCTAAGTAATGAAGAAATAATAACTCCCTCATTTGAAGCAGTGAATGTTATTATTTTTTCGGGGTCGTTTTCTATGCCCCCGAAAATTAACATCTTGGCAATCAATTCTTTAAATGACGGGGGCGTAGAAAACGACCCGATCATCTTACACTACTAAGATGACTGAGTTATTCTTTCGCTGTTACTAAGTAAAAAGAAATAAATAACTTAGACCAATATTTAATCCTTTTTACTAAGCTTCCAACTCCAATATTTTAGTAGTCCTAGCTCTCGTATTTCGGCATAGATCCGCATGTTTAACCAAAGACACCCCATAACTAGGAATCATTTTGCACAACTGTTTTTTCCATTTTTCACTAGCCATTTTATCAGGGAAGCACTGCTTCAATACATCTAGCATAATGGATACAGAAGTAGAAGCACCAGGAGAAGCTCCTAATAAAGCAGCCAATGTACCAGTAGAATCCGAAACGATTTCTGTTCCAAATTTTAATACCCCTCCGTCTTTTGCATCTTTTTTAATAATCTGAACTCTTTGGCCTGCGACTGCTAATTCCCAATCTTTCATTTTTGCCTCTGGGAAGAAAACTTTGAGTGCCTTAAAGCGATCCGCTTTGGATTGGGTGACTTGTTCTATTAGATATTTAGTCAAATCTATATTATGAACCCCAGCAGAAAGGATAGGCCAAATATTATGAGATTCTAGTGAAAGAGGTAAGTCCCAATACGAGCCATTTTTTAGAAATTTAGTAGAAAAACCAGCATAAGGTCCAAACAATAAGCCTCTTTGTCCATCCATATATCTAGTATCTAAATTAATATAGTAGGAATAGCTAGTGTTTTCAAAGAAGTGCAATGGGCAGAATATTT
>CAYOBX010000626.1:0-3351 GCA_964402245.1 uncultured Saprospiraceae bacterium | reverse complement strand
AAACGCTATTAGCCCCTGCAAGGTAAGAATAAAAATTTATAGGAATTGGTTCAATTTATTGTTGAAATAAATTAGTAACAGATCATCTTTCTTGTATCTATTCAATATGCTACTAAATTTTTAACCTTGGAAAAAAGATATTTAACTAAGCGGTCAGATTGCTTAGAGCGATCAGATCGCACATAGCACGTTTGGCATGCGATCTGATGGCTTTTCGCCATCTGATCGTTTAAAAAATCCAGTTTATTCCCCAAGCTTAGAAGTCACCCTTAAAATTAGCACCTAATAAATGACCCATTCACGCTGCTGTCTGCTAGTTGATCGGAAAGTGATGTTTTTTTCCTTGTATTCCTATTTCCTTTGTATTTGAATAGAAGGAATTGGTTAATTTTTATAAATTGTTCTCAATGAAAAAGCAGACTAAAGATAATATCTACTATTTGGCCTTGATTCTTACCTTTGTTGGTTTCTGGTTAGTGATGATGTATTATGGTCAAAAAAATCCTAATAAAGATTTATACACTGAATCGGTAGATAACTTTATTGAAATTCCTGAGAAAGGAGATTTATATGTTGTCTTAAATAAGGATAAGGAGATAATTGAATACTTTAAAGTGATAGGGCTAAAGAAAAATGGACAATTAGAAGTAGCAGTAGGAACAGATGATTCTCATTTATTAAGCAAAAAGTATTCTCAGTCCAATTGGGTTGTAGACAGACTTTCAGAAGATATTGCTTCTTGGGATTCTTTAACCATCAAATCAATAGAATCATTATATAACGGGAATGAAAGATTAAAAATATTTAGACAATATCAGACAGAGAAGATGCAAAATTTTAGAAGAATTATTTTCTCTCCTTGGGGATTTTTAAGTATTACTATACTGTCTTTTATCTTAATATGGTTGGGAAGATCACTAAGTGAATTTATAGAAACAGCTTATTCTATTAAAAAAGGATGGTTTGAAATAAGTTCAATTTTTCTTCTATTTTTTTTTATAAATCCATTTGAATTTGAAAATTGGATTTTTGAAGTAAGCTTTTGCCTTTTGAGTATAGTACCAGTCTATTTTGTAGTAAAAAGAAGCCTTAAAAAATCGTTAGTAAAGAAAGAATCAATTGGACGAAAAGAATTAAATATTGTAAATCAAATAATGTGTGGTGGAGCGTTAATACAATTTCTTTCTTTAGTTATTATTAGTTTTCCTATAAATATTGAAGACTATTTAAACATGGATGGTAATCATCATTTTAGTAGTATTACTTTCACTTGGGCAGCAGTTGCTTTAGGTAACTTGCTTAATAATATTCGTAAATATTTTGTCGAACTTAAACTAAAAGACAAACAATTATTACTGACTCAACTAAAAGTTCAACAATCTAAAGCTGAATTAGATGCTTTACAATCTAGAGTAAACCCTCACTTTCTGTACAACTCCCTAAATTCTATAGCAGGCTTAGCTCAAGAAGACCCTGCAAAGACAGAAGAAATGGCTATTGCCTTATCTCATTTTTATAAACAAAGTACAAATCGACAAGGGGAACATTGGAACACAATAGAAGAAGCATTAGAATTGTTGCAAAACTATCTGAGTATAGAAAAGATTCGTTTCGGAGATCGCTTACAGTTTGAGATTCTATGTCCAGATTTTTTAAAACAAGAAAAGATACCTCGTTTTTTAATACAGCCATTAATTGAGAATGCTGTTAAATATGGCTATCAATCTAGTACCAATAGCATGACTATTCGATTGGAATTAGAAAAAGTAAAAGATAAATTATTGATTCGATTATTCGATCAAGGGCCTCCTTTTCCTGATAATTTACAATCTGGATATGGAGTGCAAAGCGTTCAAAAGAAATTAGAATTATTATATCCTGATCTACATGATTTGGCTTTTGTAAATGCGCCTGAAAAACACGTAGCTATTTCGCTACCTATTATAAGAAAACCATATGTACCAAACAATTATCGTAGATGACGAGAAACCTGCTAGGTTACGTCTAAAAAGATTACTCCTGATCGGTATGAATTAGCTTTTATAAATGGAGCCGAGAAGCATGTAGTTATTACAATGAGTGTATAGACTCAGATATTCTGCTTCAGCAATAAAGCCTAAAACTAGGAAAAACAATTAACTGACTAAAATTATAGCTAATGGAATTCAATTATGACTTAGTCGAAGATAGTTCGGAACAAAAAATTAGACGAATACGTTTAATGCAATTCTTTTTAGGTGTAAGTACAACTTTTATGGGGATTAGTTATCTATACCGATATTTGATTATTCAAGAGAAATTTCTATCTAATTTAATGATAGGCTTGTTATGTTTACTTGGAGGGATTAGTTTGATTATGACTTATTTTCAAATATTTACGAAAAATAAAATAAAAACAGGAGATGTCTATTATCGGGTTGAAAATAACGAATTACAATATAAACTTGGTAACAAAAGCCCAGAAGAAAAAATAAATCTTAGAGAAATCAACTCAATAATTTTAGGATCAACAGAGATAATTCTCAAAAAAAAGAATAGAGAGGAATTATTTCTTAAGGTAGTAATATTGGATAAGAAGCGAAAATCAGAATTCATAAATATTTTAAGAAATAAAATAAAAAATAATTGAGTGTATAACAAATAGGGGGTAAAGTGAATGATCGTCGAAGTCTCCTGACTTCGATGGAATATTACTCGGTCTCTGACCGAAATGCCTAGTTACTTCGGTCAAAGACCGAAAGATATGGTATCGAAGTCAGGAGACTTCGACAATCCGTTTCATTATGCTTTTACTCCCCAGATATGTTATCAATTGGCAAGTAATACTAAAGGAAAACAAATATGTACCAAACAATTATCATAGATGACGAAGAACCTGCAAGACTGCGCCTAAAAAGATTACTCTCGAATTTTCAAGAAAAAATTACTGTAGTAGCAGAAGCAGATTGCGGACGACAAGCCATTGATTTAATAGAACAACATCAACCGAATGTTATTTTCTTAGATATTCAAATGCCCGACATGACCGGCTTTGAAGTATTGGCGGCATTGACGTATCAACCCTTAGTCATCTTTACAACCGCCTATGAACAATATGCCATTAAAGCCTTTGAAAATTATTCGATTGATTATTTAGTAAAACCATTTGGGGCTGCTCGTTTTGAAAAAGCGATTCAGAAATTAGAAAAATTTGGGCAAGCTAATCAGACCGTAGATTACGGTAAATTAGAACAGTTAGTCAAGGAATTGAAACCGACCAAAACAACCACTACCTTTCCAGTAAAAGTAGGGGATAAGATTATTTTAATCGACTTTCAAAACATTGCCTATTTTCAGGCAGAAGATAAATAT
>CAYOBX010000625.1:0-3359 GCA_964402245.1 uncultured Saprospiraceae bacterium | reverse complement strand
ATTTCTCCGTGGCCTCAGTGCCTCTGTGTTCAATCTTCACAAATGGCGATAGCCATTCCCTCCTAATTAAAAATTTCGCTAGAAATTCCTCTCTTTTCTCTCTTCCTCCCATTAAATATTTCTTAACACTATACAATAAAGCCTTCCCTTAGAAAGTTTATCCCAAACACTATTATTATGCCATGTATCTTGGTATAGTAATAGCTCTTAATAACGAAAAGCTGTCTTATGAAAAACATGAAAATCATTCTTCCCATAGTGATAGGCATACTGTGCGTAGGTCTAGTATTAGTTTCTTGTGAAAAACAACGAATCACAGAATTAGAAACTCAATTAAGCTCTAAAGAAGATCAAGTGAAGCAATTGGAAGGTCAATTGGCCCATCTTCAAGGCTCTAACGCCAGTTTATTAGATCGACTTTCCGATTTATCTGTCGTCAATAAAGCAGGGTCTGAGAGTATCCAACGTTCTTTAGAATCTATGACACAGCAATATTCTTTCATTCAAGATTTATCCACAAAGATTCAATCTAAAGATTCTTTAAATTTAGCTTTAGTGATGAATATTAAGCGATCCTTGATTGATATTAATGATGAGGATGTGCAGGTAGAGGTTAAAGGAGGAGTCGTACATGTGTCTATTTCTGACAAATTGTTGTATGCTTCAGGTAGTTCCATTATTAGTAAAGAAGCGTTTGGAGTATTGGAGAAATTGGCGACTATAATGAATGACCACGATGATTTGAATGTATTAGTCGAAGGACATACGGATGATGTTCCAATGGCGAATGAGTGTATTGCAGATAACTGGGATTTGAGTGTTAAAAGGGCTACTTCTGTCGTTCGATTATTACAGAGCCAATACTATGTAGCCCCAGAACGGCTAACTGCGGCAGGTCGTGCGGAGTTTGTACCAAAGACTCAAAATACTACCTCTGATGGACGTAGTAGGAATCGTCGAACAGAGATTATCATTACACCTAAACTAGATCAGTTTTTTAAATTGATGGAGGCACCATTGTTAAATAATTAGAATTAACAAAAAAAAGGAATACTTGGAGAAGTATTCCTTTTTTTTGTAATGATATCTTAGTCAGGTTTTTTCTAATGCTATCTAATCTCTAAATTTAGATCAGTTAATAGCTCTTTGTTAATACTAGCTTTTATTTTGGTAGCATCTTTAGTAGACATTTTTAAAGAAATTTCTGTCCCGTCTTTTACGGCAATGGCTACTAGTAGAGTAGGAGATTTAGTCAGAGAAAAAACATTAGTTAAATTTTTTAGAAAGGTTGATTTCTCTAATTCTTCTGGTTTCACAGGTAAAAACAAAGTGATTAAGTGAGTATTTCTCTCTCCTTCTATTTCTCCTCCAAAAACAGCGGATATAATATTAAAAAACTTAGACAGGTATACTTCTACTATTTCCCCCATTGTTCGCATACCTGTTAACTGACCCTGCACATTAGATTTGATACCTAAAGGTACATTGGGCATTTCATCTTCTGTCAATTTTTCTAATTCTTTAAAACTATTCATAGATTACAAAGTTTGTGTTCGATGGTGTTAAGAACCAAGCATTCTTATAAAATTATTAATAATATCTAATTTGTTGGGTTTGTTTAACTACGGAGGATTAGGAGTCTCAACAATAAAAACTAATATTTAGTTGCGTCCTGTATAAAATTATGTCTAATAGTGGGGGTTATTAAGGGTTTGTGATTTATTGTGTCCCTTTAATGTATACGGCCTTTTTTTTGTGCATAACTTAAGACTAAAATAAATACGAAAAGTCACTATGTATTCTTAGTAACGACGAAATAATAAATCCGTCCAAATGTCGAAGTTATTGTTTTGTCGTTACTTAATTAAAAAAAGTATTAAATGCCGCTAAAGTTGCCTCAGGTGCTTCCTCTGGAATGAAGTGTCCAGAATTGATGACATGTCCTCTAATATCTGTTCCTTTTTTTTCCCATTCCGCTATTATATTTCTTTTTTTATAAACTAAATTTTCACCACCCCATAATATAAGTGTAGGACATTCAAAGCGTATCTCCTTATCTGCTAAGTCATGTTCCATATCTATGGTGGCCCCTGCTCTGTAGTCTTCACAACTGGCTTTCAAGGTGTGAGGGTTTGAAAAGCTAGTTTTATATGCGGCTAAAATATCTGGTGTAATAGCCTTGGATTGTAACAATTTAGAAAATACCGCCATGGCCATAAAGTCTGCATTATTTCCAATTAAGGTTTCTGGTAGCGGATAAGGTTGTATTAAGAAAAACCAATGCCAATAGTTCGTAGCAAAGGCCATGTCCGTTTCTTGGTATAACTGTAGGGTAGGAAGAATATCAAGGATTGCTAGTTTTAATACTCTATTTGGATAGTCTAATGTCATCCGATGTGCCACTCTTGCACCTCTATCATGACCTGCTACCATGAATTGCTGATGACCAAGTGCAGTCATTAACTCTACTTGATCCTGTGCCATTTTTCTTTTAGAATAAGGCAAATGTTGGTCGTCTGTTTCTGGTTTTCCACTTTCGCCATATCCTCGTAGATCACTTGCAATGACTGTAAATTGTTTTGTTAGAGCAGGAGCTATTTTTCTCCATAAGAATAAATTTTGTGGATAGCCATGTAATAATAACAATGCTGGCCCCTTTCCACCGACAACGGCATTGATGGTGGTCTCAGAAGTCTTAATAGATACTTGCTGGAAAGTCGGAAAGTACTTGGAATAAAGTTCTTTATCCATAGGAGTATATTTTCAGAGGACTGTTTATTATAGGGTAACGAGTTTTAAAGCTTCGAGGGCACGGAAAGCGACCCCGAAACATTTTGAGAAGCAAAATGTAAATCTAGCAACTCTTCTAAAAAAAGCTGATCTACTTCATCAAAAGAATTTTTTAAAGTACTATCTACATCAAAAACAGCCATTAGTGCTCCATTTTTCCCAAATACAGGAACTACTATTTCTGACTGAGAGTTTGGGTCGCAAGCGATATGCTCTGCTCCCTGTACCAAAGCGTGGCAATCTGCTACTATTTGAGTGGCTTCCTCTCTGGCTGCTTTACCACATACCCCTCTTGAAAAATCTATATACAAGCATCCCAAAGTACCTTGATAAGGGCCTACCTCTAAGCGATCTTTATTCACTAAATAAAAGCCTACCCAATAGTAATAAGGTAAAAAAGTTTTAAGAATACAGTTAATCGTTGCCATTTTTAAAATTGGACTTGTGGCTCCCTCTAAATTGGCATTGATAGCTGCCATTGCCTCTTGATAGGCTTGTCGCTTGGCTGTTTTATCTAAATTGATAGATGGCTTGATGAAGTAGGGCATTTCTGCGGATGCACTCATATG
>CAYOBX010000624.1:0-3361 GCA_964402245.1 uncultured Saprospiraceae bacterium | reverse complement strand
AAACACCCTTTGTGAACCGCAAAGCGGATGGGCTGCTGAGGGCAAAAGAAGCCGTATAAATTGTAAGTTTATTTTTTCATTGTTCCTTATATCAATCGACTACCTATTATAAAAACGACTTTTGTTTGCCCTGTATGAAGAATTAATCTATTCCATCTTTATGAAAATCCGCTTAATCATCTTATTAGCTTCCCTAGTACTAATTTCAGGAACCATTGATGTCACTAATTTCTTAAATTATAGCAATATACCAATACCCTCCTATATTGAAGCTACGAATAAAGATAACACTCCTAATGATAATCATATAACTAATGCAGGTGCTACACTTGGTAGAGTCTTGTTTTATGATAAAAATTTATCAAGTAACAATACGATTGCCTGTGCCAGTTGCCACAAACAAGCATTAGCTTTTAGTGATGATGCCACGGTAAGTGTTGGTTTGAATGGAGGACTAACAGGCAGACATTCTATGCGTTTAGCCTATGCTCGTTTTGCTAGGGAAGAACGATTTTTTTGGGATGAAAGGGCTACTTCTTTAGAAGACCAAACAACTCAACCTATACAAGATCATGTAGAAATGGGATTTGATGGAACGAATGGAGCGGATATAGATTCTTTAATTAGAAAACTATCTAATTTGGAGCATTACCAGCGGCTATTCCCTTTAGCTTTTTCAGATGGAACGATAACAGAAGATAAAATACAAAAAGCCTTAGGACAATTTATAAGAAGTATACAATCCTTTGATTCAAAATTTGATATAGGTCGCCAACAAGTGGCGAATGATACCCTTGACTTCCCAAATTTCACTACTCAAGAAAATTTAGGGAAATCTCTTTTTTTACATACTCGAAGGGATGGAGGAGCTGCCTGTGGGACTTGTCATCGGTCACCTACTTTTGATATTAGTACAACCGCTGGAAATAATGGGATTATTTCTGTAGCCGGCAACCCTACCGCAAAGGATCTTTCCAATACAAGAGCTCCTTCTTTGAGAGATGTTTTTAGTCCAAATGGCACTTTAAATGGACCCATGATGCATGATGGTAGTTTTACGGATATGTTATCCGTTATTAATCATTATAATAGCATTCCAGTTGATCCTGATAATACGAATATTGATAACGCACTCGTAAGAGGAAATGGCTCGGGACAGCGTTTAAATCTGACAGAGGCTGAAAAAGAAGCAGTTGTTGCTTTTCTAAAAACACTGACTAGTTCTGCTATCTATACGGATGAGAAATGGTCCGATCCATTTGATACAATGGGAGATATAGAAGTGAAGGAAGCTCCCCCAAATTTTGTGGTCGTTTTGGTAGATGATATGGGCTGGACAGGTAGTTCTGTAGCCATGTCAAATACGAGATCAGATACTAAAAGTGGCTACTATTTCACTCCCAAAATAGAAGAATTGGCCCAAGAAGGAATGACTTTTTCACAAGCATATGCACCCGCACCAAAATGCTCCCCTTCAAGATGTGCCATACTAACAGGACAGACGACCGCTAGAAATCAATTTACAGAAACAGGCGGCGGTGGTGCAACGACTAATGAAAGATTATTACCAGCTGCAACAAATACGGCTATTGATGTCAATGATGTGACTATCGGAGAATGGCTTAAAGATGCGGCTGGCTATCGAACTGCCCATTATGGTAAATGGCATTTACAGTCTGGTGGCACATCTACCAATGGTTTTGACTTTGGGGATGGTGCTACAACAAATAATGACGGAGATCAAGGTGGGACTGTGCAAACTGATCCCAAGAAAATATTTGAGCTAAGTACTAAAGCGGTTGACTTTATCACGGCTGCAAAAAATGATAATGTTCCTTTTTATCTTCAGGTTTCCCATTATGCAGTGCATGGCCCATCGGAAGCAAAATCAGAATCAATCGACTTATATAACAATTTAACTATTAGACCCAATAATTCTAATGGGAATCATAATAGAGAGGAATATGGTGCGATGACAGAAGATATGGATACAGGAACTGGTCAGATTCTTCAGGCTATAAAAGATTTAGGTTTGGAGGGAGATACGTATGTAATTTTCACCTCTGATAATGGGGCCTCCGCTGGTCAGTCCAGTAACGCTCCTTTACAGGGAGGCAAGGTACTGTTAACAGAAGGTGGTATTCGAGTTCCATTTATTATCAAAGGACCAAATATCCCAGCAGGTACTTATAATAATACACCTATCGTAGGATATGATTTATTTCCAACCTTCGCCGCTTTGACCAATTCTAGTTCACCTTTACCAGCTGATTTAGACGGAGAAAATATAGCTCCTTTATTTTTAAATAATTCTATTATTCGTACAGAACCACTTTACTTTCATTCTCCTCATTATGGTAATAATATTAAAGTCCCAGTATCAGCAGCAGTAGATGGAGATTTTAAACTAAAAATAGATTATGATACGGGTCTCTTTGCATTATATGATTTATCAAATGATATAGGGGAAACAACGGATGTACAAAACGATAACCCAGCAATTTTTAACAAACTACGGGTTCAACTAAGAAACCATTTAAAGAATGTAGCTGCGAATATGCCTACGTTAAATGCCACTCATACAGACTGGGCATCAACGGTTCAACCAGAGGATGCAGATGGGGATGGTTTGAATGATGTTTGGGAGTTTACAAATTTACTAACACATTTGGAAGATGGCAATGGAGACCCTGACGGAGATGGTAAAACTAATTTAGAAGAACAAATAGGAAATACAGATCCATTAGTAGCGGAAGGTACATTTGACTGTCAAACTGATTATGTGTTAGATGGGCAAGTTATTAATATGGATCAGGTAATTCCTGCGACTAATACAATCGAATCTAGTGCTATTTACACAAGTGGGTCAATAACCTATACGGCAGGGAATAGTATCTTATTGAAACCAGGGTTTGCAGTTGAAGCTACTGCGGAATTTTCTGCTACTATTGAAAACTGTACTCCGACTTCCAATATTTTAGAAGAATCTCTAACTCCAACAGCTTTAAAATGGAATGAGGTAAATTCTATTAATAATAAGGAAAGGGAATTGCGCTTATCTATTTTACCTAATCCAACTACTGGACAATTTAGTGTTGAATTAGCAAATAGAAATACCGAAACGTTCATTCAAAATATCCAAATCTTAGATATGACGGGGGCACTAATATTTGAATCTAGTTCTTATGAATCAAGTATAGATTTAAGCAGTTTCTCCGAAGGAGTATATATTATTCGCGCTCAAGTAGAGGGACAGTTTATCACAGAAAAGGTGGTGCTTAATAGGTAGGTTTATCTTTATAGAATTTACGAGCCAGCCAAATAAATTTGGCAGCTACTTAAGACATAAATTGTTGAATAA
>CAYOBX010000623.1:0-3361 GCA_964402245.1 uncultured Saprospiraceae bacterium | reverse complement strand
TAAAAAGGCTGCTTAGTTAACTATTCTGCGTGTCCAGTGTCATGACGACGACCAGACATTTCGACTTCTAAAGATTCTCTACTCTTAAAAAAATATGAAAACTGGATTGGTTTAAGGAAATTATTTTCAAGACAAATTTCCTCTCCGAAACCTAATATTGATTTAGAATATCTATCAAAACAAATCTTAACATTAGAAGAAGAATTATACATTAAAATGCCCAATTTAAAAACTAAAAGAAAAGATATAGATTGGGAAACCGTACAAGAAAATTTAGGTAATGATGAAGCAATAGTAGAAATATTAAGCTTCAATTTTAAAAAGAATATGGAATCAATCGATTCTATCTATTATGCAGCACTTATACTAACGAAAGAAATAAAAAAACCCATCTATATACCTTTATTTGAGGAAAATAAAATAACAGAATTAATTAAAAACAATGCTAAAAATTTCCGATTAAATGATAATCCAAGAAAAGCTATCAACAATTTATATGCCTATAACAACTCGATATACTCCTTAATATAGATTTATTTAAAGGGTATAAAAAAAGTATATTATATTCCTTCTGGGCATTTACATAATATTTCGTTTTCCGCAATTAGAGATAATTCAAATAACTATATTATTGATAAATATGATTTACATTATCTAAATACTAGTCGCCAAATAATTGATTCCCCTTATAAAGGAAATAAGAATGAAGTTTACAATAGTTTACTCGCTATTGGTGGAGTGAATTATGATGCAAGTTGTAAAGAAGAAAGCATAAAAGAATATAAGAATGTTTATGATAAAGAAATTTTTCAAAAAAATCATATTAAAAGTAGGTTAAGGTCTGCAGTTAATAATAACCCTTTAAAAATATTACCTTCTTCTATAAAAGAAATAAACAAAATAGTTGATTTAGCTCAAGAAGTGAAAATACCTTCTACAATAGTCAATGATTGTAATGCTACAGAATATTTTTTCAAGACCTTAGGAGATAAAGAATTTAAGCCTACTATTTTACACATAGCTACGCATGGTCTCGCCCTTTCTCGATTAAAACAAAAAAGAAAGTACAGTTTTTGGGATAGTCCTCTTTTTGAATCCTTATTATTTTTTGCAGGAGCTAATCAAGCATGGACTGAAGGAAATATCCCTAAAGATAGAGAGGATGGAATAGTCAACGCCTATGATATTGCAAATATGAATCTTTCAGGAGTTAAATTAGTCGTATTATCAGCATGCGAAACGGGATTAGGTACAATAAAAAATGGCGAAGGAGTTTATGGTCTACAAAGAAGCTTTAAGATGGCTGGTGCTGAAAACATTCTTTCTACACTTTGGAAAATTGATGATGAGAAATCTGCGGAATTTATGATTACTTTTTATAGTTATCTTTTTTCTGGTAAAAGTATTCGAGATGCTTTCAATCACACTCAAAAAGAAATGCGTAAAAAATATCCTGATAAACCTTATTATTGGGCTGGTTTTGTATTAATCTAAAAAATATCCTTCCTTCTTTCCCATTTTTGAAAATTCTCCCCTTTATAGTTAGTGAGACAAATATTTAATTAATGTTTAAAATCACTAACTATGAAAGGGAGATTATTGCTTTCCTTCTTACTGCTTTTAGCAGTCTTCGTTCTACCTACCGAAATTTTTGGACAATGTAAGTTCAAAAAAGCTAAAAAATTTCTAGAATTTCCCAAAAAAAAGGGAGGAATTATTCCAAATGCGAATCAAGCTACCAAACCAGGTACCCTACTTGGAAAACTGAATGTGGGTGCAATTTACAGCTTTGTCCAATCTGGAGAGGATGCCTATTTCTATGTACAATTGGGAAGAGGGTACAGCAAAAAAATTGCTACTCGTAAGGATTGTCCACTATCTATTTTTAATGATAAAGGTCAAAATATTCAACTTTTTCCTATTGGAAATTATAGAGGTCGTTTTATTATGACTACTTACGTTATTGGTATTTATTACAAAATAAGCAAAGAAGAATTGAATTTTTTAATTGGAAATGACACTCCCAATGTGAAATTCACCTTTTCAAAACAGGATTCGGAAGGTCAGCCAATAAGCCTGACAGGAGATGGTTGGTCTGAAGATAGTCAAGGAAGACCAACCTATAGAGCAACAATTAAGTCTTCAAAAAGCAGGAAGGAATTAAGAAAAAATGCAGAATGTATAAATACTAAACTGTAAAATTTTATAAAAACTAAAATCAAAAAAATGAAATTGACTTGTCATATAACAATCTGCTTTTTAGTGATTGTTTTAGGTTATACAAAAGGAGATGCTCAATCCTATAATAATGGTTTAGTCTCGCTAACAAATGGTATTGATTATTCCTTTGAAGAATTGAATATCGAAGGGAACGAAGTAAGCTATAAAATATCTGTTGGTAGTTCCTTTACTTCCATTTCTTTGGAACAGGTAGACATAATTCAAGTAGCTAAGGGAAATTATGCTGGAAAATATGCTTTATTTGGAGGCTTAACGGGTTTAGTAGGTAGCAGTCTTGGTGTTTGGCAAACAAATACAGAACTAGGCGATTTAAGAGATAAATCTAACGACGGGGCAATCATTGGGGGTATAACTATAGTCACAGCGATTATTGGGGGAATTATTGGATTGAATAAGAAAAAATATAAAAGGATTTATCCTAATTCCAATTCTATTTCTAAGAGATGGAAACCTAAAATTGATTTTCAGGATAATAGTTTATCTGCTGGTGTTAGTTTCAGGTTCTAAAAAATAACAAGGCAGCATAAAAATATATTTATAGTATATCTCAAAAATATCAAAAACACAAAGCATGAATTTATATAAAAATAAATAAAATTATTCACCTACACTTTTCACCATAGTGCCATTTATTAAAAAAACAAAAATGAAAATTATATTATCAGTCTTTATTTTTCACTTTTTCTCTTCGACTGGATTTACTAAATCAGAATTACATTGGATTTATCCTTCTGAAAATTATACCAATTTAGATGGGATAATAGAAGTTGAAGATGTTTGGTTAACCGCTTTGTTTTATTATCCTAGTGAAAAAAATCAATTTGAAAAGATTAAAGTCTTTATTAATGGAAAAGTCTTGGATAAAAATAGTTGGAAAACGCTAAATTACGAAGAAGTTGAAAATGAAAAAATGTTCTTTGAATATTGGAATCTTGGGCTAAGAATTCCTCTTTTAATAGGGGAACAAACAATAAAGATTGTTGCTTATAAGGAGAATAAAAAATTGGTTTCTAAAACTATAACGATTAACTGTCTGCCAAAAAAGAAAAATCTGTATTTCATGGGATTTAGTCCTTTTACTACAGAAATGCAATTTAAACAAGGATTAAATAAAGAAATT
>CAYOBX010000622.1:0-3371 GCA_964402245.1 uncultured Saprospiraceae bacterium | reverse complement strand
CTTAGCTACGGGAATCAAAAAAGCTGAAGTATCTAGGAATCAATGACTTGCAAATAATACATCAATTCATTTTTAAACAACTTCTTTATTAATTCATCATTACCAAGACTAAGTAACGACGAAAGAATAAGTTGGTCATTTGAAGACTTGAATGGTGTCGCTTTTTCGGGGTCGTTTTCTACGCCTCCGAAAATCAACTTCTTGGCAATCAATTCTTTAAATGACAGGGGCGTAGAAAACGACCTCGTCATCCTACGCATTTAAGATGATGGAGTTATTATTTAAACGTTATTAAGAGAAAAAGTAAAAGTAACAATCGCTCTAATCTAATCAAAACTAACTACCTACAAATCTAATCAAAAAAAAGCACTAGGTTATAAGGATTAGATCAACTATTAAATAAATTGGATATAATTGTGTCAAAACAAAATAAATTCGGATGAAAATCATCTATAAAACAATCGCTACTGGATTTGGTTCAGGATATACACCGATTGCTCCAGGGACCGCTGGAGCAGCACTAGGGTGCTTTTTATTAGGAATTTATCAGTACTTTATTGGTCAAACAGCTACTAATTCTTTTCAAATTAGCTTCTTAATGGTCATTGTATTCACTACCATAATTGGTGCAGTATCTACTCATCAACTGGAACCTGAATGGGGGGAAGACCCGTCTAGAGTAGTAATAGATGAAATAATAGGGGTCTGGATCGCTTTATTATTGGTACCGCTGACTTGGCAAAATATCCTTATAGGGTTTATTTTATTTAGATTATTTGATATTTATAAACCGCTAGGAATTAGAAAATTAGAAGCTATACCAATGGGATGGGGAGTCATGTTAGATGATGTTTTAGCTGGTATCTATGCCAATGTCGTACTTCAAATCTATCTTTATATTGGATAAATCAAATACAACTGAATTCCTTCGCTCTCAGGTAGCTGCATTTATAAGCACCTGTGTTGACTATATAACTGTTATTTCTTTAACGGAATTAGTGGGGCTATGGTATATTTATTCTAATGTAGTGGGTGCTGCATTAGGAGCTATTACCAATTTCACTCTTGGACGACATTGGACTTTTAAAGCACAGGAAGGAGCGATAGGAAATCAAGCTTTTAAATACGCCTTGGTTTCTTTAGGGAGTGTCGGTCTAAACACCTTAGGTTTATATACCTTAAAAGAATGGGGGAATGTAAATTATATTCTTGCAAAAATTGTGATAGGCATTTTAATTGCCGTTTGTTTTAATTATGTTTTGCAAAAACATTTTGTATTTCGGTAGGGGCAACCCTTGTGGTTGCCCAGTATATCCGACAATCCGTTTTGCATTTGGGCAATCCGTTTGGGCATTTGGGCAACCACAAGGGTTGCCCCTACGGTCAAATCGCAGAAATAGGCATCCGTCGATTCACCCTCAAAATCATTCCTTTTATCACCTTACCAGTACCGCCTACCTCCACAAATTCAGCAACCCCATCTGCAATCATATTCTGCATTGTTTGCGTCCATCTAACAGGAGCAGTCAACTGGGCAATCAAATTCATTTTAATCTCATCAGGATCTGTGGAGGGCAAAGCGGTAACATTTTGATATATTGGACAAGCAGGAACATTGAAATTCGTCTCTTCAATGGCTGCTTGTAGTTCCGCTTTGGCTGGTTCCATTAATGGCGAATGAAAAGCTCCACCTACAGCCAACACAATGGCACGTCTGGCACCAGCTTCCTTCAATTTCTCTACCGCCAATTCTATACCTTTAACACTACCTGAAATAACCAATTGACCTGGACAATTATAATTGGCAGGTACCACTATTTCTTCTGTGATACTAGAGCAAATTTCCTCTACCTTTTCATCTTCAAGTCCTACAATTGCAGCCATCGTACTCTCCACAATTTCACAAGCTTTTTGCATCGCCAATGCTCGTTTTTGGACCAATTGAAGTCCATCTTCAAAATTCAATGCACCATTGGCTACTAGAGCAGAAAACTCTCCTAAAGAATGTCCTGCCACTACATCTGGCTGAAAATCTGCCCCTGCTAGTTTAGATTTAATAATAGAATGTAAAAATATCGAAGGCTGGGTTATTTTGGTTTGTTTTAGCTCTTCAGCTGAGCCATTAAACATCACCTCACTAATAGAATAACCTAATATTTTATTAGCCTCTAGAAATAATTCTTTCGCCATACCTCCACCCTCATAAAGCTCTTTACCCATTCCTTCGAATTGTGCCCCTTGTCCAGGGAAAACATATGCTTTCATGCGTCTATTTTTTAGAACAGAGAGCAGAGAAGAGAGCGTAGAGACAAGATTCGTCTATAAATCGATAATTTTTCGAATGTCAAACGAATTTTGTCTCTACGCTCTGCTCTCTATTTTCTGTTCTATTTTAACTCTAATTAAAATTAATATAATCCATAGGATCAACAGGTATTCCTTTATGCCATAACTCAAAATGCAGATGTGGGCCAGTAGAATGATCCCCTGTATTGCCTATAATAGCGATTGCTTCTCCTGCTTTCACCAAATTTCCTACCTTTTTAAGTAGTGCGGAGTTATGTTTATAAAAAGTAATAACATCATCTTTATGCTGAATAGCAATCGTATTGCCCGTTTCCAAATTCCAGTCAGCAGAAATGACGTATCCATCCAGAGCTGCTTTAATAGCTGTATTTTTGGGAGCTATGATATCTACCCCATAATGTTTTTCAGAACTACTATATTTTTTTGAAATATCACCACTTATTGGAGGAGAAAAAAAACGTTGTCCTAAGGGGAGTTCTGCTTGAGGGAGATTAACACTAGCAGTACTTATATTCTCTTTTTGCTCTACTTCTAAATTTTGTCTATATTTTTCATCCAATTCACTTCTTTCTGTTAAAGTCACCGTTTTATCTCTTTCACTGGCTGCTATCTCATTATGGCCAGTTCCTAAAGTATCCACATCTCCAACCAACATCTTTCGAATATTTTCAGACCATACTTTCTGGGCTCTAATCTCCTTTTCTAGGCTTTGGATCTTACTTTCTAAGACTATATTCTCTTTTTCTCCCTTTAAGAAGAACCGTTTTAAAGGAGTTAATAGTAGTAAAGTACTAGTTAAAAGAATAATAGAAAGCACTCCCAAAGTAATGACAGAACCTAGTTTAAAAAAATTAGAGTGATAAGTCTGTACCTCTTCAAAAGTATCATCGTTCATAACTACTAAACGATAGTTGGTTTTAAGTCGGTCTTTCAGGGCTTGTTTCCAATCTTTTTCTTCTTGTTGATCTCCCATAATATGAAATTTCTAATGTCTATCCCAAAGTTAGACTACTGGACATTTTATTAGAATAGAGAGCAGAGAAGCGAGGAGAGAGATGAATTTC
>CAYOBX010000621.1:0-3381 GCA_964402245.1 uncultured Saprospiraceae bacterium | reverse complement strand
TCATAATTGACAATTTCCTGAATCCCTATAATATAAAAAGAAGTATGGTTTTTAGAACAAAAATACAAAATCAGATTAATTTTACCTCATAAACAGAATGATTCGTTTATGGTCGAGTGGGGCATATTAGAGGTTCCTGTAGTTAAGTATTACTTTCCTAGATATACTCTTAAGTTTAAACTTCTTTTCCCATTTTTATCCTAACTTTGGTATTTTACGCCAATTTCAAAAACAATACTTAGTGGCATCCAACTCGTTCGGCATTTTTAATTTTTTAGTCCTTCTGGCAATTATTCAAGGTTTTCTGCTTGGTTGTATTTTAATTTTTAATAAAAAATTTCAGAAGAAGGCTAATTATGCTTTGGCTACTGCTTTATTTGGAATCACTTTACTTGGATTGGGTCAAATTATGTATAATCTCAACTGGCGACAAGCTTATCCAATTATTCCTTTTTTACCAATTCGATATACGCTTTTCCCAGCCATTGGATTATATTATTATATTATCTTTCAAATCAATGATAATTATCGTTTTTCTAAAAAAGATAATTGGATTATTACCCCTTTTGTGCTACTAGTGGTAATTGATATAGTGCTTTTAGTAATGTACATAGTCAATTCCTCCCGTTTATTAGAACATTCCCACCTCCTCTCTCTCTATCACGATGCTAAAGAATTAATTGCAGTTCTTTTCAGTTTTATTACTGTTGTTTGGGCATTAAAAGAAATGCAACGAATACCCGATCAAATAGAAACCAAAATCAATAAAAATCTTTTAGATAAATTACATTGGGCCAAAAACAATATTTTTGCTACTGCTATTATTTGGTCCGCTTGGGCTATTCCTCAAACCTATGTCATTCTTTCAGGGAAGGATTTTTGGTGGATGTACTACCCTACTTGGATTGGCATGTTTATTATGATTTTTTGGCTGGGTTATTTCATGATTTTACAAAGAGATTTTTTTGAAGTTCCTAGAGAAGAAAATAACCCAAAACACCCTGCGCTTTCTGAAAAAGCGGAGGAACATTATCAAAATGTTCTACAATTAATGGCGGAAGAAAAATTATACCGTAATCCAGCATTAAATATGAAGATGCTGGCGGAAAAAGCTAATTTGAGTAATGGTTATCTCTCCCAGATTATTAATCAAAAAGAGGGCAAAAATTTCTATGATTTTGTCAATACCTACCGCATTGAAGAAGTAAAAATGCACTTATCTGACCCAAATTATGCGCATTATTCTATTTTAGGCATTGGTTTGGAAGCTGGTTTTAAATCTAAGTCTACTTTTAACACGGCCTTCAAAAAAATGACAGGACAAACCCCTACAGCTTTTAAAAATAGCTAGACCTAACTCGTCCATCTCCATTCAATTGATGCACTCGCACTGCTTTTACCCGTCCGAATCCATCATATTTAAGGTTTTCACACGATTTATCTACCAGTTTAGTTGAATATTGTAACACGGAATTCATTCCGAGAGATTATCGAGCGAAGCGCAGATACAAGTACATCCTATCTGCACTACGCTCGATAGGTATACGGAATAAATTCCGTGCTACTTTAGCAACATCACATAAACTATTTTCCAATGATAGCAACAAAGAAAAAATATAATTTACCAAAAGGTAATTCTCTTTTAAAAGCTACTTTAAAGACCAAAGAATTTTTAAAACATCCACTTAATTTTGTTACTAAAAATATGAAGGAATTTGGTGGCACTTATTCTGTTTCCATTGGATTGACCAAACATATAATTCTCACCCAAGACCCTGCTTTTATAAGTCATGTATTAAAAGAGAATCAACGAAATTACCAAAAGGCAGGTTTTGCAGTAGAGCGGGCGGTTAAATATATAGGGAATGGATTAGTCTTTTCAGATGGGGATTATTGGCGCCGACAAAGGCGGTTAATACAACCTGGATTTCATCGCCAAAAAATCCAAAATTTAGGAACAAATGTATTGAATACCATTCAGACAAATCTACCTCAAATTCCCACAGGTAATCAAGTGGATATTTGTCCAATTATCAATGAATTAACCTTTAAAATTTTAGTCAAGTCCTTATTTGACATCCCTATTTCTCCCAAAATGATGGCACTTTTTAATAGAGGATTTAGTGATTTACAAGATTTTTTGATCAGTGACATTAATAATCCATTGAGAAGGTTGCTCTATCCATTCAATGGTAAAGAGCGAAAAGCCGTAGCTCAAGTCAATGAAGTAAGAACGCTTTTTCTTGACATCATTAATGAGCGAAAGTCAAATAATGGAGAATTTGCGGATATATTGGATATGCTACTCAATAGTCGCTATGAAGATACAGGAGAAGCAATGACCAATGAACCAATGATTGACGAATTACTCATCTTTATGTCAGCAGGGCATGAAACGACTGCCAATACGCTAGCATGGATATTATATTTATTAGCTGCTCATCCAGAAGTTCAAGAAAATTTATATCAATTAGTTGCTGATAAACCGATTGAATCCGTTGCCAATAATGTCTATCTACAAGCCATTATTCAGGAAGGCATGCGCTTATATACCACTACTTGGAGTACCCAACGAGTAGCAATTGCCGATGATTCTTTTGGGGACTATGTTTATCCGAAAGGCACAGTCATAGTGCCCTTTTTCTTTGGTTTACATAGAGACAAACATCTTTGGGAAAATGCGCTTCAATTCCAACCAGAACGTTTTATTGCAGGAGAAAAATTAGCAAAATATAAACACTTTTTCCCTTTTGGTGCAGGACCAAGAATGTGTATTGGCAATCATTTCGCCTTAATGGAAATGGCTTATTTTTTAGGCGAGTTTGTGAAAGTTTATACAATTAAAACAACAGACCAAGTACCTAATACTGAAGCTTTGATTACTATGCGTCCTGATAAAGTTATTTTAAAAGTGGAAAAACGAGTTTAGGAATTCAGAAAAAAGAGTCTAAGGGATGGGGTAGAAATAAAATATTAAATTAAAAATGCAAGAAAAATTTCATAAAAGTAATTTACTAGATAAAGCGCAGTTGAGGTCGTTAATGACTAGAACAGATAATCCAGCCATATCTAGATTTGTATGCTGTTTTATTTTATTCTTAATTACTGGAGGGTGGATTGTTTGGAGTTGGAATAAAGGATGGTTTTGGGGACTTTTCACGGGTCAAGTGGTCGGGCATGGTCTGCTTAGCACCTATTTAGTAATGGAGCACAATAGCCTACCTCATGAAGGAAATATATTGGAAAGAACTAGAAGTATTCGGACGAATAAAGTAGTTAACTATTTATTATGGAATATGCCTTTTCATGCAGAACATCATGCTTATCAAGTATGTTTACTATATTCCTTTAGAGGTAGGGATTTTACTAGGTTTTTTTATA